>NZ_JBEDNP010000020.1:0-50686 GCF_040105315.1 Pseudonocardia tropica
CCCCCCCCCGCCCCCCCCCCCCCCCCCTTCTCTGTGTGTCGGGGGGACCTGTCTCGCGAGGTCAGCCGTTCGCGTCGCTGGTGTCGACCGCCCCGTTGACGCCCTCCGGGAAGAACCCTCCCGAGGTAACGGCCTGAGGGTTCAGGTAGACGATGTTGAGAACCTGACCCGGGGTCCGAGAGAACGCGATCGAGTTCTCATCGGCCGGGACGATGTTGGCGTTGCCGTTGCCGTCGACGATCCCCTGGTCCAGATCGGACGGCCCGTCCAGCGAGTCCCGGGCGTCGGAGATCTTCCCGACCACGTCGGCCGCACCACCCTGGAGCAGCAGGGTCCGCACCAGACCTGCGTGGTAGGCCTCGACGGCGAGGATGCCGGCGGCCGCCTCCAGGAAGGTCTTGTTCGACACCAACGGCGCCGCGCCCTTGTAGGCGGTGACGCCGACGTCCTCGAAGATGAAGGCGCCGAGCAGGAAGCTCGTCTCGTCCTTGAACGGGTCGAACGTCTCGTTCTTGCCGATCACCCCGGCGGCCTGCGCGGCTGCGGTGAACGCCTCCTGCAGATTGATCTCCGGACGCGCCACGCGGGCCTCACCGAGGGCGGAGCGCAGGAAGTCGACGTGCGCCCGCTCGTCCTGGGCGATCTCCTCGGCGTACTGACGGCCGATCTTCGTCTCGAATCGGACCTTGTAGCCGCCGGTGACGCCGCCCAGGTCCCCCTTGCCGTCGATCTGGGAGTCCTTCAGACCTTCGCCGGTGACTGCGCGCAGGTAGAACTCGGCCTCCAGGTACTCGAGGTTGAGCGCGAAGTTCAGGACAGCGGCGTCGGAGACGCCGCCGTCGTCGCTGCCGCTGCCGCTGTCACCGAGACCGAGCCCGCCCAGCAGGCCGCCCTCGCTCGCGGACGCGATGCCGCTGCCGAGAACACCGAGACCGGCGACCCCCGCACCGGTGAGCCCGGCCGCGCGCAGGAAGCGACGACGGTCCATCGCGTTGTCGGTGCTGCGTTCGATCGAGTCGTTCAGGAACTTCTTGGTGAAACCGTGGAACACGAGGTCTCCTCGTGTCGGCCCGACGGGGCGACCGGGTCCGGGGCCGCATCTCCGAGGTCGGGATTCGTGGGGCGCCGCTCCGGAGCCCCTACCCCGGACAACGACACGCCCATCACAGCGGTAATCCCCCAAATGGGGGGCGCAGGCGGCGAGGTCTCAGGCCTGGACTCCGGCGGCGTTACCGACCGCCACTCTCGCCTGCAACAACAGCCTGGCTCGCGACACGACGTCCTGCGCCTCCGACGACGTCAGTGCTCCGACAGCAACCACGGTCGCGAGGCGGTAAGGAAGCTGCTCAACCAGCGCGATGTGGGCTTCCAGCGAGATCTCGTCTTCCGCCACGGTCTCTCCCTGCCGAAGGCGCACCGCCGTCACGCTCGACGTTCGTGAACACAGGGGCCAGGCGACCACGGCAGTCGAATGAGCCCCCGAAGCTACTCCACAGTGCGCAACCGGACCCGCCGCGCCAAGGGCACCTGTCAACCACCGCGGCCCCGGGCACAGCCCTCAAGCCAATCGGTTGTGCACTATTGACCAGACCCCCTCGCTCGGGGACGGTAGGGAGTGATCGTCATCACGCGGTCGCACCGAACACGCGCCCTACACCGGAGTGGAGCAACGTCATGACCGAGCAGTCCCTGTACGAACGCCTCGGCGGCGTCTACGGCATCGCCGGCGCGGTTGACATCCTCGTCGACCGGCTCTTCGAGAACGCTTCGGTCAACGCGAACGACGGCGTGCACGCCCACCACGGTGTGCCGGCGAACGCGCCCGGCTACAAGTTCCTGGTCACGGCCTGGTCCGTACAGGCCGCGGGCGGCCCACCGTGCTACCCCGGCCTCGACATGGTCAAGGCCCACGAAACCCTGAAGATCACCGACGAGCAGTTCGACGCCGTCGCCATGGAGATCGCGTCCACACTCAACTTCTGCGGCGTCCCCTCCGCCGAGCACACCGAGTTCATGGACATCATCGAGAGCTACCGCTCCGAGGTCGTCGAGCAGCGCCCGAAGGCCGCCTGAGCCGCGCCCGCCGGCTGCGAACCAGCCCGACCGCGTGGAGCCATTCGTGGCGCGAATTCGTGCCCACTCACACCCGTGGAGCCATGTTTACCGGGCAATCTGCCACTAGAATCCCTGTTCAACAGCTATCAGTACAGGTAGGTGAAAGCTCCTAAAGCGGGTGCCGCAGGTTCGAATCCTGCCGGGGGCACGCAGGTCAGAGGCACAACGACGATCCTTTGACTGGTGGTCGTGGACCTGGACGTGGAGTGAGTCGCCGCTACGCCCGCTCCGTGTCTCGACCTCGTGGCGCACGACAGTGGCAACGCTGGGCGAGGGCGGCCGGTTCCGTCGCACCCATCTCGTCCCCGTCCCACGCATCGCGTCGCTCTCGGAGCTCAACGAGCACCTCACCGCGTTCGATGACGCCGACGACGCCCGCCGGATCGCCAACCGAGTCCGCACTGTCGGCCACGACTTCGCCACCGACGCCACCATGCTGCGCCCCCTGCCGAACGAGGCGTTCGAGCCCGGGCTGATGCTGAACCGCGGGTCGACCAGCACGCCCGGGTCACCGCCCGCCAGTGCCGCTACTCGGTTCCGGCGCGACCGATCAGGCGAGGGGTGCGGGTGCTCCCTGCACGCGAGCGAGGTGATCGTGGTCGACGGCCGTCGTGAGGTCGCCCGTCACCCGCGCGCGGTCACCAAGGGCGCGGATCTCCCGTATGCCTTCCGGAGACGGCCCCGAAATCCGGTTCCTCCCCGCGGTGGGTCGCTCCTACGGTGCGAACGTGCTGCCGATCATCTGGCTTCTCGGGACATCGGGGGTAGGGAAGTCCACCGTCGGCTACCGGACGCTGACCCACCTGGCCACCGCCGGGGTGACGGCAGCGTTCGTCGACGCCGACCAGCTCCGGCTGGCCAGCGGCACCCGGGCCACCGAAGCTGACCTGATCGCTGCCGCGCTTCCCTCGTTGATCCACAACTATCAGGCCCATGGAGCACACGCCCTCATCGTCGCCGGACTCCTCGACGACACCGATCACCTGACTCGCCTGCTCCCTGACGTCGAGCGCTCACGCGTCCTGGCCATCCATCTGGAGGCGGACAGCGACACCATCCGCGAGCGGGTGGACCGCCGCGGCTGGCTCACCGAGCTCGCCGACGACGCGGTGGATTACGCCCACCGGATCGCCCCCGAGCTCGCCGACCTGCGCCTGAACACGACGGGACGGACTCCCACCGAGCTCGCTGACCACGTCACCGACGCCGCACTGACCCACATTCAACAGACCAGCTCGGGGCACCTCGCCACGCCGGCCCGACGTCCGCCCACAACCGCGACACCACCACGCCGCCTTGTGGTGATCACCGGGCCGGGAGGAGTCGGCGTGTCCACCGCCGGGTTCCAGACGTTCTCGCTGTTGGCCAGAGCGGGCGAGCCGGTCGGCTATCTCGACGCCCACCAGCTCGGGTTCCTCGGAAGACACGTGCGCGGAGATCACCTCGGGCCACTACGCGCCGCCAACGCCCGTGCGGTCGCCGGCTGCCTGGCACACGGCGGCGCGGCGACCGTCGTCATCACCGGCGATCCCCGCACCATCGCGCTGCTGCTCGATGCCCAGCACGAAGACCCTGACAGCGGTGACTCACCCGCGCTGTTCTGGCTGGACGCCTCCGCGGCCGCCCTCGCCGAACGGATCACCGCTCGGGCTCAAGGCGGCGGCCCGGTCATCCAGGGCGACCACCGCCTCGGCCTCACCAACGATGCGCTGGCCGACGCGATCGCCGCGGCCGTCCACGAGAGCCGGCACGACCCGCGCCCACGCGGAGCCCGAACGATCGACACAAGCGACCTCGACCAACGACAAATCGCCGAAAAGATGATCAGCTCGCTGGCCTGAGACAGCAGACGCCCGGCGCCCGACCACCGGGGCCACTTCAGAACGTCACCCGGGGCCGGACGGAGCGGACATTCCCAGCCGGTGCGACCCGCTGTTGCGAAGCCCCCTGGTGCGGTGACCGTCCCTCTGCACAGGAAGCGCCGAGCACGGGCGGAATGAACGGCCGGTCGGCCCCGAATGATCTTCCGAGCGTTCTTTCCGGCAGGCGCGCTCTCAGCGATGTCGTCAGGGACGAAGCGTGACCGAAACGTGATCGCCATATACTCGAAGAAGCGACTCGACCGCTGCGCATGAAACGGGGCGTTCGCCACGACGAAGAACGAACCACCGAAGATGCAGGGAAAGGGGAGAGCTGAAGTCAGCATCCTGGCCCTGAGGAGGAAGTGAGCGAGTCTGCTCGGTGGATGTCGAAGCGGACATGAAAGACCTACGCCGGTCACATCGTTCGGACGGACATCGCAGCCTCGCAAGACATCTGAGTGCCACACCGTCGACGCTCCGCTGTCGCGACACGCCGAGGACGTGCCACTATTCGTTGACATTCAAGGTCGGTGGCCGAAAGTAGAAGGGAGAGCAGTGTTGCGACTCAGGCTCGCGACCGGAAGATCAGAGAACCGATCATGAACAGGACTGCGGGATAGAACAGAGCGAGAGGGTCGAACCCCAGAAGAGCAACCGCCGCGAGAGCGGCAGCGAGCAGCAACCCGAAACATCGAGCGACCCGGCTGCGCGCCTCGACTCCGTAGACGGCGGCGGTCACCACGTAGAGCAGGAAGAAGTTCTGGCCGGCGACCTCGAACATCGTCGTGACGCTGATCAGCCCCAGCGCCGAGGCACCGACAAGGAGGACGAAGGCGCCTCCGACCACCAGGACGGCACGGCGAGGAGTCCGACTGGCGCCTGCGACATGGAACAGACCTCGTGGGAGCAGCCCTTCCCCGGAGCTCGAGTAGACCAGTCGGGACGCACCCCACATGGCCCCGACCAGGTTCGCCGCGAGGATGACGACCCCGAGGACCGAGACGAACACGGCCGCCTCCGGAGAGACCGCCCGGCTGACCAGCTCGGCGACGGGTGCAGTCTCGTTCGTCGCGTCCCCCGGACGAAGGATCGCCTGAATGCCGGCCGCCAGTACCAGATAGACGCCGATGACGATGACGAAGCTCAGAGCGACCACACGAGGAAAGTCCCGCTTCGGATTCTCGTACTCCCCCAGCGTGAAGGCGACGATCTCCCAGCCCGTCAACCCGAAGAACAGCACCCCCACGACCCCGAAGGCGTTCCCCCAACCGGCCGCGGTGAACGACGGTGGAGTGAACTCCGCCGCCGGCGACAGAAGACCCACGAGGCCGACAGCGAGGAGAGCGATCGTCAGGACGACGGCCAGCGCGGTCTGAAGGCGGGTCGAGAGGGCCGCACCTGCATAAAGGGTGCCGGTGACCAGCAGCAACAGCGCGATCGCGCCCACCCACGCGGTGTCCGCAGATGCACCGACGGCCGCTGCCAGGTAGCCGCCGCCGCTCAACGCGATGGCCGGCATCCCCAGACTCACGGTTCCGAGCAGGACCATCTCGACCCCGGCCGCGGCCCGGCGTCCGAATCGCGGCTGGACGAACCCGGCGATGCCACCGGCCGTCGGATAGCGGGCGCCCAGACGGGAGAACACGACCAGCAACGGGATGGTGATCAGTCCGGCCAGAGCCCAGCCGAGCACCGCGTCGTCGCCCGCTCCGTCGAGCGCCACTCCGGGCAGCGCCAACGCGCCTCCGCCGATCACGGTGGTCACCGCGAGCGCGAGGGCGGGGCCCGGTGTCAGATGGCGCCCGAGCCGGGAGTCGTCATCGGCGACAGCCTCCTCGGCCGCCTCGGGGGCCTGTCCGTCCGAGCCCTCCATCAGCCGTTCTCGATCATCTGGTGACTGAGCGTGTGTGCCACACCCCCATCTGTACCGGCGCGCGATCGCGAAGAAAATCAAGAGTTCTCAGCCCCAGAACGTTAGTGTCTCTTATGTGAACCTGGAGCGGCTCCGCGCGCTGCACGCGGTGGCGACCTACGGCTCGATCTCCGTCGCCGCACAGGCGTTGTGCATCACCGCCTCCGCCGCCTCACAACAGCTGTCCAAGCTGGAACGCGAGATGGGCGACCGGTTGCTCGAACGTGACGGGCGCGGAGTGCGGCTGACCGACTCCGGGCAGCTGCTCGCCCGTCATGCCGAGCAGATCCTGGCGTCGGTGGAACGCGCACGAGCGGAGGTCGAGAGACACCGGGGGACGGTGCACGGCGATCTCACGATCGCCGCGTTCGCCACCGCAGTACGCGGACTGATCCCCGACGCGGTGGCCCGGCTCGACACCCGGTATCCGAGGTTGAACGTCCGGATCGTCGAGTACGACCCCCATCGTGCGTTGCCCCAGCTGCTCCGGGGCGCCGTCGATCTCGTCGTCAACCAGTACTGTCCCTCGAACCCCTTCGTCCTGCCCGACGGGCTCTCCGGTGAGACCGTGCTGGTCGACACCGTCGACCTGGCGGTGCCCGCGGGCCATCGCCTGGCGGAGCAGAGCTCCGTCACCGTGGACGACCTTCACGACGAGCGCTGGATCAGCTGGCCGCAAGGATCGAGCTGCCACCAGTGGCTGCTCGGGGTCCTGCGCGGTCACGGGATCGAGCCCCGCATCGCCCACGAGGCAGCCGAGCACCCCACCCAACTCGCTCTCGTCGCAGCCGGTCTGGGGGTCGGCGTCGTGCCCCGCCTCGGTCGCGGAGAGGTCCCCGCAGCGGTGCGGTTCCTGCCGTTCCGGCCGACGGTCGAACGACATGTCCAGGCCGTCTGGCGCACAGGCGGCGATCAGCGACCGGCCCTCCGAGCCGCGCTCACAGCACTGGTCGTCGCCCCGGACTGACCACGTCCCCGCCTCGGCGGCCGTGTGCTCGCAGCGTGTCCGACCCGGGCGAAACGTTCGCCACTCCCCGCGTCGCCGCAGGCGCATCGGTCCTCGACGAGACCGGTCGGATCCTCCTCGTGCACCCCACCTGTCAGGACACCTGGGACATCTCGCTCCGAGAGCGACCTTCGACCGTCACTGCGGTGATCACCAAGGCTCAGGAGCGCTCGGCCGACCGGTCCCGGTCGGCCTCCGACGCGCCGCTCGCGGCCGGGGCGGGCAGGTCCAGCACGCGCGAGTTGCGCAGGCGCCACACCAGGTAGGCGATGCCGAGGCGGGAGCGGCCGATGCCGTCGTCGAACGGCTCGAAACCCATCGCCTCGCCGATCGCGTCGAGCCGCGCCTGGAGCGTGCTGTGATGAACGCCCGCGATCCGGGACGCATGACGGACGGACCCGGCGCGGACGAGTGCGTCCACCGTCGCCGGGCCCCAGGCGTGGGCCATCACGGAGCCGAGGGTGTCGACGTCGGGCAGGTCGGCGTCGGTCGGCATGTCCGCGAGGAGGCCGACGAGCCCGCCATAGGTGTCCGCCAGCACGGAGGTCGTCCCCGGCTGGTCGCACAACCGCAGTGCGACGACCGCGGTGACGAACGACCGGTGCAGCTGTTCCAGCTCGGTCGCGACCCCGATGCCCGCCGGGCGGGCCGAGACCGACTCGTGCTCGGCCGGCAGAACCAGCGCGTGGATCAGGCCGTGCGGCGTGGCGACGACGTCCTCGGGGCCGGACGGGTGCTCGTCCCACACCGCGAACAGCGGCGCCGCGACGACCCGGTAGGCCCGCCCGGGTGTGAGGTGGATGCGGCACGCCGCAGTCCTGCGGTCCTCGGCCGGGACCGTCCCGTCCAGCAGCAGGCCCAGCTCGCGACGGTTCTCCAGGTCCCGACGACCGCTGCCGTGCCGGATGCGGACCGCGAGGGCGAGCCGCTCGAGGATGATGTCGTCGTTGGCGTGCGCCGGACCTGTCCGCTCGATCCAGACGGTGATCCCGTCCAACTTCGCCGAGGCAGGTCCGGGTTCGGGCGACGGCCCGGCGCCGGACTCGCGGAGCAGCTCGCCGCGCGGCGTCACGCGCAGCGACCGGTGCGGGACGTCCTGGCGGAACCCGGCGTTGCAGCCGGCGAGCGACGCGGCGGCGCTCAACAGGCCGCGTGTGTTCACGTTCCCGATCACCAGCTCGTCGAAGCACGCGATGACACGGAGGCCCACGGTGGCCTCGGGGTCCAGGGCGGACAGACGACCCAGGAGCTCCTGCACGCGGCTCACCATCCTCGGTCGACACCCATCCTAGTAACGCAGCTCACCACGGGCCACGGTGCCTGCGCCGGACGGTCAGTCCAGCAGGATCTTCTCGACCCACGCGTTGCGGGTCCGCACCATCCCCCGGCTCAGCACCGTGTGCGGGGCGAAGATGTCGAACGCGTGGAAGCCGCCCGACCAGACGTGCAGCTCCGCGTCGCCGCCCGCGGTCCAGATCCGGTCCGCGTAGGCGATCGCCTCGTCGCGAAAGATCTCGGCAGCGCCGACGTCCAGGAACGCCGGCGGCAGGCCGGCCAGGTCGTGCGCCCGGGCGGGCGCCGCGTAGGGGGAGACGTCCGGTCCGCCGCGACGCTCGCCGAGCAGCGCCGTCCACCCGGTCTCGTTGCTGATCCGGTCCCAGACCCCGACGCCGTCGAACTGGCCGGTCGACGCCGTGAGACCCCGGTCGTCGAGCATCGGGTAGTCCAGGACCTGACCGCAGGCGACGGGCCCGCCGCGGTCGCGCGCGGCCAGCGCCATCCCCGCGACGATGCCGCCGCCCGAGCTCGCCCCGGCGAGCAGGATCCGGTCACGCCGGATCCCGAGCTGCACGGTGTTCGCCGCGACCCACTCCAGCGCCCGGTAGCAGTCCTCCCGCGGGTAGGGGTCGGGGAACTCGGGGGCGAGCCGGTACTCCACGGTCACGAGGACGACGCCCATGCCGTCGACCCAGTCGAGCACCGTGTCGGCGCCGCTGAAGCGGTCGCCGAACATCAGTCCCCCGGAGTGAACGTAGACGACGCAGGGCCGGCGATCGGCGTCGCCGGCCGGGCGGAGCACCGACACCTCGATCGGGTCCCCGCCGTGGCCGGCGATCACGTGGTCCTGCCGTGCGATCCCGCGCTCCCGCATGACCGCCTCGAGAGGCGGCGAGGCGTAGGAACGCCGCATGAAACCGATCAGGTCCGGCGTGATCGTCGGCGGGAACACCCCGCCGACGACGGCCAGGCCGGCCTTCAGCTCAGCGTCGTACTGCGGTCTCGTCACGGACACGACGTCATTGTCCCCGTACTCCGGTCGTCAGAGCGAGGCGTAGACGGCCTGCTCGTAGTCGCCGTAGAGCCCGAGCGCCTGCGGCGTGATGAACGGCAGCGAGTTCGTGTAGATCGACGCCGTGATCCCGGTGGTGCGGTCCACCCAGAAGTGGGTGTTGAACAGACCCGCCCAGGCACCGGTCCCGGCCCTGCGTCCACCCGGCACATCGTCCTGGTTGAGCAGCAGGCCCCAGCCCCACTTCCAGCCCGGGCCCAGGTCGAACGGCCCGGTGATCGCCGCGTCCGCCGTCGGGATCGCGTGCGGGAAGTCCAGGTCCCCGATCTGGTTGGTGAACGCCTCGTCCACCGTCTCCGAGCGCAGGATCCGCTGGCCGTCGAGCTCACCGTTGCGCAGCAGCATCTGCGTGAACCGCACGTAGTCACGCGGCGTGGAGTGCAACCCGTGACCACCGGCCCACCACTGCGGGTCGTCGGGCAGGATGTTGCCCGCCGAGCCCCAGCCGCCGCCCTCGCCCGGCACGTGCACCGGGGTCTTGTTGCCCTGCCGGGCGTCGTCGAGGGCGAACATCGTCTCGTCCATCCCCAGCGGGCCGGTGATGTTGTCCTTCACCACCACATCGAGGGTCTGGCCCGCCACGGCCTCCACGACGCGCCCGAGCCAGTCGGTGTTGATGCCGTAGGTGTAGCGCTCACCCGGGTCGTGAACCATCGGCGCCCCGAACGCGGCCATGTCCCCCGGCACGACGTTGGGGGTTCCGGTGGCCTGCTCGAACGCCACGATGTCGGAGTCCCAGAACCAGTACGCCAGGCCCGAGGTGTGGGTGAGAAGGTGCTTGACCGTGGCCTTGGTCTTCGGGGCGCGCAGCTTCGGGGTGTCGCCGTCCCAGCCGTCGAGGACCTGCACGTCGGCGAACTCGGGGACGTAGTTCTCCACCGGCGCGTCGAAGTCCAGCTCGCCGCGCTCGCGCTGCTGCAGCGCCGCCGTCGTCGCGACCATCTTGGTCATCGACATGATCCGGAAGTGCGTCGAGGTCGACACGTCGCCGGACTCGCCCGCCACCCGCGGACCGTAGCCGCCCTCGTAGACCACGCCGTCGCGGTCGGCGACGATCGCCGCGACGTGCGGGACCGCGCCGGCCTCCACCGCAGACCGCAGCACACTGTCGATCGCGGCGCCATCGATGGACTTGCTCATTGTCGACCTCCGTCGTTGGTGGTTGCGGCGACGATGGCGGGCCCGGCGCCGCGGCGCCACCGACGATCATGCGCACCTTGGTTGGCCCGACCCGCCAGATGGCGGGTCGGGCCGGGGAGCCCCCCGCCGCCGGGTCACCGCTCCCTGCGTGACCCGGCGACGGGATCGGTACGACGATCGGACGGGATCAGCCCGCCATCTCGTCGAGGTATTCCTGCGGGATGGTCTCGGCCATCGTCTTGTAGCCGAGCTGGTTCGGGTGCAGGTTGTCCAGCGCGTCGTACTGCAGGGCGATCCAGTCCGGGACCAGCGGGTCACGGATCGTCTTGTCGTGGTCGACGATGCCGTCGAAGTACTGTGTGCCCTCGGTCCGGAGCCACTCGTTGACCTTGTTGCGCTCGGCGACCGGCCCGGGCAGCGAGTACATGCCGAACGGCGTCGGGCGCGCCAGGTTGCCCGCGGGCGTCAGCGTGCCGATGTAGATCGGCACGCCAGCGGCGTGCACGCGCTGGGCCAGCTCCTTGTAGCCCTCGATGAGCTCGTCCGCGGTACGCGGACGGTCCTGGAACAGGGTGTTGCCGATGTCGTTGATGCCCTGCAGGAACAGGACGCCGCCAAGGTTCGGCTGGTTCAGGACGTCGTTCTCGAGGCGGTTGAGCGTCGACGGGCCGACGTCGTCGCGCAGGACCCGGCCGGCGCTGATCGCCTGGTTGGTCACCGACAGGTGCGCGGTCTCCGGGTTCGCCTTCAGCCGGCGGGCCAGGACGTCGGGGTACCGGCCGTCGGTGTTGCCCTCGGAGAAGAAGCCGTCGGTGATCGAGTCACCGAGCGCGACGATCGTCTTGTCGCCCGGCTCGCCCTCGACCTGGATGCTGGTCGCGTAGTACGTCGCGGTCGTGAACGTCGAGGTGTAGGGGTTGTTCACGATGCCGCGCTCGGCGAACGCGCCGTCGTCGACGGCGTCGGTCTGGTCCCCCGCCGAGGTGAAGAACGTCTGCATCGCGTTGCCGTGCACCGTGGCGGGCCCCTGCCCGCCCGGCAGGTACATGCTCACGACGACGTGCTGCAGCGCCTCGGTGGTCAGCGGCACCGGGTCGCTGAGCACGCGCTCGCCCTTGGGGATCGTCACCGACTCCTTGCCGTCGAACGTGACCGGCAGCGGCTCGCCCTCGACCGCGGCGCCGGAGTCGCCGGCCCGCTTGCCGATGGTGACCGACGGGATCGTCGTGTCACCGGTGCCGTAGTCGTTCGCGACCTGGATCCGCACGGCGCTGCCGCCGTGGTGCAGGTACATGACCTGCCGGATCGTCTCGTCCTCGAACGCCGTCGGCGGCGGCACGATCTGCTGCGCGATCTGCACCTGCGAGTCGCCGCTGAGCGTCTCGATGCCGAACTTGCCCAGCGTGGGCGGCCCCTGCGGCGACGCCGACCAGGCCGACACCCAGTTGCCGTCGTCACCGTTCCCGGCCTGGTGGGTGTGCTGGTCTCCCGACCCGTGCGTGTTCGAGTCCGGGCCTGCCATCGCGACCGGCGCCGCCAGAAGTGCCGCGACGACCACCGCCGCTCCCGTCACCGTCGCCCATCGGCGTCGTCGCGTTCGCGACCGTTGCCACTCCGTGGTCACCGTCAGTCCTCCTCGACTGTCGACTCCAGTTGATGCCGCCTCCGTCCGGTCTGCGGAAGGACCGCTGCCCCTCGATGTGACGGGATCGGACGGAGGGGGCTGATGCCCGCGATCAATGCGTCGCGTGCTGCCCGGAGAACGAAGGGGACGATTCCGCAGGTACGGACCGGACGTCGGCTTCGTCTCGATCGACAACTTCTGGCCACGACGACGAAGGGCCGAATGTCGGGGAGAACAAGAGCGCCACTCGGAAGTGTGGTGCGGCCCCGCGGACGTTGACACCAGGATCGCGTGATGTGATCACGCGGAAAATGAATCCGTCCGCCACGCCGCCGCACGGACCGACGGCGCGGTCAACGGGAGCGCGAGAACCGCAGACGGATCTGCAGCTCGACCACGAACCGGTCGACCGGGTCGTTCAGATCGAGACCGGTGATCTCGGCGATCCGCCGTAGGCGGTACCGCAGTGTGTTGGGGTGCAGAAACATCGACTCGGCGGCCGCCGCCACGTCACCGCTGCTGTCGATCAGCGCCTCGAGACTGGCGACATAATCCGACCGACTGGTCGCGTCGAGCTGGTCGAGTACCGCCACCTTGCCGTCGAACAGGTCCGTCTCGCCGACCAGCATGCCCTTGAGGCGGGCCACCACATAGTGGTTCCACAGGTCGGACGACCGCACCAGGCCCGGTCTCCCCCGCGCTCGGAGCCATTCCATGAAATGCAGGATGCGTACCCCGTCGTCGGCTCCGGCGACTGCGGGCCCGTGATCCACGACGACGACCTGACGCACGAGCGCACCGAGACCGCGCGCGACGTAGGCGACGGAAGCGTCGTCCACGGCCCGCATGTGCGGAGACCCGGGCTCCGGCGCGAGCATGATGCAGGTGCCGCCGGGCGGGATCACCGTGTGCACGAAGAACGGCAGCACGTGACTGAACTCGTCGACAACCGTGTCGATCGCACGGGCGTCGTCCACGAGCACGCCGACGGCGACCGCGTCAGCCATGCGGCTCGGCATCCTCGGGCGCGCGCATCCGGCGACCTCCGTTGGTCATCGTCGAGCCGTGTCGAGGCGACACGCTGACAGACCGACCCTTCGGGACGAAACCGACGCTTGCTCGCAGAACCGGAGTCGGAGTCCGCCATCTGGCGGTGTCGAGGCGTCGACGACGACTCGCCCCGGCGGGGCCCGGACCTTCGCGGTGCGAGTGCTCCGACGGCGGCGAGCGCGGCCCGGGCCGCGGCGAGGATCGGGGCGTCGACGCCTGCCGGTGGAGCCCGGCACCTGCTCGCCCCGGCCTCATCGACGCCGACGGGAGCGTCACCGCGTCCGGTGCGGCCGCCGTCGAGGAGGTCCACGAGGGGCGGTTCGCCGACGGCGTCGCCGAGATGAAGGCCCGCATCCGGCACCACGGGCTCGACCGCCCCGGGGGAGCTGAGCGCCGCCGCACACGCTCCGCTGCCCAGGGCCCGAAACACGTCACCCGCGGTGATATCCGGGCCCCGGGACATTTTTCCCGCATTTCTCCGAACCCCCGCGCTCCGGCCGTCGAACACAGGAGCAAAGGTCGCCGGGAATCGCCCGTCGGTCGGTGCGATCCAAGGAGAACCACAATGGCGAATTCCGTACGACGTGTGATCGGCCTGGCCACGATCGGCCTGGTCGCCGCCGCGACGACCGCGCTGGGCGCCGGCGTCGCCTCCGCGCAGGAGACCCCTCCGCCGGTCGCGATGATCTCCAACCTGACCGGCAAGAGCACCTCGGTCGCCTTGGACAAGGGCTTCACCGACGCGCTGACCTCGCTCGACGTCACCCCCGGCCCGTTCGGGTCCGCCTCGATCGCCGACGGCAGCGCGTCGTTCCCGATCACCGGCGGCAACGTGACCGTCTACAAGCCGAACGAGGTGCTGCCCTACGTACAGGGCCGGATCGAGCACATGGGCAGCGGCCTGACCCTGACCAAGGGCGACACCGAGGTCACGCTCGACAACTTCGTGATCGACCCGGGCGACCCCGCCGTGCTCACCGGCCGGGTCCGCGCCGGCGGCCAGACCGTCGCCGAGTCGACCACCCTGTTCGACCTGAACGGCTCGACCCTGAAGCCGATCACGATCGACGAGTCGGCGGGCACCGCGACGCTGACCGGCACGACCGTCACCCTGAACGCCGGGGCCGCCGAGGCCCTGAACGGCGCCTTCGAGACCGACGCCCTCAAGGGCGGCACCACCATCGGCATCGCGACGATCGTCGTCAACACGACGAGCGGGACCATGCCGATGCCGCAGGGTGGCGTCGAGACCGGTGGTGGCAGCACCTCCGGCACCGACACGGCGCTGGTCGTGACCGGTGTCGCGCTGCTCGCCGGTTCCGCGCTGGTGCTCGTCGTCCGCCGTCGCGGCGTCCGCGGGCACTGATCCGCACCGGGGGTGCCGTCCGCACAGGCGGGCGGCGCCCCCGGCTCCGGTCGTGGTGGACCACCACGACCGGTCCCCGATCGGCACCAGGACCGGAGTACCCGATGACCGCACCACACCCGTCCCGCCTCCGGCGGCTGCTCGCCCCCTCGGGCGCGCTCCTGCTGGGCGTCGCGGGTGTGGTCGTGCTCGTGCTGGCGCTGACCGCGGGCGGTCCCCCGGAGCCGGTGGCCGCGGCCGCCGGCCCGGCGGGACCGGCCGTGGTGGGCACCGCGCCCGCGGGTGCCCGGCCGGTGGGCGAGGTGCTCCCGCCCTCCCCGCCCCGGTCGATCTCGATCCCGTCGATCGGGGTCGAGTCGGTCGTCGACCAGTCCGGTCTGGCAGCGGACGGCACCCTCGAGGTCCCGGCCCCGGGGCCGGGCTACGACCGGGCGTCCTGGTACCGGGGGTCGTCGGCGCCGGGCTTCCGCGGCCCGTCGGTCATCCTCGGTCACGTCGACTCGGCCGCCGAGGGACCCTCGGTGTTCTACGACCTCGGCCGGATGCGTCCCGGCGAGGAGATCACCGTGACGCGGGCCGACGGGATCTCCGCGACGTTCCGCGTCGACGAGGTCCGATCGTTTCCCAAGAACGAGTTCCCGACCGGTTCCGTGTACGGCGACGTCGGCCGCGCAGAACTGCGTCTGATCACCTGTGGCGGATCTTTCGACCCGGGCGCGCGGAGCTACCGGGACAACACCGTGGTGTTCGCCCACCTCGTCGGCAGCAGCCGCGGCTGACCACGACCGGTTCGCGGCCGGCGCCTTGACGCCCCCTCCGACGGCCGGGTTGGCTGGTGCGCCCGGCGCACCACGTCCGAGGTGCCCGCCCGCCACCCCGTCGGAGGCACCATGACGCCCCTCGCCACCGACCGGCTCCCGGTCGTCGACCTGTCCCGCTTCCGCGCCGGCCCGGACGAGCGGGCCGCCTTCCTCGCGGAGCTTCGTCGCGCCGCGCGCGAGGTCGGGTTCTTCTACGTCACCGGTCACGGCGTCCCCGACGACGTCCTGACCGGCATGGACGCGCTCGCCCGCCGCTTCTTCGCGCTGCCGCTGAAGGAGCGTCTCGCGATCGAGAACGTCCACTCCCCCCAGTTCCGCGGCTACACCCGGGCCGGGACCGAGCACACCGGCGGCACCGCCGACTGGCGCGAGCAGATCGACATCGGGCCCGAGCGCGCCGCGGTCGAGCCCGGGCCCGGGGAGCCGGACTGGCTGCGGCTGATCGGGCCGAACCAGTGGCCGACGGCGCTGCCCGAGCTGCGCGGGGTCGTGCTGCGCTGGCAGGCCGAGGCGCTGCGGGTCTCCCGCGAGGTGCTCCGTGCGCTCGCCGCCGCGCTCGGCCAGCAGGAGGGCTACTTCGACGGCTGGTTCGACGAGGAGTCCTCGCTGCACCTCAAGATCGTGCGCTACCCGGGTCGCCCGGCCCCCGGCTCCGACCAGGGCGTCGGCGCCCACAAGGACTACGGCTACCTCGCGCTGCTGCAGCAGGACGTCGTCGGCGGGCTGCAGGTCGAGGGCCCCGACGGCGGCTGGATCGACGCCGTCCCGGTGCCGGGCGCGTTCGTGGTGAACATCGGCGAGATGCTGGAGATCGCCACCCGCGGCTACCTCACCGCGACCCGGCACCGGGTGGTGTCGCCGCCGCCCGGGGTCGACCGGATCTCGGTGCCGTTCTTCCTCGCGCCGCGCCTGGACGCCGTCGTCGCGCCGCTGGACCTGCCGGCCGAGCTGGCCGCGGACGCCCGCGGGATCAGCGAGGACGCCGACAACCCGCTCGACGCCCGCTACGGGGAGAACGCGCTCACCGGATGGCTGCGCTCCCACCCCCGGGTCGCGCAGCGGCACTGGTCCGACGTGCTGGCGCGACGGGCCGCCCCGCCGGCGGTCAGGTGACCCGCAGCGCCACGATCGCGGTGTCGTCCTTGGTCATCCCGCGGGCGTAGGCGGACACGCCCCGGTGGACCGCGGCGACGGTGCCCGCGGCGTCGAGCCCGGCGCACGTGCGGAACAGGTCGGTGAGCCGGTCGTCGCCGAACAGGTCGGCGCCCGCGACGGGCCGGGCCTCGGTGACGCCGTCGGTGTAGAGCAGCAGCGCGTCGCCGCTGCCGAGCCGGACCACGTCGGTGGCGACCCGGCACGGGATCGGGAGGCCGAGCATCGTGCCGCCGGTGCCGTAGCGCTCCACGGCGCCGTCGGCGCGGAGCACCAGTGCGGGCTCGTGTCCGGCGCTGGCGATCTCCGCGCGCAGCCCGCCGTCCGGGTCGTGTTCGAGGACGACCACCACGACGGTCAGCATCGCCCGCTCGTCCATCGTCCGGACGGTCCCGTCGACGCTCGCGACGATCGACCCCACCTCGAGGTCCCGCGCCGCGGCGCCGCGGATCGTGTACCGGGCCACGACCGCGATCTGCGACGCCTGCACGCCCTTCCCGCAGACGTCGCCGATCACCAGGCAGTACCGCTCGCCGACGGCGAACAGGTCGTAGAAGTCCCCGACCACGTGCTCGCCGACCGCACCGGGGACGTAGACGGCGGCGACCTCGGCGCCCACGATCTCCGGGAGGACCGGTGGCAGCAGCCCCGACTCCAGCAGGTCGGTGCGCCGCTGGGAGTCGCCCAGCTCGTCCGACAGCGACTGCTGCTGGGACTCCGACCGGGCCAGCCGGGCGCCGAGCCGGTCGGCGAGGTCCTGGCTGACCCGCATCGACCCGGCCATCCGCAGGTGCGCGCCGAGGGTCCGGGCGAGGGCGGTCAGCAGCCGTACCGTGCGGGGCGTCCACTCACCGGAGCCGGTGCGCGCCACCCGCAGCGCCGCGACGACGTGGCCCGCCTCGCCGAAGACCGGCACGCTGCACACCGAGCCGGGCCGGCCGGGGGTGTCCGCAGCGGGGTCGCCGTCGGCCGGGGCGTCGGGCAGGGCGTCCAGCACCAGGGGCACGCCGGAGTCGACCACCGCGTGCTCGACGGCGCCGCCCGCGCCCTCCACCGTCCCCGCCTCCGGCCCGTCACCGCTCGCCGCACAGATCCACGACGTCACGCCGTCGGTCGCCGACACCGTCGCGTAGCCGCCGCCGGCCAGCTCCCGGGCCACGTCGCACAGGTCGGACAGGACCCGGTCGTCGGAATCGGCCGACAGCCCGGCCCGGTCGACGGCGCGCAGCCGCTCCGCCGACCGGCGCGCCGTCGACACGGAGTGCAGCGGTGCGGGGCGCTGCACGGGGACCTCGGTCACTGCTGTCACCTCCGGACCGGTGCGGGCGACCGACCCGGACCGTACCGGTCGGCGGGACCCGGCGGCGTCGACGGATCATGCGGTTCACCGGACACGACGGTAACGTTCGCACCACGGTCTCCCGACCGCACGAGAGAGGCGTCCGCCGCCCCTGACCCCGGCGACGTTCCGACGGTGATGGAGCAATGGTGGGTCACGACGGCGACATGCGTAGTCCGGCAGAGCTGCGACGGGGACCGGAGGGCATGGTCCCGAGTTCGCGGGAGCTCGCCGCGCTGCTCCGCGCGATCCGCGACGGGGACCTCGACGCGCTCCGCCGGTTGTACGACGGGACCGGAACGCTGGTCTTCGGGCTCCTGAGCACCGCGCTGCGGGACCAGGACCGGGCCGCGGAGGCGACGGAACGCTGCTTCCTGTGGGTGTGGCGCACGGCGCCGGCCCTCGACCCCGGTCACCCCTGCGCCCTCACGTTCCTGTTGCGCGCGGTGCGGCAGGAGCTGGAGGACCATCCGCGGGGGCCGTGACCCCGACCCCGGGCGGGACCTCCACGGGGGCCTCCGCGTCGGCGATCAGCCACCGGGCGACGTCCGGGAGCTTCATGTTCGTCGCCTGCGACGCGCCGACCAGCATGCGGAAGGCGCGGTCGGCGTCGATCCCGTGCCGGTGCATCAGGATGCCCTTGGCCTGCCCGATCAGGTCGCGGGTCTCCAGGGCCCGTTCCAGGTGGTAGGCCTTCATGGCCCCGTGCAGCGCGACGGCGGCCTGCAGCGCGAACGCGTCGGCGATGGCCGTCGCGGAGGGGTCGAAGCCGTGCCGGGTCCGTGAGTAGACGGTCACCGCGCCCCGGACCACCCCCGGCCGCACCAGCGCGACGGACAGGACGCCGTACACGCCCCGGTGCACCGCGGCCGGCGCGAACCGCGGCCACCGGTCGCGCTCGTCGTCGAGGTCGCCGACGGTGACGACGGCGGGCACCCCGCCCCGGATCGCGTCCAGGCTCGGCCCCTCGCGCAGCCCGATCTGGAGCTGGTCCAGCTCGGCGGGGCCCCCGCCGGGCGTGGTGCAGACGCCGTACCGGTCCCGCAGCGTCAGGCCGACCAGATCGGCCCCGGGGACGGTGCGGGCGGCGACCCGGGTCAGCTGGACGAGCCGCCGCTCCCACGACGTGTCCCCCGACTCGTCGGTCAGGGGAGCGGTCAGGCCGGTGGCCGCACGCACCAGGGCAGTACGCACGGCGTGGTCGTCGCTGGCGCTCACGCGCCTCCCTCCGGTGGGGCCGTCGTCTCCCTCAGGCGTCGGTGCGCTCTCCTCCTGCTCCGGCCAGCAGCGTTGCGACGTCGTCGTCGTTCCCGGCCCCCGACGCCCGGTCCAGGCAGCGCCGCGCGTCGGCGTCCGAGCTCTCCGGCGGCACGACGAGCAGGCACAACCGGCCGTGCGCCCCGAACACGTCGACGACGTCGGGCGGGGTGCTGGCGAAGCCGCCGAGGCGGACCAGGTGCCCGTCGGTCGTGGTCCGGCGCGGCACCGACGGCCAGGTCCGCAGGTTGTACCCGACCCGGGTCACCGGGCCGAGCCGGTCGTCGACGCCCGCGCTCAGCTCGCGCAGCTCGTCGACCAGGACGCGCGAGCGCGGCCACCAGGCCCCGTCGACCTCCCCGACCGGCCTCGGGTCCTCCTTGAGCGCGACGCGCGCCGCGGAGGGCTGCGGCGGGGAGGGGCGGGTGGGTGACGGGGTGCGCGGTGCGCTCACGGTATGGCTCCGTTCGGCCGCCGCGGACCGCCGCACGGCACCCTGCAGGGCGGCCGTCCGGAGGGACGCGGGCGTGGTCACGGCGGAGCGGGACGCCTCGCCGTGCAGACCCGGGAACCCCGGCGGATCCTCCGGATCGTGCGTGCCCCGAGGTGGTGGGGGCATCCGGCTGTCCAGCAGCACATGGCCGTACCGCCGACCGTACTCCGATCGGGCGGCCCCCGCGGGCCCGAACGCGACGTTCCGTGTTCACAGCCCTCCTCCCGGTGACACGATGTCATCGGCCGGGGGCTGGGGCTGACGTCGATTCCGAGGCTCCCCGCCGGCCGGGCGGGTGTCAACGACCTTCGCGACGCGGGGCACCGGGACGAGCTCGGCGAGCTCGCGCGGTCGCGGCGCACCGCGGACGTCGATCCTCGAGGCGGCGGTGCGACGTGATGATCCACTCGCCCTGACAGCTCAGCCGGTGACCGTCCTCCTGCGAGCGCGGTAGGCGGCCGCCTTCACCCGGTTCCCGCACTCGTCCATGCCGCACCAGGTGCGCCGCGCGCCGCGGGAGCGGTCGAGGTAGAGCCGGGTGCAGGCGGGCCGGCCGCACTCCTTCACCGGGGTGTCCCGGTCGGCGAGGACGGCGACGGCGTCGCGCGCCAGCTCCGCGAGGACGGCGTCGGCGTCGCCGGTGCGGCGGGTGCCGTGATCGTCGAGCTGCACGGTCAGGCCGGGACCGCGGGCCGTGCCGTTGACGACGGCCAGCGCGGCGGGGTCGAACGCCCGCCCGGCCAGCCGGTCGGTCGCGAGCCGGTGGACCGCCTCCCGCAGGTCCCGCGCGCGCCCGAGGGCCTCCGGGGTCACGGTCACGCCGTCCGGGAGGCCGGCGCAGGCGTCGAACCAGCGGGCGAGGTCGGCGGGCCCGGTGAGCAGCTCGGTCGGGTCGGTGCGCCGCCAGGTGACGGTGCCGACCAGGTCGAGCGCCGCACTGCCGCTCACGAACGCGAAACCCACGTCACCATCTTGACCGGTGACGCATCGGTCCCGCAAACTGCGTCACCAGTCGAACCGGTGACGCCGTCGCCGGACGATCCCGGGGAGCCGCTGATGACGATCGACGTCGTCGTGTTCGACGTGCTGGGCACGCTGGTCGACGAGCCGTCCGGCCTGCGCGACGCCGTCGTCGCGGCCGTGCCCGGCACCGACCGCGACACCGCCGCGGACCTGGCCGGCCGGTGGCAGGCGCACGTCGCGGGCGAGCAGGAGCGCATCGTCGCCGGCGGGCGGGCGTTCGTGCCCGGCCACGTGCTGGACGCCGAGGCCGCGGCGGCCGTCGCGCGGCGGGCGGGTGTCGGCGACCCGCAGGTCGTCGCGACGCTGGCCGGCGCCGGGGCGCGGCATCCGGCGTGGCCGGACTCGGCCGACGGGATCGCCCGGCTCGCCGGTCGGTTCCCGGTGGTCGGGCTGTCGAACGCGAGCCGCTCCACCCTGCTGCGGCTGGCCGCCGGGGCGGGGCTGCGCTGGCACCTCGCACTGTCGGCGGAGGGCGCCGCGTCGTACAAGCCCGACCCGGAGGTCTACCGGCTCGCGGTCGAGGCCGCGGCGGTCCCGCCCGATCGGCTCCTGATGGTCGCGGCCCACGCGTGGGACCTCCGGGGTGCGGCGGCGGCCGGGATGCGCACCGCGTACGTCGACCGGCCCGGCGGCGACCCGCCGGGCGCACACGACCGGTTCGACCTGCACGCCGCGGACCTGACCGATCTCGCCGACCGGCTCGCCCGAACGGGAGTACGACCGTGCTGATCACCTTCTCCTTCACCCGTCTCGCCGTGCAGGTCCGGCGCTGGTTCGAGATCGGTGCCGACGCCACCATGGAGCGCGGGGACCGGGTGGAGCTGCTGCTGCTCGACCCGCAGCCGCACCGGGGCAGCGAGTCCGCGGGGCAGCGGCTCGTCGTGGACCGGCCGTTCCGGCGGGCGGACCTCTTCGACCGCAAGGATCGGCCGGGCGAGTGGGCGGCCGCGCACGTCCACCCGTCGTTCGACGGCGTCGAGCCCAGTGACCGGGTGTTCTGCGAGGCCCTCACCGCGGACCCCTGGGGCCGGCTGGAGGAGCGGCTGCGCCGCCCCGCGGACCGGATGCGCGAGGCCGGGCTGGACCCGGCCGTCGCCGCCGACGACCTCGACGACCTGCACGCCGCGGTCGGGCAGATCGTGGAGGCGGCCCGCCGGTTCGGCCCGGAGCAGCCCCTGACCCGCGACGACGACGTCCGGCTGACCCGCGACGCCGCCGAGCGCGTACGGCGGCTGGTCGCGCTGATCCCGCCGGAGGTCCCCTACGACCGTGAGTACCTGCGGCCGTGGCTGGAGCAGCGGGCCTGAACCTGCGCGCGGGGCTTGACCCTCACACCGTGACAGGGTCTGGGGTGGTGCCCATGACGACACCGCAGGACCTCCGCGCAGCCCTGGCCGCCGACGGCGCCTCGACCCGGCTGCGGGCGGCGCTCGCCGCCGGGTCGGCCCCCGACCCCGCACTCGCCGGGCTCCTGGTCGAGCGGTGCGCGGCCGAGCCGGACGCCTTCGTCCGCGACATGCTGTCCTGGGCGCTGACCCGGCTCCCGGCCGCCGACGTGCTGCCCCGCCTGCGCGTCGAGCTCGGCGCGCCGCGGCCCCGGGCGCGGGCACAGGCGCTGCACACGCTGTCGAAGATCGCCGCCCCGTCGACGTGGCCGTGGGTCACCCGCGACCTGCTCCGCGACCCCGACGACGACGTGGCCCGCACGGCCTGGCGCACCGCCGTCGTGCTCGCCCCCGCCGCAGAGCGTGCCGCGCTGGCCGGGGAGCTGGCCGGGCTGCTCGGCCGCGGCGACCGCGACGTCCGGCTCAGCCTGAGCCGGGCCCTGGTCGACCTCGGCGACGCCGCCACCGCGGCGCTCGCGCGGGCCTCGGAGGACCCCGATCCGGCGGTCGCCGCGCACGCGCGTGCCACGGTCGCGCTGCGCGCGGACCCCGACGCCGGGTTCGACGCCGCCGTCGCGGAGGCCCGGCGGGTGGTGGCGCTCGGCCCCGCCCACGGGACGATGGCCGGGTGCTGATCGGAGAGGTGGCGCGGCGCAGCGGGCTCAGCGCCCGGATGCTGCGCCACTACGACGCCGTCGGGCTGGTCCGGCCGACCGGGCGCACCGTCGGCGGCTACCGCGAGTACTCCCCCGCCGACGTCCGCAGGCTCCTCCACGTGGAGGGCCTGCGGACGCTCGGGCTGTCGCTGGCCCAGGTCGGGCGGGCGCTGGCGGACCCGGCGTTCGCGCCGTCGGAGCTGGTCGCGGACCTGGTCCGGGCGACCGAGGACCGGCTGGCGCGGGACCGGGACCTGCTCGCGCGGCTGCGCAGCGTCGACGCCGCGGAGCCGGGGAGCTGGAGCGAGGTGCTCGACGTCGTCGGGCTGCTGCGGGCGCTGGCCTCCCCCGCGGCCGGCCGCCGTCAGCAGGCGGCGCTGGCCGCGACGGCCGACGCCCCGCTGCCCGCGGAGCTGCTGGCCCGCACCGCGCTGGCCGAGCCCGACCCGCACGTCGCGGGGGCACTGCGGTGGGCGCTGGCCCGTTCCGGCGACCCGGACGGCACCGCGGCGGCGGCGCTCGCCGCGGGCCTGCGGTCCGCCGACGTCGCGGTCCGGCGGCGCGCGGTGGCCGCGCTCGCCGAGACCGGCAGGGCACCGGATGCGACCGCGGCGCTCGTCGACGCCGTCGACGACCCGGACCCGGAGGTGCACCGGCGCGCCGTGCTGGCCGCGGGCCGGCTCGGGGTCACCGCGACCGTGCCCGCCCTGGTCGCGCTGGTCGTCGCGGGAGTGGACGACGTCGCCGCCGCGGAGGTCCTGGCGTCGCTGTCCGACGCCGACCCCGCCACCTCCGAGCAGGTGCTCGACGCGCTCGACGGCGCGCTCGACGGCGCCGACCCGGCCACACGGATCCGGCTGGCCCAGGCGCTGGTCGAGCAGCCGGGGCCCGCGGCGCGGGAGGCGCTGCTCCGGCTCACCCACGACGACGACCGCACCGTCGCCCTGGTCGCGACGGCGTTCGTGGGGCGTCCGGGTTGAGCGGCACCGCCGCCGCGGCCGCCGGTCCACCCGGTCGCTCGGACAGGCCCGACCCCGCGGTCGGTGCGCGGCTGAGCCCGCGGGGTCAGGACATGGCGGGCGGGGCCGGGTCGTCGCCGGTGTCCGGGTGCACCCGGCGGCGGCACCCCAGCACGACCAGGTGCGCGTCGAGCACCCGGGCGAGCAGGACCCGGTCGGCCGGGGCACCCGCGACCGGGTCGGTCAGCATGACGGCGACGTCGTGCTCGGTGCCGGTGCCGCCGAGACCCGCGTAGCGGACCCAGACGTCGTAGGCGGACAGCCCGGACAGCGCCGCCCCGGCCGGGAGCGACACCGTCACGGGTTCCTCGGGCACGACCATCCGCGCCGCCTACCCGGTTCCGGGCGGTTCAGGCCTCCGGGCTTCCCTTGTGTGTGCGTCCTGTCCGCCTTGTCGGACCCGGATCCAGGACCGATGACGTTCGGCACCGCGTGACAGTGCGCGAGGTGAGCGAAGCGCCGACGCAGGTCCGGGGCAGACGTCGGCCCACCTCGGTGACCGACCCCGCGGCGGCGACGGTGCGGGTCAGCTCGGGTCGATCCGCAGGATCCGGTCGTCGTCGCCGTTCGAGGTCGTGACCAGCAGCGGACCGCCGGGCACGGCGTACACCCCGCGCAGCCGGCCGGGGTCCCCGTCGAGCGCCGCCGGGATCTCGACGTCGGAGACCGCGCCGTCGGTGCCCTCCGGGCCGACCCGCATCAGCAGCAGCTTCTGCCCCCGCAGCGCGGCGACGGCGAGCATCCCGTTCCGCTGCCCCCAGGCAGTGCCGTCGAGGAACGCGATGCCGGCCGGCGCCTCGGGCGGGCTGCCGGAGGCCCACACGGCGGGGACGGCGTCGGGGAAGCGGTCCCGGTCGGTCATCGGGACCGACTCGTCGTAGGTGGTCACCGTGCCGCCCTGCGAGGGGTCCCAGCCGTAGTTGCCGCCGGGGCGGAGCAGGTTCACCTCGTCGTCGCGGGTGGGGCCGTGCTCGGCGGTGAAGACCCGCCCGGTGCCCGGCTCGACCGCGACGCCCTGCACGTTGCGGTGCCCGGAGGTGTACACGAGCCGCTGGGCCGGGTCGGCGGCGTCGGCGAAGGGGTTGCCGGCCGCGGGCCCGCCGGTGGCCGGGTCGACCCGCAGCGTCTTGCCGCCGAGCGAGGTGAGGTCCTGCGGGGTGGCGGGCATCGCCGCGTCGCCGGTCCCGACGACGAGCGCCCCGGTGTCGTCGACGGCGACCCGGCAGCCCGAGTGCCGTCCGCCCGAGGCGATCGGCAGGCCGCCGACCAGCGGGTCCGCGACCCGGGTCGCGGAGGCGCCGTCCGGGGACAGCGTCCAGGTGACCAGCCGGACGTCGACCGGGTCCCCGCCCTCGGCGTGGGTCTGGCAGGTGGTGAACCGGTTCGACGTCGCGAAGTCGGCGTGCACGGCCAGGCCCATCAGCCCGCCCTCGCCGCGGGCGAACACGTCGCCGAGGTCGGCGGCGACCGGGGTGACCGCGGTGCCCGGGTCGAGCGAGGCGAGCAGCGACAGGCGCCCGTCCCGCTCGGTGACCAGCGCGCGCCCGTCGGGCAGCACCCCGACGCTCCAGACGTGGGAGAGCCCGCCCGCGACGACGACCGGCGCCAGGTCCCCGGCGGCGGCCGGGGCGTCGGTGGTGGGCGGCGCGGGCGCCGGTTCGGCGGGCGCGGGTGCTGCGGCGCCGCACCCGGCGGCGACCATCAGGGCGACGGCCGCGGCCGCCGTCCCGGCGCGGCGGAGACGGGCGGGGTGCGGGTCACGGGTCACACCGGTCATCCTGGCCGGAACCGGGCACGACGGCAGCACGGGTGTGGTCGCGCAACACCGGCGGTCAGGGCGCGTCGACCCGCACCTCGAGCGACCCGAGACGCTCGAACCCCAGGTCCGACGGCCCGTCGGCCGGTGTGGCGAGCCGCAGCGCGGGGAACCGCTCGACCAGCGCGTGCAGCGCCACCTCGATCTCCTGGCGGGCCAGCGCGGCCCCCAGGCAGTAGTGGGCGCCCTGGCCGAACCCGAGGTGCCCCTCGCCGCGGCCCGGGTCCCGGGTGACGTCGAGCTCGTCGGGCCGGTCGTGCCGGCGCGGGTCGAAGTTCGCGGTGACCAGCCCGGCCGTCACCGACTCCCCCATCGCGATCCGGGTGTCGCCGACGACGACGTCGGTGCTCGCGTACCGGGGCGTGCTCACCGGGACGGCGCCGCAGGTCCGCACGATCTCGTGCACCGCGGTGGGCCACCGCCACGGCTCGGCGCGCAGCGTCGCGAGCTGGTCGGGGCGGGTCAGCAGGGCCAGCGCCGCCCGGGACAGCACGTGCGCGGTCGTCTCGAACCCGGCGACGACCAGGTCGAACAGCAGGACGTCCAGCTCGTCGGCGGTGAGCCGGTCGCCGTCGTCGTGCACCGCGACGAGCACGTCGACCAGGTCGTCGCGCGGGTCGGCCCGCCGGGCCGCGACGAGCTCGTGGATCTGTGCGACGACGGCGTGCGCCACGTCGGGCATCCGCTCCGGGTCGGGCGCGACGAGCAGCCCGGCCAGCTCCCGCCAGAGTCCGCGCTGCTCCACCGGGACGCCGACGAGCTCGCAGATCACCGCGATCGGGAGCGCGCGGAACACCGTGGGCAGCAGGTCCACCGGGCTGCCGTCGGCACCGGCGGCCGCGACGTCGTCGAGCAGCTCGGCGGTGAGCTGCTCCACCCGCGGGCGCAGCGCGGCGACCCGGCGCACGGTGAACGCCCGCGAGACGAGCCGGCGCAGCCGGGCGTGGTCGGCGCCGTCACGGACGAGCAGGCCCCGGCCGAGGTGGCCGAGCTCCGGCGGCAGCCCGAGCCCCGTCAGGAGCGGACCCATGACGTCCCCGGCACCGGGCACCCCGGTGGGGTCGTTGCGGAACCGCGGGTCGAGCAGCAGGGCGTGCACGTCGTCGTGCCGGGTGACGAGCGACGCGGGGCCCATCGGCGACTCCGGCATCGCGACGACGGGTCCCTGTTCGCGCAGGCGCCCGAAGGCGGCGACCGGGCAGGTGGTGCGGTCCACGACGTACTCCTCCGACGGTGTCAGCAGGTCCGGTCCATCGGACACCGTGCCGTCGCGGCAGGGTCAAGCCCCACAGCGCCGGTCGCCCTCCGTGGCGCCACACGCTTGACAGTGGCGCCATCGTGCGCCATCGTTGCGCCATGGAGTTGGACGGATATGTCGACCGCCTGCGCACCGAGTTCGCCGCACTGGGCGAGGCCGCGGGCGAGGACACGCGGGCGGCCGCGGAACGGCTGCTCACGCCCCTGACGTCGACGACCCGCCTGGTCCTGCTCGAGGCGCTGGCCGCGGCGGCCGACGAGATCACCCTCGAGCTCGCACCGGGGTCGGTGCACGTGCGACTGCGCGGCAGCGACCCCGAGTTCGTCGTCACCGCAGGATCGGCCGCACCGTCGGCACCCCCGGCGACGACCGCGGCGCCACCCGTGGCGCCATCGGCACCGGCGGGCGCAGACGGCGAGTCCGGGCCGGTCGCCCGGATCAACTTCCGGCCGCCGGAGACCCTCAAGACCCGGATCGAGGAGGCCGCCGGGCGGGACGGCCTCAGCGTGAACACCTGGCTGACCCGTGTGGCCGCGGCCGCCCTGGACCGCCCCGCCGTCGCGCCCGACCGTCCCGACGCCGCCCGCCGCGGCCGCGTCGGCTGGTTCGGCTGAGCCACCCGACCCCTGCCACCCACCCCTGACCCACGGCGTCACCGCGACGCCGAGGAGGCGATGCCCCGTGCCCACCTACGACACCCCCGAGCCCGTCACCGCGATCGTCGACCTCGCCATCGGCGAGCTGCGGGTGACCGCGTCGGACCGCACCGACACCGTCGTCGAGGTCCGTAGCTCCGACGCCGACCGCGCCCACGCCGACCGGGTCCGGGTCGAGCTGACCGGGCGGGAGCTGCGCGTCACCGGCCCGCCGCTCGGGCTGCTGCAGAAGCTCACCCCGCGCACCCCCGGCCGCTCGATCGAGGTCGGGATCGCCCTGCCCGCCGGGTCGGCGCTGACCGCCGCCACCACCTACGGCGGGATCGTCGTCGAGGGCCCGCTCGGGGCCTGCGAGGCCCGCACCCGCTTCGGCGACGTCCGCGTCGACGACGCCGCCTCCGCCGACCTGAGCACCGGCTTCGGCCACGTCCGGATCGGCGGCACCGTCACCGGGGACGCCACGGTCCGCTCCGACCACGGCGGCATGCAGATCCACCGCGTCGGCGGCACCGCGACGCTGAGCAGCAAGCACGGCGGCATCCGCGCCGACGAGCTGACCGGCGACGCCGAGCTGACCGGCACGCACGGCCCCATCGACGTCGACGAGCTCGGCGCGGGCGCCCGCGTGCGCACCGCCTACGGCGCCGTGCGGCTCGGCCGCGTCCACCGCGGCGAGGTGTCGCTGACCAGCACGCACGGCCGGCTGGAGATCGGCGTCGCGCAGGGCAGCGCCGCCTGGCTCGACCTCGACACCACCGGCCGGGTCGGCAACGACCTCGCACCGCGCGAGGCCCCGGACGGCGACGGCGTCGACACCGTCGCCGTGCACGCCCGGTCCCGCGAGGGCGACATCGTCGTCCGCCGCGCCTGACCCGCGCCGTCCGCGATCCCACCCACGAGCCCGTCCCCGAGAGGAACCACCGTGCCCACACCCCCGCCCGCGATCGCCGTCGCCGCCCTCCACAAGTCCTACGGCGACCACGCCGTGCTCCGCGGCATCGACCTCGACGTCCCCGCCGGGACGGTGCTCGCACTGCTCGGCCCCAACGGCGCCGGCAAGACGACGCTGGTCCGGATCCTGTCCACGCTGCTGCCACCGGACTCCGGACGCATCCGCATCGCCGGGCGCGACCCGGCGACCGATCCCGACGGCGTCCGCGCCGCGATCGGGGTGACCGGCCAGTTCTCCGCCGTCGACGGCCTGCTCACCGGTGCGGAGAACCTGCGACTGATGGCCGACCTGCACCACCTGCCCCGCGACGCCGGCCGCGCCCGCACCCGGGAGCTGCTCGACCGCTTCGGCCTCGCCGACGTCGCGGACCGGCGGGCCGGGACCTACTCCGGCGGGATGCGGCGCCGCCTCGACCTGGCCATGACCCTCGTCGCCGACCCCGCCGTGCTGTTCCTCGACGAGCCGACCACCGGGCTGGACCCGCGCAGCCGCCGCGACCTGTGGGACGCCGTGCGCGACCTCGTCGGCCGCGGCGTGACCGTGCTGCTGACCACGCAGTACCTGGAGGAGGCCGACCAGCTCGCCGACTCCGTCGCCGTCCTGGACGGGGGCCGGCTCGTCGCCCGCGGCACCCCGGCGCAGCTCAAGGCGCGGGTCCCCGGCGGGCACGTGCGCCTGCGCTTCGCCGACGACGGCGCCCTCGCCGCCGCCCGCTCCGTGCTGCCCGCCGCGGTCGCCGACCCGGCCGCGGTGACCCTGCAGCTGCCCGCCGCCGGGGCCCGCGACCTGCGGGACCTGCTGGACCGCCTCGCCGGGACCGGGGTGGAGCCCGAGGAGCTGACCACCCACACACCCGACCTCGACGACGTCTTCCTGGCCCTCACCGGCCACCCGAGCACCCCGGAGGTGGCCGCGTCATGAGCGCCCCCGTCACGGACACCGCGACCCTCGACCGTCCCCGGCTGGTCGCCGACTCGGCGACGATGCTGCGCCGCCGGGTCCGGCACCTGCGCCGCTACCCGTCGCTGACGATCATGCTGATCGGCCAGCCGATCGTGTTCCTGCTGCTGTTCGTGTTCGTCTTCGGCGCCACGATGGGCGCCGGCCTGGCCGGTCCGGGCGGTGGCCGCGACGCCTACCTGGCCTTCATCACTCCGGCCGTGCTGCTGATGACCGTCGCGAGCGTCGCGCTCGGCACCGCGATCGGCGTCGCCACCGACATGACCGAGGGGGTCGTCGCCCGGTTCCGGACGATGGCGATCGCCCGGTCCAGCGTGCTCACCGGGCATGTGGGCGGCGCGTTCGTCCAGACCGCGGCCGGCCTGGTGGTGGTGCTCGGCGTGGCGCTGCTGCTCGGGTTCCGCAGCGGCGCGGGCCCGCTCGCGTGGCTGGGCGTCGCCGGTCTGCTGGCGCTGCTCACGCTCGCGCTGACCTGGCTCACCGTCGCGTTCGGTCTGGCCGCGCGCAGCGTGGAGACGGCCAGCAACACACCGATGTTCCTGGTGCTGCTGCCGTTCCTGGGCAGCGGGTTCGTGCCCGTGGACTCGCTGCCGGCCGGGCTGCGCTGGTTCGCCGCCTACCAGCCGTTCACCCCGGTCATCGACACCCTGCGCGGGCTGCTCGGCGCCGGGCCCGGCAGCGGGGCGGGGCTCGGCACCGACGCCGCGCTCGCCGTCGGCTGGTGCGTGGTGATCACCGTCGGGAGCCTGCTGTGGTCGCGCCGGCTCTACGAGGCCCGCGCGGCGCGCTGAGCGTCAGCCCCCCGGCGGACGGTCGACGTGGACGGGCAGGGCGGGCAGCCGCTCGAAACCCAGCCGCGACGGGCCGTCCGCCGGTTCGGCGAGCCGGAGCCCCGGGAAGCGCGTGACCAGCGCCGACAGCACGACCTCGACCTCCTGGCGGGCCAGCGCGGCGCCGAGGCAGTAGTGCGCGCCGTGCCCGAACCCGAGGTGCCCCTCACCGCGGCCGGGGTCGCGGCGTACGTCCAGCTCGTCGGGCCGGTCGACGACGCGCGGGTCGAAGTTCGCCGGCAGCAGGCCGGGCAGCACCGCGGTCCCGGCGGGCACCGGCGTCCCGGCGATCTCCAGGTCCTCGGCCGCGTAGCGCGGGGCCCCGGCCGGGATCGGGCCGCAGGTGCGGACCAGCTCGTGCACCGCCGTCGGCCACAGCTGCGGGTCGGCCCGCAGCGCGGCGAGCTCGTCCGGGCGGCTGAGCAGCGCGAGGGTGCCCTTGGCCAGCACGTGCGCGGTCGTCTCGAACCCGGCGACGGTCAGGTTCACCGTCATGTCGACGAGCTCCTGCTCCGAGAGCCGGTCGCCGTCCTCGTCGTGCGCCGCGACCAGCCCGGACAGCAGGTCGTCGGCCGGCTCCCGGCGACGGGCCTCGATCAGGTCCCGGACGTGCGCGACCATCCCCCGGGCGACGTCGGGCATCCGCCCGGGGTCGGGCTGGACGAGCAGCCGGGCGAACTCCCGCCAGCGGTCCCGGTCGGCCTCCGGCACGCCGACGAGCTCGCAGATGACCGCGATCGGCACCGGGTAGGCCAGCGCCTCCACCAGGTCGACCGGGGTGCCGTCGGCACCGGCCGCGGCGACGTCGTCGAGCAGGCCGTCCACGATCGCCCCGACCCGGGGGCGCAGCCCGTTCACCCGGCGCACCGTGAACGCGCGCGACACCAGCCGGCGCAGCCGCGCGTGGTCCTCGCCGTCGCGGCCCAGCATCGGACGGCGGAGCAGCTCCAGGTCCTCGGGCAGCCCGATCAGGCCGGTCTGGGCGTTGCGCAGGAAGTTCTCCGCCTCCGGCACCGCGGCGGCGTCGTGCCGGAAGCGGTCGTCGGTGAGCATCGCGCGGACCTCGGCGTGCCGGGTGACCATCAGCCCCTGCTGGGTGGGCATCCCGGGCACCTCCAGCGGGATCTCGACGGCCGCGGCGACCTCCCGTATCCCGGAGAAGGCTGCGACCGGGTCCGACGGGTCCACGGTGTCCGGCGCGGTGGTGGTGTCCTCAGCCATGCGGACAGTCGACACCGTGCCGTCGCGGCATGGTCAAGCCCCGCGATCGTGCGGGTTCGGTCCCGTTCGTCCCGCTCGCCCCGTAAGCTCCTCGCGTGCGCACGGATTCGGCCATGCAACGGACGGTGACCCGGTGAGCGGACTGTTCGCCCTGCTCGACGACGTCGCGGCGCTGGTGCGCCTCACGACGGCCTCCCTCGACGACGTCGCCGGTGCGGCCGGGCGCGCCGGGGCCAAGGCCGCGGGTGTGGTCGTCGACGACGCCGCGGTCACCCCCCGCTACGTCCAGGGCCTCAAGCCCGAGCGCGAGCTGTCGATCATCTGGCGGATCGCCAAGGGCTCGCTGATCAACAAGATCGTGTTCATCCTGCCGGTCGCGCTGATCCTGTCCCAGTTCGCGCCGTGGCTGCTGACCCCGATCCTGATGGTCGGCGGCTGCTACCTGGCCTACGAGGGCGCGGAGAAGCTCTGGGAGTACTTCGCCGGGCACGCCGAGCACCCCGAGGAGCGCGACGAGAAGGTCGCCGCGGACCCGGGGGAGAACGAGCGCCGGGTCGTCTCCGGCGCCGTGCGCACCGACTTCATCCTGTCCGCCGAGATCATGGTGATCGCGCTGAACGAGGTGGCCGGCGAGGGCATCGTGTCCCGCGCGGTCATCCTGGCCGTCGTCGCCGTCACGATCACCGCGCTCGTCTACGGCGCGGTCGCGCTCATCGTGAAGATGGACGACGCCGGCCTGGCCCTGGCCAAGCGCGGCTCCGGGCCCGTCGCGTCGTTCGGGCGCGGGCTGGTGAAGGCCATGCCGATCGTGCTGACGACGCTGTCGGTCGTCGGGGTCGCGGCGATGCTGTGGGTCGGCGGGCACATCCTGCTCGTCGGGATGGACGAGCTGGGCTTCTCCCCGATCTACGACCTGGTGCACCATCTGGAGGTGGCCGTCGCCGGCGCGACCGGTGCGCTGGGCGGGTTCCTGGGCTGGCTCACCAACACCGTCGGCTCGGCGATCCTCGGGGTCGTGGTCGGCGCGGTCATCGTCGCCGTGGCCCACCTGATCCCGAAGCGGAAGAAGAAGAACGACACCGCCGACACCGCCGGGACCGCCGGCGCCTGATCCGGGAGGCCGCCGTGAGCCGCATCGAGATGCCGTCCGGCGAGACCATCGACGTGCTGCACAGCGGCGCACCGGCCTTCGAGTTCGAGGCCGTCGTCCCGCCCGGGGTGGCCGGTCCCCCGCCGCACCGGCACCGGGGCGCCACCGAGTCGTTCACCGTGCTCGAGGGCGTCCTGCGGGTACGGGTCGGGGGCTGGACCAGCCTGCTGCACCCGGGCGAGGGGATCGTGGTGCCGCCCGGCGTCACGCACTCGTTCTCCAACGGGAGCGACGGCCCGGTGCGCGTGCGCACCGTCGAGACCCCCGCCGGGTCCCTGGAGGAGCAGTTCCGGATCCTGGCGACGGCCGGGCGGCTGCCGCCGCTGCGCCGGCTCGCGCGGCTCAACGTCGACCACGACCTGGACTTCTCCCTCGCGGGGATCCCCGACGCGGTGCAGCGCCCGCTGTGGCGGTTGCTCGCGGCGCTGCCCGGTCCGTCATGATCGGGCGATGGGAGACACCGGCGTCTTCGTGCCCTACGGCGCGACCCACTGGGCCGCGCTGACCGTCGGGGTCCTCGGCGCCGTCGCGCTGGTGGCCCTGGGACGACGGCTGCGCGGCACCCCCGCCGAGCTGCGCGTCTCGCGGGCGTTCGCCGTCGTGGTCGTCGTGCTGCTGGTCCCGCTGCAGCTGCGGCTGCTGACCCCGCAGACCTTCGACGTCCACATCTCGCTGCCGTTGCAGCTGTCGGACCTGTCCTGGGTCACCGCCGCGGTCGCCCTGTGGACGCGGCGCTGGTGGGCGTGCGCGCCGCTCTACTACTGGGGTCTCACGCTCACCCCGCAGGCGCTGCTCACCCCGGCCACCGACGCCCCCGACTTCCCGCACGTCGCGTTCCTGCACTTCTGGGCGCTGCACCTGCTGGTGACCTGGGCCGCGGTGTACCTGACCTGGGGTGCCGGGGTGCGGCCGACCTGGCGCGGGATGGGCGTGACGCTGGCGGCGACGGTCGCCTGGGCGGCGGTGGTGCTGCCGTTCAACCTGGCGGCGGGCACCAACTACGGCTTCCTCGCCCACAAGCCGACCAACGCCTCCGCGCTGGACCTGCTGGGTCCGTGGCCGGTCTACCTGGTCGTCGAGTTCGTGCTGGTCGCGGTGGGGTGGGCGGTGATCACGTGGCCGTGGACGCGGCGGCGGGAGCGGGAACCGGCCTGACCGGCAGCCGCTCCGCCAGCCCGTCGACGAGGTGGTCGAGCACCGCGCGGACCCGCCGGGGCGGGTCGGCCCCGTGCACCGCCAGCAGGTCCGCCGACGGCGTCGGGATGTCCGCCAGCACCTGCACCAGCTCCCCCGACGCGAGCAGTGGCGCGACCTGCCACAGCGAGCGCATCACCAGCCCGCGCCCGGCCCGGCACCACGCCGTCGCGACCTCGCCGTCGTTGCAGGTCATCGCGCCCGTCACGCGGACCCCGGCGGCGTCGGCGTCGGTCCCGAAGCGCCAGTGGGCGTACGCGGTGTCGTTCTCCCGGATCACGATGCAGTCGTGTCCGGCCAGGTCGGCGGGGGTGCGCGGGGCGCCGCGGCGGCCCAGGTAGGACGGCGCCGCGCACACCACGCGACGGTTGCGGTGCAGCACCCGGGCGTGCAGCCGCGAGTCGGGCAGCGGTCCGACGCGCACCGCGAAGTCGTAGCCCGAGCCGCCGACCGCGACCGGCAGGTGCGACAGCTCCAGGTCGATGCGCAGGTCCGGGTTGGCCGCCTCGAACGTGCCGAGCAGCGGCGCGACGTGCGCCCGGCCGAACCCCATCGACGAGTGCACCGCGATCCGCCCGTGCAGCCCCGAGCGACGACGGCCGATCTCGTCCTCCAGGTCGTCGATCCGGCCCAGCACGTCGCGGGCGCCCTCGGCGTAGCGGCGGCCCTCGTCGGTCAGGGTGAGACGCCGGGTCGACCGGTTGACCAGGCGGACGCCCAGGCGTCGTTCCATGCGGGCGAGCCGCTTGCTGACCGCCGACACCGACACGCCCCACTGGCGCGCCACCTCGGTCAGCGTGCCCGCGGCGGCGACCCCGGCGAAGAAGCGCAGGTCGTCGAACTCGGGCAGCTCCACACCTGCTCCTTTCCCCTGCGGAAAGACTGTCCGGCCCGGACGACGGTTCACCGCGCCCGGTTCGCCGATCAGGATAGAAGCAACCGAGTCGAGGAGGACACGACATGACCGCGCACCGCATCGCCGTCATCCCGGGCGACGGGATCGGCAAGGAGGTCGTCCCGGAGGGCGTCCGCGTGCTGACCGCGGCCGCGGAGCGGTTCGGGATCGGGCTGGAGTTCACCGAGTTCGGCTTCGCGAGCGCCGACCACTGGCTCGAGCACGGCACGATGCTGCCCGAGGACTGGTTCGAGCAGCTGCGCGGCTTCGACGCGTTGTTCTTCGGCGCCGTCGGCTGGCCCGAGGTGCTGCCCGACCACGTGTCGCTGTGGGGCAGCCTGCTGCAGTTCCGCCGCCGCTTCGACCAGTACGTCAACCTGCGCCCGGCCCGGCTGCTGCCCGGCGTCGCCGCCCCGCTCGTCGGCCGCTCCCCCGGCGACATCGACATGCTGATCGTCCGGGAGAACACCGAGGGCGAGTACTCGTCGGTGGGCGGGCGGATGTTCTCCGGCACCGACCGCGAGGTCGTCATCCAGGAGACCGTCATGACGCGCACCGGCGTCGACCGGATCCTGCGCTACGCCTTCGAGCTCGCGCGGCGCCACCCGAACCGGCACCTGACCTCGGCGACGAAGTCCAACGGCATCGCGATCACCATGCCGTACTGGGACGAGCGGGTCGCGGCGATGGCGGCGCAGTATCCCGACGTCGACGTCGACTCCTCCCACATCGACATCCTCGCGGCGCGGTTCGTGATGAGCCCGGAGCGGTTCGACGTCGTGGTCGCCAGCAACCTGTTCGGCGACATCCTGTCCGACCTCGGGCCGGCCTGCACCGGGACGATCGGCATCGCGCCGAGCGCGAACATCAACCCGGAACGGGAGTTCCCGAGCCTGTTCGAGCCGGTGCACGGGTCCGCACCGGACATCGCCGGGAAGGGCGTCGCGAACCCGGTCGGCCAGATCTGGTGCGGGTCGATGATGCTGGAGCACCTCGGCGAGCACGAGGCCGCGGCGGCCGTGCTGGCCGCGGTCGAGGACGTCGTCGGGCGGGGCGGCGCGACCGTCACCCCGGACCTGGGCGGCACCGCGACGACCGCCGAGCTGGGGGCGGCGATCGCCGAGGTCGTGCGGGGATGAGCCCGTCCGTCCCGGCCGGCGCGCCCCGGCGGCCGGGCGTCGCGGCTCGGCCCGCGAGGAGCGCGACCAGGCGACGGGCCGCGTCGGGCGGCAGCCTGCGACGGCCGCGCAGGTGCCGGAACACCGGCGCGAGCACCGGGTCCGCCAGCAGCTCGGCCCGCGGCACCGACCGTCCGACCGGCACGACGACGCCCGCCGCGTGCCGTCCGCCGGGGTGCGGCTCGGCGGGACCGGTGAACGCGAACAGCGCCATGACGCCGCCGCCCGGCCCGGTCCGGTAAACCACGGCCCGGTCGCCCGCCGCGGTCCCGGCCAGGCAGCAGGGCTCCGCGGGCGGGTCGGCGACCTCGTCGGCGTCCCAGAGCAGCACGGTGCCCGGCAGCACGGTGCCCGGCGGCACGGTGTCCGGCAGCACGGTGCCCGGCGGCACGGTGTCCGGCGGCACGGTGCCCGGCGGCACGGTGTCCGGCGGCACGGCGTCCGGCAGCCCCGGGGACAGCACGGGTTCGGTCGGCGCGGGGTCCGGGAGCGGCATGCCGCCCGTCCTACCCCGTCCCGCGGGGTCCGGCGCGATGAACCCGCAGACCCTGCTGCCCGCCGCGCGCAGCGCCCGCACGGTCGACGTGCGCGAGCTCGGGGCGGCGCAGGTCGGTCCACGCACCCGGCAGGCGTTCCTCGCGGGGAGGCCCTCGGCGATGATCACGTGCGCCGTGGCCGGCGCGAGCGCGCCGTCGGTGCCGGGGCGGATCGCGATGTGCTGGTCGGCGGCGGCCGCGGTGCGGGTGCGGATCGGGTCGACGACCACGACCTTCGCGCCGTTCCCCTCCGCCTTCGCGAAGAAGGGGTCGCCGACGTTGAGGCCGTTCAGGATGCCCTGGGTGCCCAGGTAGTTGACCGGCATGATCGCCTCGGGGCCGTGCTCGTCGGCGTTGTGAACCGGGTGGCGATCTCGGTGACGGCCTCGTCCCAGGTGATCCGCTCGAAACGGCCGCTGCCCTTGGGACCGGTCCGGCGCATCGGGAACAGCACGCGGCCCGGGTCGTGGACGCGGTCGAGGTAGTTGTCGACCTTCACGCAGAGGCCGCCGTCGGTGTACGGATGGTCCGGGTCGCCGACGACCGAGGTCGCCGTCCCCGCGCCGTCGACGGTCACCAGCATCGCGCAGGTGTCGGGACAGTCCTGGGGACAGGCGGCCTCGACCACCTTCTCGGTCAGCGGCGTGGCCGGGGCCTCGTGCGTCGCGGTCATGGGTGCCCCCTCGCCTCGTGGTGGGATGGCGTCGCCCACGAGACTGGTCGCCCGCCGCGCGCCGGTCGTGGCACGGGGAGCACTGACGGTGTCCCGGGGAGCACAGTCGCGCCCCCCGGGACGCCCGGTCAGGCGTAGGTGTGGAAGCCGCGCCCGGTCTTCTTGCCGAGCAGGCCGGCGTCGACCATGCGGGCCAGCAGCGGCGGCGGCGCGTACAGCGGCTCCTTGAACTCCGCGTACATCGACTCCGCGACGGCCTGCACGGTGTCCAGGCCGATCAGGTCGGACAGCGCGAGCGGGCCCTGCGGGTGCGCACAGCCGCGGACCAGGCCCTCGTCGATGTCCTCGGCGGTGGCGAAGCCGGACTCCATCATCCGGATCGCCGACAGCAGGAACGGCACCAGCAGCGCGTTGACGACGAAGCCGGCGCGGTCCTGGCAGTCGATCGCCTTCTTGCCCAGACCGTCGGAGACGAAGCTCCGCGCCCGGGTCAGGGTGTCCTCGGAGGTCATCAGGCTCGGGACGAGCTCGACCAGCGACAGCACCGGCACCGGGTTGAAGAAGTGGATGCCGACGACCTGCTCGGGTCGCTTCGTCGCCACCGCCAGCTTCATGATCGGGATGGACGACGTGTTCGACGCCAGCACCGCGCCGGTGTCGGTGACGAGCCGGTCCAGCTCCCGGAAGATGCCGGTCTTGAGCGCCTCGTCCTCGGCGATCGCCTCGACGACGAGCTCCCGGTCGGCCAGCGCGTCCAGCCCCTCGACGACCTCCAGGCGGGTCAGGACCTCCTCGGCGGAGTCGATCCGGCCGCGCTTCTCCGCCCGGGCCAGCGACGACTCCAGGCGGGCCCGGCCCGCCTCCACCGCGGCGGCGGAGGTCTCGACGACCCGCACCCCGTACCCGGCCCGGGCCGCGCACTCCGCGATCCCGGATCCCATCTGACCGCAGCCGACGACGCCTACGCGCTCCATGAGCACCTCGTTCCCTCTGCGCGTCCCGGGATCTCCGGGACGCGGTCGAACATCGAGACTTCCGTCGGCGGGGGGCGGGCACAACCCGGCGCGACGACGGGTGCCCGGCCTCACTCCGCCGGTGCGGCGGCCGCGCACGCGTACGGTGGTCCCGGACGTCGCCCCGCGCCGGCACAGGCCGCCGGCTCAGCGACGGTCGGCCGGGTGCCCCACGGCGCGGGGTGCGTCCCCGCGACCGACGGCGGGCAGCTGCACGGTGGCGTCGTCGGGGAGGCGACGGTGGCCCCCGGTCACCGCCGGACCGGCGCCGACGGGACCACGGGCGGCGCTGTCGTGCCCGCCGGGGCCACCGGTGACCACCGGCGACCCGGTGGGTGCGTCCGGGGCGGCGGGGCCACGCGGCACGCCGCCCCCGCGCAGGCTGCGCAGCACCGCCAGCTCGGCGGCGAACCGGCCGCGCAGCACGACCAGCGTCCCGACCGACGCGATCCCGCCGGCCAGGGCCGCGGCGGCCAGGGTCACCAGGTCGATCCCGAGCGGGCGGACCAGCAGGGCCACGCCCCAGGTCGCGGCCACGGTCAGCACCAGCGCCGGGACGTGCCTGAGGTACATCCGCAGCACCGCGCCCATCAGACCGGGCGAGACCCGCGCGGAGAACTGCAGCATCACCAGGAAGTGGACGACGATCGCCAGCGACGCCCCGGCCGCCACGCCGACCAGGCCCCACAGCAGCCCGCCGGTCACGGTGAGCACGACGACGTAGCCGGCGTAGAACCACTGCCGCCAGGCCGCCCGGTAGACGGCGCCGGTGGCCCTGGTCAGCGAGGTGCTGATCTTGTACGAGGTGCGCGGCAGCAGGACCAGCGCGAACAGCTGCACCAGCGGCACGACGGCGCCCCACTGCGCCCCGAGCAGCACCCGGACGACCTCGGGGGCGAGCACGCAGAGCAGCACCGCGGCCGGGGCGGTGACCAGCGCGACGAGGCTCGCGCTGCGCACGTAGGCGGCGCGCAGGCGGGTGCCGTCGTCGCGGACCCGGGCCATCGCCGGGAACAGTGCCTTGTCGGCGGCGCCGCCGATGATGTTCGCGGGTTCGGAGAGCAGGTTGTAGGCGCGGCCGTAGACACCGAGCGGGCCGGTGCCCAGCGCGTTGGCGACGACGAGCTTGTCGGCGTTGAGCGCGAACCAGTTGCCGAGCTGGGCGATGGAGAACCCGGCGCCGTAGCCGAGCAGCGGCCGCAGCCGGCCCCAGCTCGCGGTGGGTCCCTCGGGGCGCAACCGCGGCCGGGTCAGCGCGAGGTAGCCGGCGCACTTGGCGACGGCGGCGGCGATCTCGCCGAACGCGAGCGCGGAGGCGCCGAACCCGGCCGCGGCCAGGGCGACGCCGACCCCGATCAGCGCCGGGCCCGCCGCGAGCAGGTCGACCGTGGCCATCGAGCGGAACCGCAGGTCGCGCTGGAGCAGGCCGAGCGGGGTCGCCGAGGCCCCGGCGAACAGCAGCGCGATCGACAGCAGCGGCAGCAGCGCGGAGTCGGCCGGGAGCCCGACGAGCGGGCTGATCACCGGCGAGCCGAGGGCCAGCACCGCGGCGAACACCGCCGCGACCAGCACCGAGAACCAGAACGCCGCCGTCACGTCGCGGTCGTCGAGGTCCTTGCGGTGCACCAGGGAGGCGGCGACCCCGAGCTGGGTCACCAGCTGGGTCAGCCCGACGATCAGCAGCGCGGCCGCGGCCGCACCGAACTCCTCCGGGGTGAGCAGCCGGGCCAGCGCGACGGTCGCGCCGATCTGCAGCACCGCCTGTCCGACGGTGCCGGTGAACGCCCACGCGAACCCGCGCGCGGTCCGCGCGGTCAGCGACGACCCGGACGATGCCGACCGACCCGTCCCACCCGGGCCGGACGCCGGTGCGGGCTCCGGGGGGACGGGCCGCAGCGGCCGGGTCGGGTCGTCGGGCAGGTCGCCACCGGGTCCGGTCACGCGGGTCCTCCGGTCGTCGGGGCGGGTCGGCGCGTCGGGGAGCGCGTCGTCAGTGCCGCTTCCCGCGGAGTGCGGGATGCAACCGTCCGACGGTACCGAGGGCGCTGAACCAGGCGAGCTGGGTGGCTCCGCTGTGCGCGGCCTCGCCGCGGCGGGGGTCGGCGAGCAGCCGGGCGCGGCGCATCCCGGAGATCGCCGGGTGGAACACCGAGTTCCCGACCCCACGGGTCAGCACCAGGTCGGGCAGCCCCTCGACCGAGGTGCGGTAGGCCGGCGGCACGCCGCGCAGGCTCCAGCAGTCCGACCACGCCGGCGGCTCGCCCGGGTAGTCGAGGACGAACTCCAGGTCGAGGACCTTGAGCCCGGCGCGCTCGTCCCACACGAGGTTGTGCGGGGACAGGTCGAGGACGAAGCGGCCGCGCTCGTGCAGGTCGCGGCAGAACCGCAGCAGCGTCCGCACGACCTCCGGGCGCAGCTGGGCGAGCTCGCCGGGCAGCCGGCGGACGACGTGCCGGCCGGTGTCGCCGTAGAACGGGGTGAGCAGCCAGTTCGGGCCGTGCTCGAGCAGCTCCGGGACCTCGGGCAGGTCGCCGAGGTCGAGGCGGGCGCGCAGCTCGCGGTCGTAGGCCTCGTGCGCCCCCGGCCGGAACACCTTGCACACCGACGGCCCGTGCACCGGGTGGTGGACCAGTGCGACGCGGGCGCGGAACCCGGGCGAGGTGCCGCCGAGCATCCGCACGACCGGGAAGGGCATCGCGCAGCGGTGGCCGAGGTCCTCGACCGGTCCCGCGATGCGGTGCAGGATCCCCGGGTCGCCGAGCGCGTCGAGCAGGGCGAGGGCGTGCTCCGGCGACGACGACGCCTGTACCGGCAGGTAGTGGTCCCGCGGCGGGACGCGGCGCAGGACCCGCTTGTCGGTGTAGTCCAGGACGGCGAGGACCCGGTCGGCGACCGCCCGCACGCCCGACGTCCCGACCGGGGCGACGACGTCGCAGGCGACGATCAGGGCGTACGGCGCGCCCGCCGGGACCGGGCGCGGCGACGGGGCGGGCAGCGCACCGCGGACCCGGGCGACCTGCGCGTCGTCCAGGACGACGACGTCGAGGATCTCCAGACCGCGGGCGACACCGGCGACGGCCTCGTCGAGCAGGGGCGCCGCCGCCGACCGCACGACGAACACGGCCAGACCGCGCCAGCGGTCCGTCGCGGCCCGTGCGGTGGGCCGGACCTGCTCGAGGGTCACCGGCTCGTCCCGAAAGGTTGCGCCATGAGCGAATGATAGGACTTCCTGAACAAGCGGTTAACCCGACCGGTCCTACGGTTGTCGTCCGGATGGCGGTTCCACCGGTCCGTGTGACGGCATCGGAGGGACCTCGTCCGGGCCAGCCGGGCCCGGCACCTGCCGCCTAGGTTCACTCGTGTGAGCAGCGCCGAACTCGCCGACCTGTACCGCGACCTGCACCGTCACCCCGAGCTGTCCTTCGCCGAGACCCGCACCGCGGGCATCGCCGCGGCCCGGCTGCGCGACGCCGGCTACGACCTCACCGAGGGGGTCGGACGCACCGGTGTGGTCGGGGTCCTCCGCAACGGTGACGGCCCGACCGCGCTGCTGCGGGCCGACATGGACGCGCTGCCGGTCGCCGAGGAGACCGGCCTGGACTACGCCAGCACCGTCCGCGCCACCGGCCGCGACGGGGAGGAGACCGCCGTCGCCCACGCCTGCGGGCACGACGTGCACGTCACCTGCCTGGTGGGTGCCGCCGCCGAGCTGGCCGCCGCCCGCGACACCTGGCGGGGCACGCTGCTGGTGGTGTTCCAGCCCGCCGAGGAGTTCGGCGCCGGCGCCGACGCGATGCTCGACGACGGTCTGTTCGCCCGCTTCGGCACCCCGGACGTCGTGCTGGGCCAGCACGTCGCGCCGCTGCCCGCGGGGCTGCTGGCCCTCGCCGCCGGCCCGGCGTTCGCGGGCAGCGACACCGTGCGGGTGACGCTGCACGGCTCCGGCGGGCACGGCTCGCGCCCGGAGACGACGGTCGACCCGGTGCTGCTCGCCGCCGCGACGGTGCTGCGCCTGCACACCGTCGTGCCGCGGGAGGTGGCCGCGACCGAGACCGCCGTGCTCAGCGTCGGCATGCTGCGGGCGGGCACGAAGGAGAACGTCATCCCCGACTCCGCCGAGCTGGGCCTGACCGTGCGGTCCTACACCCGGGAGGTCCGGGACCGGGTGCTCGCCGGGATCGAGCGCACCGTGCGCGGCGAGGCCGCGGCCTCCGGGGCGCCGACCGACCCCGAGGTCCGGCTGCTGGAGTCCTTCCCGCCGGTCGTCAACGACGCCGACGCCGCGGAGCGCACCCGGGCCGCGCTGGCCGCGGTCACCCCGCTCCCGGTCGTCGACCCGGGGCCGGTCACCGGCAGCGAGGACGTGGGCCGCTTCGCCGTCGCCGCCGGGGCGCCGTGCGTGTACTGGCTGCTCGGCGGGGCCGACCCGGCCGCGTTCGAGGGCGCGGGCACCGTCGCCGAGATCCGGGAGCGGACCGCGTCACTGCCGTCGAACCACTCCCCCCGCTACGCGCCGGTGGTCGAGCCGACGCTGTCGGTCGGTGTCGCGGCGCTGGTCGCGGCGGCGCGGGAGTGGCTGCCGGCCGGCTGACCGGGGTCAGAGGGCGGGGGCGCGCAGCGCGTGCACCGCGACCCGCGCGGCGGTCCCGATCGCCGCGTCCGCACGCGGGACGGCGGCGTCGCTGCGCGCGGCGTGGGTGTAGACGGCGACGGCGACCGGGTGCTCCCCCGGGTAGGTCACCACGCCGACCTCGTTGCGGACCGCGCCGACCGTGCCGGTCTTGCCCGCCACCGCCGCGGCCGCGGGGAACCCGGCGCGCAGCCGGTGCGGCCAGATCTGGGCGCCGAGCACCCGGCGGGCGAACGCGGTGGACCCGTCCGAGGCGAGCTCGCCGCGCCACAGCAGCCCGAGCAGCTCGGTGGTGTCCGCCGCCGTGGTGGAGGAGCCGTAGACCGGGCTGAGGGCGCGGGTCCGCACCGGCACGTCGTTGTCGGCGAGCACCCCGAAGGCCGCGGCGACGTCGTCGGTGCCGGTGTCGGCGAGCAGGTCGGCGAACACGTCGTCGGTGCCGCCCCGGATCCGGGTGCCGGTGAGCCCCAGCTCGGCGGGCAGCGCGGCCACCCGGTCGCGCCCCACCCGGGTGTGGACGACGTCGGCCGCGGCGTTGTCCGAGGCCGTCACCATCGAGGTGACCAGGTCGCGCCAGCTCATCGTGACCGGGTCGGCCAACGCGGAGATCCCGGTGATCCCGGGCGTGCGCCGCACCGGGACGACGACGGGCTCGCGCGGGTCGATCGTGCCGGCGTCGACCGCCCGGCAGTACGCGACCAGCACGAACACCTTGTAGACCGAGGCCATCACGACCGGCACGTGCGCGCCGACGCCGACCTCGCGCGCCGTCGGGCGGGTCCCGTCGCCGGTGACCGGGCGGGCGTGCAGCCAGCCGCGCACCCCGGCGTCACGGAACACCGCGCGGACATCGGCGGCCGGGGTCACGCACCCTCCCGCAGCGCGTCGGCGAGCGCCCCGACCAGGCCGTCCGGGACGCCGTCGCGGTGCACCACCCGGACCCGGTAGGGCACCGGCTCGCCCGCCACCGGCCTGCGGACCACGCCGTCGCCGGCGAGGTCGGGATCGGCGGTGAGGAGGAACGCGGCACCGGTGGCGACCAGCGCCAGCGCCTCCGCCGGGGACGCCGCGTCGGCCGGGCCGGCCGGGCACCCGCGGGCGTCGAGGGTGTCGAGCAGCAGGTCGTGGGCGGCCGGGGCGTGCGCCCGCGGCGCCGTGGCCGGCGCCGTCCCGCGCAGGGTGCGCAGCACCACCGGTCCCGGCCCGGCCGCGGCGGGGTGGCCTGCGGGCAGCAGGACCGCGGTCGGCAGCGCGACGACCGGCCCGGCCCGCGCCGACTCCAGCACCGTCGGGTGCGCGACGACGGCGACGTCCACCGTCCCGTCCGACACCGCGTCGACCAGCGCGACGGTGGCCGCCACGGTGGGCGCGACCCGCAGGCCGGTCGCGGCGGCGGCGCGGACCGCCAGCCGGGCGGTGGCGGCCGGGCCGAGGTCGGCGACGACGCCGAGCCGCAGCACCCGGGCCGCCTCCGCGTGCCGGGCGGCGGCCCGGCCGAGCGCCTCGGCGTCCTCCAGCAGGGCACGGGCGCGGGGCAGCAGGTCGCGACCGGCCGCCGTCGGGGAGACGCCGCCGGGTCCGCGGTCGAACAGCGGGGTGCCGAGCCGGGCCTCCAGCCGTCGCAGCCCCTGGGACAGCGGCGGCTGCGTCATGTCGAGCCGGGCGGCGGCCCGCCCGAAGTGCCGCTCCTCGGCGACGGCGACGAAGAACGTCAGGTGCCGCAGCAGGTCCACCGGCTCGCCCCATATCGAACGGCTATCACACGCGAAGGACGATCGTATTCGCGCTATCGGTTCGGATGCGACACGGTGCGCCCATGAGGATCACCCGTCGCTCCCTGCTCCTGGCCGGTGCCGCACTGGGCGGCGCCGCGCTGACCGGCTGCGCACCGGCCGCACCCGCGGCGCCCGCCCCGGCGGGCCCGGGCACCGGGCCGGCGCCGATCCCCGCGATGGCCGACGTCGAGCGCGAGTACGCCCGCACGATCGGGGTGCACGTGCTCGACACCGGCACCGGTGCGGCGGCCGGGCACCGCGACGGCGACCGCTTCCTGATGTGCTCGGTGAGCAAGGCACTGATGGCCGGGTTCGTGCTGCACCGCTCGCTGTCCGCGCCCGGCCTGCTCGACCGCCCGGTCCGCTACGGGCGCGCGGACCTGCTGGAGTACGCGCCCGTCACCACCCGGAACCTGGCGACGGGGATGACGGTGGCACAGCTGTGCGAGGCCGCCGTCACCGTCTCGGACAACACCGCGCACAACCTGCTGCTGCGCGAGGTCGGCTCTCCCGCCGAGCTGACCGCGTGGCTGCGCACGACCGGGGACACCGTCACCCGGTCCGACCGGGCCGAGACCGCGCTGAACGACCGCGACGGCGAGCGCGACACCTCGACCCCGGCCGCGCTGGCGTCCACGCTGCGCACGCTGGTCCTCGGCGACGCGCTGCCGCCCGCGCAGCGTGACCGGCTGACCGGCTGGCTGCGGGCGAACACCACCGGCGACCGGCAGATCCGCGCGGCGGTCCCGGCCGGCTGGACCGTCGGCGACAAGACCGGCTCCGGGCCGCTCGGGGAGCGCAACGACTCCGGGGTGCTGTACCCGCCGGACGGCGCACCGCTGGTCCTGACGGTCCTCACGGTCCCGGCCGACCCGGCCGACAGGGCGCGCGGGGAGGCCGCGGTCGCCGCCGCGGCCCGGGCGGCGATCGCCGCGCTGCGCGGCTGAGCGTGCCGGGTCAGATCCGGGCCAGCACCGCCCGCAGGATCGCGACCTGCCCGATCGGGCTGGGGTGCAGGCCGTCGTCCTCCCAGAAGTCGGGCCGGATCGGCATCCGGGACAGGTCGACCGCATCCGGGTCGACCTCCCGGACCGTCGCGACGAGCCCGGGGACGTCGGCCGGGTCCCACCACTCGCCGGTGAGCTCGCGGGTGGCGGCCACCCGTCCGGGGTCGACCGGCGGCGGGACGACGAACCGCACCCGGGCGCCGCTCTCGGTCTCCAGCAGCAGGCGCAGCGCCCGCAGGTTCCGTGCCGTCTCGCTGATCGACACCATCCGGATCCCGGTGGTCGCGCCCTCCCGGCGGATGTCGTTGGTGCCCAGCATGACCAGCACCCGGGTCGGCACCCGGGAGACCAGGACCGGGCCGAGCGCGAGCGCCTCGGAGCTGGTCCGGCCGGAGAGCGCGAGCACCTCGACCGAGGCCTCCGGTTCGACCATCGGGACCAGCTCGGCGAACAGCCGTGCCCAGCTCAGGCGGTCGGCGGACAGGGAGTCGCCGACGACCACGATCCGCTCGCCGGGGCGCAGCGCCATGCGGTGCAGGCCGTCCGCGACCGGCGGCTCGTTCCGCAGTGCCCGCGCCGCGGCGCGGACCCGCCCGGCGAGCCCGGCCCGCACCCCGGCGACGGCCGACGTGTCCAGGCCCGCGGTCGTCGCGAGCAGCCGGTCGATCGACTCCTCCTGCACCCCGAACGCCGCGAACGCCGGCCAGGCGGTCAGGTCGGCGAACCGGATGAGCCGGCCCATCAGGTCCTCGTCCACGTCGCCTCCCTCTCCGCCCGGGTCCACCGGGTCCGGCGGGGGGATCATCGCCCACCGCCGGTCGGCGGCCGCGCACGGCTCCGGCATCGCCCTCGTACCCGGCGGGCCCCGCACGACGGACGGGTGTCGTCACCGGCCGGCCACCTCCGTGACCGCCGTGGATCACCCGTCCGACGGGCGCGCAATGTGATTCGCGACACATGCGCACCGCGTTTGCCGCACCGACCGCCCAGGTGGAGGGCGCAAATGAGGCGGCCCGCACCCCCGGTCAGGCGAGCCTGTGTTGCCTGGCGCGCACCGCCCGACCCCGACAACCTGAGCGCCATGACCACGGCCCAGGACATGCCCCAGGTTCAGCAGTGCTCCGCCACCAGCTGCTCCTACAACTCCGACTCCAGCTGCGGCGCGGGGGCGATCACGATCTCCGGTGAGCACGCCCACTGCGGCACCTTCGTCGAGATCTCGTTCCGCGGCGGCAGCGGCAACGGTCTCGTCGGTGCCTGCCACCGTTCGGACTGTCGGTTCAACGAGAAGCTCGAGTGCACCGCGTCGTCGGTGAACATCGGCGCGGGAGCCGACGCCGCCGACTGCCTCACCTACGAGGCCAAGTAGGCCAGCTCCTCCGCCCGGACCTCGCCACGCTCGTCGACGCGCAGCGCGCCGTCGGCGACGGCGAGGGCCGCGACGGGGTCGATGTCGTCGACGAGGACGGCGACCCCGTCCGCAGCGACCGCCCGCAGCGCGGACAGCACCGTGCTGCGGTCCTGCGCGTCGAGACCGTCGGTCAGGCGGTCGGCGAGGACCATCGCGGTGGGGCCCCGGCGGGCCGCGTCGACGGTGGCCAGCCGGTCCGCCGCCGACTCGGTCGCGCGGGCTCCCAGCCTGCGGACCACGGCGTCGTGCCCGTCGGCACACCGGCCGCTCGCGTCGTCCAGCCGGTTCATCGTGCGGCGGCGCTGCACCGACGGCCCGAGCAGCACCGTGATGCTGCCGGTCGGCAGACGCAGAGACATGGAAGCCCTCCCTCACCGGTACTGAGGCGAGGCTAACCGACGACCGCGGTCAGGTGAAGGTTCTGCGGTAGGTCTCACGCAACTCGCGCTGAGCGGATGATCCTGGCCGGGCTCGTGCTCGGGCCGGCGCGGCGCAGTCCGGCCGCCCCGTGGGGAGCTTCCAGGCGATGCGCCACCGCATCACCGACAACGCCACCGAGCCGGCGGCCACCGGGCTCGCCGAGCACCTGTCCCGGGAGGGGATGCAGATGCTCGGCGGCTACGGCTACGCCACCGAGTACGGCATGGAGCGGCTGCTCCGCCAGGGCGTCGTCCCGACGGCGTACGACGGGACCAGCGAGATCCAGCGCGACGTCATCGGGAAGTCCTACGGGCCGTAGCGGCTCAGGCCGCGGAGTTCCGGGCGAGCTCCGCGACCCCGCGGTCGTCGGCGGCCTCGGCCTGCCGGTCGGGACGCGGGGCCGGGACGGCCGACGGGCCGACGGGGGCGCCGGCCCCGGCCCGGACCCGCGCGGCCTCGGCGGCGCGGCGGATGTGCGCCGGGACGAGCGCCGAGCGCGCGGGCAGCAGCATCGGCGGCACCGCGCCACCGTTGCGCCGCACCTCGCGGGACCGCTGCAGGTAGGCCCAGCCGCCGCGGGCGATCCGCCCGCCGCGATCCAGCAGCCCGCTGTCGGGCATCGCGTCGCCGGCCCCGGCCTCGCGGTCGGAGATGTGGCGCAGCCGGGCGACGGCCGCCGGGAGCCGGCGCAGCGCGACCGACCGGCCCTGCGGGGACAGCGCCACCTTGGCCAGGAAGCTGCCCAGTCCGACGGCGTAGCCCTCCATCTGCTTGCGCAGCGCGGCCTGGTCGGGGCGGTGGTGGTGCCACAGGTAGGCGCCCGGGGCGTAGCCGAGCACGTGGCCGGCCAGGATCATGCGGACGAGGAACTCGCAGTCCTCGCCGCCGTGGGTGGGGGTGCCCGGGCCCATGGCCTCGTCGAAGCCGCCGACGGCGCGGGCGGCCCCGGCGCGCACGGCGAGGTTCGCGCCGATGCCGAACAGCCCGGGGGCGAACGGGAAGATCGGGGAGTCCGCGGGGGGTTCGGCGAGGGTGAACCGGCGCGGGGTGAAGCCCTTGTTCCAGGCCAGGGCGACGTCGGCGGCGCGCTCCTCGGGGCTGCCCAGGCGGGCGGCGAGCACCGGGCCGGAGACGCAGGCGAGCTCGGGGTCGGTGGCGAAGGCGCCGGCGATGCGCGAGGCCCAGGCGGGGTCGACCTCGGTGTCGTCGTCGGTGAAGGCGACGATCTCGGTGCGGGCCTCGGCCAGACCCCGGTTGCGCCCGACCGACGCGCCCCGGCGGGGCTCGCGGACGTAGCGGACCCGGTCGGAGCCCGCGGCCCGCACGGCCAGCTCGGTCCGCTCGTCGTCCGGGTCGTTGTCGACGACGACGACCGACAGCGCCGGGTGGTCGGAGGCGAGCACCGCGCGCAGGCAGCGGGCCAGCGACTCGGGCCGGTTGCGGGTCGCGATCACCACCGTCACCGGGTCGGCCGCGGACGGCGCGACGGCGACGGTGCCGGCCGCGGGCAGCGCGGCGACGGCGAGCGCGAGCTCCGCGGCGGTCGCACGCCCGGCGCGCAGCGGCACGGTGACCTGACCCTGCGGGGTGCCACCGACGGTGACCAGCAGCCGTGCGGCGGCGAACCGCCGGTCGACCTCGAGGTCGCGGGCCGGGGTGAGCCGGTCGAGCTCACCCACCCAGGTCGGAACGTCGGGAGTCATCGCCATGGACCCCATCGTGCTCACCGTCGCTGTGACGACGCTGAGATCGACCTGTGGGACAACGGAGTGTGGGGCGCACCACCCCGAACGGGTTCCGGGCATCGCACCGCCGACCCTCCCGTCACGTGAGGGTACGGTCTGGCCGTTCGCGCGCTCCCGCCGTCGTGGTCCGCGGCCCCGCCCCTCCCCCGACGTGAAAGCGACCGTCGTATCGTGCTCCGCTCCGCCCTGCCCGACCTCGCCACGCTGCGTGCGCGCTGGACACCCCGCCTGGTGCGCACCGAGGTGCTCGCCGGACTCGTCGTCGCGCTCGCCCTGATCCCCGAGGCCATCGCGTTCTCGATCATCGCCGGGGTGGACCCCCGGGTCGGCCTGTACGCCTCGTTCACGATGGCCGTGGTCATCGCGGTCTGCGGTGGGCGACCCGCGATGATCTCGGCCGCGACCGGCGCGATCGCGCTGGTCGTGGCCCCGCTGTCGCGGGAGTACGGCGTCGAGTACCTGTTCGCCGCGGTCGTGCTGGGCGGAGTGCTGCAGATCGCGCTGGCCGCCGCCGGCGTCGCGCGGCTGATGCGCTTCCTGCCACGCAGCGTGATGGTCGGCTTCGTCAACGCACTCGCGATCCTGATCTTCACCTCGCAGGTGCCCCAGCTGGTCGGCGTGCCCTGGGCGGTCTACCCGCTGGTCGCCGTGGGCCTGGTGGTCATCGTCGGGCTGCCGCGGCCGACCCGCGTCGTCCCGGCACCGCTGGTCGCCATCGTCGGGCTGACCGTGGTCACGGTGACGGCCGCGGTCGCCGTGCCGACCGTCGGCGACCAGGGCGCGCTGCCGGACACGGTGCCGCTCCCGCACCTCCCCGCGGTGCCGCTGACGTGGGAGACGCTGCGGATCGTCGCGCCGTACGCGCTCGGCGTCGCCCTGGTCGGGCTGATCGAGTCGCTGATGACCGCGCGCCTGGTCGACGACATCACGCAGACCGGCTCGGACACGACCCGCGAGTCGTGGGGCCAGGGCGTCGCGAACATCGTCACCGGCTTCACCGGCGGCATGGGCGGCTGCGCGATGATCGGCCAGACGATGATCAACGTGAAGGCGTCCGGGGCCCGGACCCGGCTGTCCACGTTCCTCGCGGGCTCGTTCCTGCTGGTCCTCGTGGTCGCCCTCGGCGACGTCGTCGCGCTGGTCCCGATGGCCGCCCTGGTCGCGGTGATGGTCATGGTGTCGGTCGGGACGTTCGACTGGCACAGCATCCGCCCGGCGACGCTGCGCCGGATGCCGCGCAGCGAGACGGCGGTGATGCTGACGACCGTCGTGGTCACCGTCGGCACCCACAACCTGGCCTTCGGCGTGGGCGCCGGCGTGCTCGTCGCCTCGGTGCTGTTCGCGAACCGGGTGTCACGGCTGGTCCGGGTGGACCGCACCCTCGGCGACGGCGGGGCGGTCGTCTACCGCGTCACCGGCCAGCTGTTCTTCGCCTCCAGCAGCGAGCTGGGCACGGCGTTCGCCCCCGACGCGGACCCGGCGGAGGTGACCGTCGACCTGTCCGGCGCGCACGTGTGGGACGCCTCGACCGTCGCCGTCCTCGACGACCTGCGGCGCCGCTACGCGCGGTCCGGCCGCACGCTCGTCGTCACCGGGATGAACGACGACAGCCGCGACCGCCACGAGCGGCTCGCCGGACACCTGGGCGGCGATCACCGACCACCGGGGCCTAGGGCGTGTCTCCTAACTCGGCCGCTCGGGACTGCGCGATGATCATCAGGTGTCGCGTCGCGCGGTCCTGACCGATGCCCAGTGGGCCAGGCTCGAGCCGTTGTTGCCCTCGTCGGACGGTATGC
>NZ_JBEDNP010000021.1:0-50302 GCF_040105315.1 Pseudonocardia tropica
ATCGTGGTGGTCCTTCCTGGAGTTCCTTGGTCGGTACTCGAGAAAGATCACGCGGTGGCCGTCTCACGTCACGACGCCACGCCGCTCACCAGCGACGAACCCGTACACCACCTCCGCGGACGTAACCGCCGGCAGGCCTGGTCCCACAGTGCTCAGGGGCAGTGCACCCTCGCCGACGGGTGGCCCTACGCCCGCTTCCCCTGCGAAACCGCTCGACGAGACGCGCTCCCCGGCTGGCTGCACTTCTCCAAGTACCACCGGCCCCACAGCGCGACCGACGGCCCACCGCCGATCAGTCGCCTGACCAAACTGCCTGGACATCAACAGAGTGGCCGCAACATGTCGATCGGCCTGTTTCCGGGGTAAGGAACAGCTCAGGCGCAGAGTCCCTTGGGGTCGTGGCCGGTTCGAACTGGGCCGTCCATCCCGGCCAGTGGAACACCGCGATGTCGGGCGGGGCGAGCAACACCGACCCTTCCAGTCAGTGGTCTGGGCTGATCTCGGTCCCGTGGGCCAGAGGATCGGACCGCGCGATCCACGTCCTGCTGGTGAGCCGCGCCATGCGGGTTGCGTTGCACGCTGGCCGGGACGGGCAGCGGTGATGCTTCTGGGGGCGGGCCGTACCCGATCGGAGCGATGGCGGTCATATATACAAGACGACGGCGTCGGGATCGCGGCCCGCGATCTCGGCGAGCAGACCTGAGTCGAGGTCCTCGTCAAGCGTCACGGTGAGGCTGTGGAGCCCACCGCCAGGGTTGCCCAGTTCGTCGAATGGATGATCCACACGGCGGAACAGCCGGTCGGGATACACCGGGGACCGGAAGTCGAGCAGGATGCGGGGATCGTGGGCGTCGGGTCCGTCGGGTCCGTCGGACAGCGTCACCCGGACTGCGGTGCATCCGCGTTCGACCAGCCGGCGGGCGTCACGCTGTGCGGCGGCATGGGCGGAAGACAAGACGTCGGCTCGCGCCGCCGCGGCCGATTCCGTATCGCACCGGTCGGCTCGCCATCGGGCGGTCACAGGCAGTGGCACGACGGGGAGAACGAGCGAAGGTCGGCGACGGACGTCGAACAGGCGCAGCGAGGTCGACGGCCGGAGATCGAAGGGGCGCTTGTGGGTGTGCTGGATCGCGGCCACGGCGACGTCGTCGGACAGCGCGGCCCAGGCAACGATCGATCCGTCCGCTCCGTGCTCCGGGGCGGGCACGGCGGGGTGTGTCGCCCACCAGCACCACCGGGACTGCCGTAGGTCGGTGCTCAACAACCAGCCGGGCCCCGGCGCCAGGGGCGTGCGGGTCCGCCACAGGGGGACGTACTGTTCGGTGGTCCATGACAGTCCGGCGAGGGCGACCGGCTCGACGTCGAGCGATCCGTCGCGGCCGACGGTCAGGCGCGCGGCCGTGGCGGTGCCGACGTCGTGCACGGCGACCGAGGTCGCGTCGAGGTGCAGCAGACGGCGGCGCGGGTGGTGCCACGCGTTCGGAGGGGACACCAGACCGGCCCACGAGGCCGTCGTGCGGACCGCACCGTCGATGTCGATCGTGGAGGCGAACGGGTGGCAGCGGTCCACGACGACCGCGTACCCGCCGACCGCCCGCGTAGCGCCGACCGCGAGTGCCGAGCGCCCCGCAGCGGATTCCGACCTCATCACCCGAGACCGTGGTGGTCGATCAGCGTCTGCTGGTCGGGCCGGTCCACGGGGAGACCCCGAAGAACGGGAAATCGATCGGGGGGGTGGCCGGGGTCGTGGGGTGGAGCTGCTTCCATCGCCTGAGTCTGACAGCCCGAAGTGACAGAACCGGGGATCATGTCGACCACCGCGGGGCGATGCGCCCGGAGGCCCGCGGCACGCCGCGACTTCGCCGGACGGTCATGGACCAGTGCACGCAGGGTTGGTGAACCGGACAGGGCTCTTCTCGTGGCACGTGTCGTGGCACGAAACGACGGCGTAGGCCGGTACCCGGTGGGCACCGTGAACGGCCCGACGTGCATGGCGGTACCGGCTGAGCATGCCGAGCCCGGTGAGCGACCTCCTCATGCGCGGGTCTGGGATGGAGACCCCCGACGGCTGGCTCTACCACTCGTCACGAATCACCAGGGCCGGTGCACCGTGCAGCGCCTGGCCACCCACGGTCGACGTGCGATCGACGTCCTGCGGCGTCTGCTCCGCCGTGGTCGCCATCGCGCTCGGTTCGGAGGGGAAGGCGTTGCCGGACATCAGCCGACCGGCGGCGGGTCCAGCGGGCTCCGGACCGGCTCGTCGATCGCCGAGACCGACAACAGTCGCGCCGCCTCGGCCGCGGCGAGCTCGGCCCGGCTGCGGACCCGGGGCGCGAGCAGCAGCGTTCCGTCGAAGTCGGCGGCCGAGGCAAAGACTGCGACCGGCAGCACGAGCGACTGGAAGAACCCGAACAGCGGCCGCAACGCGTGCTCGAGGACGAGGGCGTGGTAGCTACCGCCCCCGGTCGCTGCCAGCAGCACCGGGGTGGAGGCGAGGGCGTACTGGTCGACCAGGTCGAAGAAGTGCTTGAACATGCCGGTGTAGGAGCCACGGAAGACCGGGGTCGCCGCGATCAGGAGGTCCGCGCCCTCGACGTCGAGCAGGACCTTCTCGACGTCGGCAGACACCTCGTCCCGTCCCGACGCAGCGGTGAGGCCGGTGCCGAGCCGGTAGACGTCGGCCCGATGGACGTCGATCAGCATCCGATCGGCCAGTGCCTCGAGGACGACATCGACCAGCCCCATCGTCGTGGACTGCTCGCGTGGACTGCCGTTGACGACGACCACCCGGACCGGCTCCGTCTGCGGACCGGTCATGCCGGGACCGCCGACCGGGCGGCTACCTCACGCCGGACGACCGGGGCGACCTCGGTGCCGAGCAGCTCCACCGCCCGCATGTGGTCGGAGTGCGCCAGGCCGCCGAACCCGGTGTGGACCACGATCCTGTTCAGGCCGTACAACTCGTGGTAGCGCAGCATCTTGTCGACGACCTCCTGCGGGCTGCCGACGATCAGTCCTCCGGCCGCGGAGGCCTGCGCCTGGAACGTCGACCGCGAGATGGGGAATCCCCGCCCCCGCTGATGGTTGTTGTCCATCATCCCTTTCGCGAAGTAGGGGTACATCTCCTCCCGTGCGTCCTGGCTGGTGCCTGCGACGTGTCCGTGCGCGTTGATGCTGACCGCGGTCGTCGCAGCGTGCCCGGCTTCCGCCGCGGACTCCCGGTACAGGGAGACCGCCTCGTGCTGTCCGTTCATCGGACCGAGCAGCAGCGCCAGTGCCATCGGCAGCCCCAGGCGCCCCGTGCTGATCGCGGACGCAGCCGACCCGCCGACGCCCACCCAGATCGGGAGGGTGGCACCTGCGGCCCGGGGTGCGATGTCGGCGTCGACCAGCGGTGCGCGGAATCGACCCTCCCAGCTCAGGGGGTTCCCGTCGCGGATCCGCAGGAGCAGGTCGAGCTTCTCCCGGAACAGCGCGTTGTAGTCCCGGATGTCGTTGCCGAACAGAGCGAAGGTCTCGCTGTACGAGCCTCGGCCGGCGATGATCTCCGCACGCCCGCCGGACAGGAGGTCCAGCGTGGCGAACTGCTCCCACACCCTGACCGGGTCGTCCGAGCTCAGGACGGTCACCGCGCTGGTGAGCCTGATGCGCTCGGTCCGCTCGGCGGCTGCGGCGAGCAGCACCGGCGGCGCGGAGGCGACGAAGTCCGACCGGTGGTGTTCGCCGATCCCGAACACGTCGAGACCGACCTGGTCCGCGAGCTGCGCCAACTCGACGGTCTCGCGGACACGCTGCTGCGGGGCCGGCAGTCGGCCGGTCGAGAGGTCCGCAGTGACCTCTGCGAAGGTCATGACACCGATCTCGAAGGACATCTCACTCTCCTGTGTGGTCGACTGTGCAGCGGGAGCCGGTCGCGCGGCTCGGGGCGACCGGGCCCCGCTCATCCGGGGGGCCGCGAGAACTCGTTGTGCAGGTCCACGATCCGGCCGTCCGCATCCACGATCGCGTGCTCGACGCCGGCCATGGTGACCAACGAGCCGTCGGCCATGCGGGCCGCACACACCCACTCCGTGCGTTCACGGCCGTCCGGCAGCATCGTCGTCGTGCAGAAGTGCCGGGACTCGGCGTGGGAGGCGACCAACCGGCCGTACATCTCACGGAGCGCCGCGCTGCCCCGCACGGGTGCCGGGCCGATCCGCACGACGGCGTCCGGTGCGAACACCGCAAGCAACTCCTCCAACGCGGCGCCGTCGGCGATCGCCCGGTCCGTCGCGGCGATGTAGCGGTCCAGGGCGAAGGCCCGTTCGTCGGTCACTGTGCCGGTTCCCTTCGTTGACGTGGACGGAGTCCGGTCATGGGCAGTGGGGGGAGCCGGAATCGGCGACGGTCGGCCGGGCGCGAAGACGCCGAACAGGACGGGTTCGTCGCCGTCGCGTGGGTCGCACCGCTCGGACCACGGCTCGGCCTGGTAGCGGTAGCGGCGCCGGGTTCCCGGCAGGTGTCGTGGGTCTCGGGGGCGAGTGTCGTCGCGGGTCTGGCCGATCCTCCGGCTTCAGATGTGGCGACGCCCGCGATGTGCCTCGGCGGGGTCATGCCCGGCTGTCGGTCCGGGCGGGGGGCCGCGGGTCGAACGGTGTGTCGGCGTACGTACCGACGACGGAGGCGCCGTACTGCACGGGGGATCCTCTCGGGGTTGGGTGGCGCCGACGTTAGGGCGAGTCGTGCCCGGGCGGATCGGTCACGCGATCGGTCATCCGCGCAGGCGCAGGTCGCCCGACATGTCGATCTGGGCGAGCTCGGTGCGCGAGGTGACGCCCAGCTTGGGATAGACGCTGGCCAAGTGATGCCCCACGGTGCGGTGGCTGATCAGCAGCTGGGCCGCGATCTGCCGATTGGTCAGGCCTGCGGCGGCCAGCCGGGCGACCCGCAGTTCCTGGGCGGTCAGTCCCGCCGGCTGCAGGCCGGTGCCCGCTCCCTCGGCCAGGTCGAGCTCGCGCAGCGCCCGCGTCCACAGCGGCGCCGCGCCGAGCCGCTGGAACACCTCGGCCGCGCCGGTGAGCTGTTCGCGGGCGGCGGCCCGGCGACGGGTCCGCCGCAGCCACTCCCCGTACAGCAGCAGCGTGCGGGCGTGCTCGAAGGGGTCGCCGCCCGCGCCGGTCTCCAGCGCCGCCCGGTAGGAGGTCTCGGTGCCGGTCGGTTCCCCGTCACCGAGGGCGCGGAGCCGGTGGAGGGCCGCGCGGGCCCAGACCGCCCCCGTCCGGTCGACCCACGCCTCCATCATCGCCACCCGGGATCGGACGACGTCGGCTCGTACCGTCTGAGCGGCCGCCTCCGCGGTGTCGAGCGCGGCGAGCAGCGCGGTCGTACGGTGAGCGGCCTCGTGTCCCGGCTCGGTGAGCGGGAGGAGGTGACGCAGTGCCTCCTGTGGTCGCCCACCGAGCAGTGCCGCACGACCACGGACCCAGAACGCGGACGCGGCCAGCGCGCGGACACCGTGCGCGGCGGACACCCGCAGCGTGCTCACCGCGTGGTCCTCGACGACGGACGTGTCACCGCGGGCCGCGGCCAGGTTCGCCAGGCACAGCCGGCCTTGCGTGATCAGGTGCTCCGCGCCGACCTCCTCGGCCAGCCGCACCGCCTCGGTCGCGGCGTCCTCGCACGATCGCCACCGTCCTCCGAACAGGTCGAGGACCGCGGTCTGCGACAGGAGCATGGCCAGTGCGGGGAGCTCCTGCCGCCGGCGCAGCTCGGGGATCCGGACGCTGAGCATGTCGCGGAGTGGGCCCTCGGCTCCCCAGGTCCAGAGCAGCACCGTCGGCGGCAGCAGCTCCCAGGGGACGGTGGCGAGCAGACCGACGGTCCCGCTGTCGCCCGGCGGGGCCGGCGGGGCGACCTCGCCGGACTCGTCGTAGCGGGCCCACCAGGCGCGCAGCGCCGGCATGACCGGGGCCAGCTCCGGGTCGTCGTCGGCGCGCAGCGCGAGCAGCCGCCCCAACGCCGCCTGCCCGAGTTCGACCCCCCCCCGCTGACCAGGCCGCCCGCACCGCGACCGCGCCCAGCTCGACCGCCGTGCGGTTGCTCGTGACAGTCGTCATGTCGCAGGCCAGGTAGTGGTGCGCCCGGTCGGCCATGCCGGTGGTGAACTCCAGGATACCCCGCAGTCCTCCGCTGAGCCGGACGACGTAGTCGGTCCCCATCAGGTGCTCGGCGTCGTGGAGCAGCCGTCGCGCCGCGGCCGCGTCGCCGGCGTCCCAGGCGGCGCGGGCGGCGGCGGCGAGGCGTCGTGCGGCGTCCGCCGGCTCCGGCGACAGCTCGGCCGCCCGCCGCATGGCCCGCACCGCGGTCGGACCGGCGCTGCGCAGCAGGTACCGCTGCGCGGTCCGTTCCAGCAACGCCGCGACGTGCTCGTCGACCGCGTCCGCGGCGGCCGCCAGATGCCAGGCCCGTTCCTCGACCGCGTCGTCGGGCAGCCCCCGGGCGAGCGCCCGGTGCACCGCCTGACGGTCCGCGTGTGGGGCTCCGTCGTAGACGGCTGCACGGAGCAGGGGATGTCGGAACTCGAGCCGGGTCCCCGCGGTCGCGAGGAATCCGGAGTGCCGAGCCTCCTCCCACGCGGAGCGGTCCACGCCGAAGCCGGCGCCGACCTGCTCGACCAGATCGCGGTCGCCGCGATCCTCGGCGGCGGTCAGCAGGAGCAGCGTCCGGGTCGAGGGCTTGAGCGCCTCGGCCCGGGCGCAGAACGCCCGGCGAAGCCGTGGGCCGACCGGTACCTCGGAGACGAACGGCAGCTCGTCGCCGATCCCGGGCCGGAGGGCGGGCAGTTCGTGCAGGGCCAGCGGATTGCCGCCCGCCGCGCGGACCGTACGGCCGAGCCGGCCCTTCTCGATGCCCGGCACGACGAGGGACACGAGCCGTCGGGCGTCGTCGTCGGCCAGGCCCGTGAGCTCCATCGTCGGTAGACCCTCCCAGGGCCCCCGGCCCGGGTCCTCGTGGACCGCCACCAGCAGGAGGATCGGCTCCCCCCGCAGGCGCCGGGCCACGAAGGACAGGCAGTGAGCCGTCGCCTCGTCGACCCACTGGGCGTCGTCCACCACGACGAGTACCGGCTGCTCCCGGCCCAGTGCGGAGAGGAGGGACAGCACGGCCGCGCCGATCAGGAAGCGGCCTGCCGCGTCCCCGGACGTCCCCAGCACCCCGGACAGGGCGGAGGCCTGCACCTCGGGCAGCGATCCCATGCGATCCCGCACCGGCCAGAGCAGCTCGTGCAGCGCGGCGAACGCGAGCCCCGCCTCCATCCGGGTACCCGCGCAGCGAAGCACGGTCGCCCCACCCGCGGTCTCGGCCGCATGGTCGAGCAGCGCGGTCTTGCCGATACCCGGTTCGCCCCAGATCACGAGCCCGGATCCGTTGCCGTGCGCCGCCCGCTCCCGCAGCCGGGCCACGGCCGCGACCTCGCTCCGCCGCCCGACCAACTCCACGAACCGATGGTAGATCGCCGCGGGCTTGACCGATACAGCGACCGATGTCGCCGACGACCTCGTACCCGGGTGACCGATCAAGTGCCCCATTCGCGCCGACCCGCTGTCCCCTAGCGTCGCGGTGTCCCGCCCTGCAGACGGGCGCAGGCGACACGAGCACCTTGGAGAGCCATGCCAGGCCCCAGCGCGAGACGGTCGTGCCCCCTGACGGCGTGTACCGCGGGCGCCGACGAGACCCGGGCCGACCCCGCCGGGAACCAGCAGGTCGGCGACGTTCGCGCTCTGTCCGACCCGGCCGCCTCCGCCCCGCACGCCGCCCTGCCCCCCGGCGGCCAGGGATGACCCCGCCGAGGCTCATCGGGGTCGAGGAGCTGTTCGCCGAGCCCGCGTTCATCGTCCCGACGATCTCCCCGGACGGCACCCGGATCGCCTACCTCGCCCCTCACGGCGGGCGGCGCAACATCTGGGTCCGCGGGGTCGACCAGACCCACGCCGACGCCGTCCCCGTCACCCACGACACCCGCCGCGGGATCATCACCTACCACTGGACCGACGACCCGCGGTGGCTGCTCTACCAGCAGGACACCGACGGGAACGAGGACTGGCACCTGTTCCGCGTCGACCTCGACGACCCGGCCGCGCCGCCGCGGGACCTGACCCCGATGGGGCCGGGCTCGCGCGTGTTCCTCGTCGAGCCGCTGCCCACGCGGAGCGGGACCGTGCTGGTCTGGATGAACCCGCGGGTCGCGAGCATCGACGTCCATCGCATCGACGTCGCCTCCGGCGAGTCCGTCCTGCACCACGAGGAACTCGACCCGCTCACCACCACGCTGCTCGACCGCCGGGGTGAGCCCGCGTTCCAGGTGCTGACCGAGGATGACGGGACGGTCCTCGTCTCCGGCGTCGACCACGCCACGGGCGCCGCTCGTCCGTTGCGGCGCATGGGCGGGCCGGAGTACCCGCTCACCGTGCAGCCCCAGCTGGTCACGCCGGACGGCGGCGGGCTGCTCGTCGGCTCCTTCTCCGGCGGGGACGACCTGCGGCTCGTCCGGATCGACCGGGAGACCGGGGCGGAGACCGTCGTCGCCGACGTGCCCGGGCACAGCCTGGACACCATGGGTGTGCTGCTACCCGGGGTGCTGCCGCCCACGGTGTACACCCACCGTGGCACCGGTCGGCCCCTCGCCGTCCGCTTCGTCGACGACCGCACCCACATCGAGGTCCTCGACCCCGAGTTCGCTCCGGTGTACGCGGAGCTAGCGACGCTGTCGGACGGTGTGCTCGGCACCCTGTCGTCCGACGTCACCGGCAGGCGCTGGGTCGCCACGTTCCTCCACGACCGCGAACCGGGTGTGGCCTGGTTCTACGACCACGCCACCGGTGAGAAGCGCAGGCTGTTCCAGTCGTACCCGGACCTCGACCCCGCCGAGCTGGCCCCGATGAGGGCGGTGCGGTTCCCCGCCCGCGATGGTCTGGAGCTTCCCGCCTATCTCACCCTGCCCGTCGGGATCCCGCCGCGGAACCTGCCGATGGTGCTGCTGGTGCACGGTGGCCCCTGGTCGCAGGACTACTGGGGCTACAACCCGGAGGTGCAGCTGCTGGCCAACCGGGGCTACGCGGTCCTGCAGGTCAACTACCGTGGTTCGGTCGGGTACGGGCGTCGACACCTCGTCGCGGCCGTCGGCGAGTTCGGCCGGGCGATGCAGACGGACCTCGTCGACGGCATCGGCTGGGCGGTCGCCCAGGGCTACGCCGACCCTGCCCGGGTCGGGATCTTCGGCGTGTCCTTCGGCGGGTACGCAGCACTGGTCGGGATCACCGCCACCCCCGACCTGTTCGCCGCCGCCGTCGACTACGTGGGGGTCTCGGACCTCGTCGCCGCCCTGCGCGCGCTGCCGCCGTTCACCCGCCGGTACAACGCCAACAGCTGGTACCGCTACGCCGGCGACCCGGACGATCCCGCGCAGGCCGCCGAGCTCACCGCCCGGTCGCCGATCACCATGGCCGACCGGATCACCACCCCGCTGCTGGTCGCACAGGGTGCCAACGACGTCCGCGTGCCCCGGGCACAGTCCGACCGGATCGTGGCCTCGCTGCGTGGGCGCGGGATCCCTGTGGAGTACCTGCTCGCCGAGGACGAGGGCCACGGCTTCGAGAACGAGGCCAACCGGCTCCGGCTCTACCGCGCCGTCGAGCGGCATCTCGCCGCGCACCTCGGCGGACGGACGTCGGACGGCCTGCAGGACGTGCCGGTCACGAGCCTGCACGAGGTGATCGACCCGTGACCGACAGGACCGGTGCTCCTGCGACGATCGGGGTCGACGTCGCCCCGCGGACCCGCTCCTCGCAGACCGTCGCCGCGGACGCCGCCGAGGGGCGCCGCGCCCGCCGCCGTGCGCCGCGGCGGTCGGCCGCGGCGTGGGACCCGAGCGTCCGTGAGCGGAGCGCCCTCGACCGGCTGCGGGCCCAGGAGGCCGTGCGGGATCCCGAGCTGCTGCCACTGCGGTACGCCCGGATGGCTCACTCGTCGTGGACCTACCTGCGCGGTGCCGCCGCCGTCATGGCCGCCGACCTCGCCGCCGCGCCGCACTCGGGCCTGATGGTGCAGATGTGCGGCGACGCCCACGTGCTCAACTTCGGGCTGTGGGCCTCTCCCGAACGCCAGCTGCTCTTCGACGCCCGTGACTTCGACGAGACCCTGCCGGGGCCCTTCGAGTGGGACCTGAAGCGTCTCGCGACCAGCATCCACGTGCTCGCGGATGCGGAAGGGCTCACGACCGGGTGCGGGGAGGACGGCGCGGCCGCGGCGGTCGAGGGCTACCGGACAGCCATGCGCCGGTACTCCCGGATGGGTGAGCTGGACGTCTGGTACGACCGGATCCCGTCCGACGTGCCGTTGCGTGGCCTCGCCTCGGAGTTCGCCGAAGCGACCCTGCGGGCCATCGAGAAGCGGTCCAGGAGGCGTACCCACCACGGGACGGCGCGGCAGCTCGTCGCCGACGACCACGGCCGGCGCCACATCGTCCTGGACCCGATGAAGCGCATCGACGACGGGCTCAGCCACGGGGAGCGGATGCGGGCCTACGAGCAGGTCTACGACACCTACCTGGCCTCGATCCCGCCGCACCTGCACCGGCTCGTCGCCCGGTTCCGCCGCGTCGACTCCGTCCGGCAGATCGTGGGGGTGGGCAGCGTCGGCATGCGGGTCTGGCTGCACCTGCTGGAGGGCGACAGCGGCCGCCAGCCCGTGTTCTCCCAGGCGAAGCAGGCGACCGCGTCGGTCTACGAGGAGTTCCTGGGACCCAGCGGGTTCCCGAACCACGGTGAACGCGTGGTCGTGGGCCAACGTCTGATGCAGTCGGCCAGCGACATCTTCCTCGGCCACATGCGCGTGGACGACCACGACTACTACGTCCGCCAGTTCCGCGACATGAAGATCATCCCCACCGGGGCGCAGATCGCCGGGTTCCTGCCGCAGTTCGGCGCGGCGTGCGGCCATGCGTTGGCGAAGTCCCACGCCCGCAGCGGCGATCCGGAGGCCGTCGTCGGCTACATGGGGAAGGGACCGGCCTTCGCCGAGGGCATCCTCGGTTACGCCCGCGCTTACGCGGCCCAGAACCGGACCGACCACGCCGATCTGCGCGACGCGATCGAGGCCGGCGTCGTCGAGGCGGCGGATCGTGGATGGTAGGGCCACCGACGATCGGCGCCAGGAAGGCGATGCCTGCCGTGTTCTCGTGCGAGCGTCCGAACCGCACCGAGGCGACCGACCTGCGACGGCTCCACGGACGGTCTCCCGTCAGGCCCGGGTCCGGGGTTCGACTCCCGAAGGCGGCTCCACGTCGGGGACCCGTTCCGGGCCTTCCGGCCGACTCGGGGACCCGATCGTGGCACGCCTTCCGAGGCTGGTCCGTACCTGTCGGGCCGCCCGGTCCGCCTCGGTCCGTGTGCGATGGTCGTCGATGCGGCCCATGTTCTGCTGGGCCCATTCCCGCAGCGCGGAGAGCGGGACCTCGAGGGAGGTCCCGAGCTCGGTGAGTCGGTAGTGCACGTGCGGCGGGACGGTGTCCTCGACGCGGCGGGCGACCAGGCCGTCGAGCACCAGGTTCTGCAGCGTCGTGGACAGCATCTTCTGCGAGATCCCCGGCGCCCGTCGTCGCAGCTCGGTGAATCGCAGCTCTCCGCCGTCGGCCAGCGATCCGACCACCATCGAGGTCCACTTCGTGCCGAGCCGGTCGAGCTCGTGCACGGCTTCCCGCACACCGGTCTGGTGTGGTCCGACGTCCGCGACGCGCTGAGGGAGGACCACCGTGTCGTCGTGCCGGACCTGCGCGGGTTCGGAGCGAGTACCCGCACGGCCGAGGGGCTCGATGCAGGGACGCTGTCCGGGGATCTGGAGGAACTGATCGTGTCCCTCGGGGCCGCGCCGGCGGTGGTGGTGGCGATCGACGCCGGTGTCCCCGCCGCGTTCCTGCTCGGCATGCGTCGTCCTGACCTCCTGGCGCGGCTCGTACTGGTCGAGTCGACTCTGGGGACGCTCCCCGGCGCCGACGGGTTCTTCGAGGGCGGGCCCCCGTGGTGGTTCGGCTTCCACCAGGTTCCGGGCCTCGCGGAGAGGGTGCTGCACGGGAACGAGGCGGCGTACGCCGGTTGGTTCCTCGATCAGGGCACCCGCGGGCGCGGAATCCGTCCGGAGCTGCGGTCCGCGATGGCCGAGACGTTCGCGTGCCCGGACGCGCTCCGCTGTGCGTTCGCCTTCTACCGGGCGCTGCCCGAGAGCGGACGCCAGATCTCCACGGCGGTGGCCGGTGCCCGGTTGACGGTGCCCACGACCGCGGTCGGAGCCGCGCCGGTCGGCCGGGCGCTGGAGAACCAGCTGCGCGGGGTCGCCGACATCCTCGACGGACACCTCCTCGACGACTGTGGACACATCGTGCCCCTCGACCGACCGGACGAGCTCGTGGCGATTCTGCGGCGCACGTGACCCGTGCTCGTCGGAGAGCTCCCGGTCGTGGGCGATCACGTAGCTGCCGTCGCTCTGCAGTTCGGGGGCCTGGTCGCGGATCGCCAGCAGGACGTCCCCCCGGCCCGCCGTGAGCTCGGTCAGGCCCTGGACGATCGCCGGCCGGTTGTCCTGCGAGTACAGGCCGAACAGCACGGCCTCGACCGCGCTCCGGTAGCCGGACCGGGACGGCGGGACATCCAGGGGGCCGTCGGCGAGCTGTACAACCCCGGCCAGCTCGACGTCCTGGTGAGGGCCCGCCGGCTCACCGGACGTCGGCCACCCCACCGCGCGGGCGCCATGCGGTGACCGTCGCGGGAACGTCGACGGTCCCGGCCTGCTCGGCCGATCCGGCCGGACGGCGGGCCGACCCGGCGTGATCTCCGACGTGCACCGTGTCCGCCCGGCGCCGTGGGGCATCCTGCACCGGACGGCGGCCGGGCACCTCGGCCACGGCGATCGTCGTAGGACGTCACCGAAGGGGGAACGGCATCCGTACCTCTCAGCAGCTGCCCGAGGACGGCGAGGTCCTGCGGGCGCTGGTGCGTCGCCGTGACACCGGTCGCCGCGACGACGGCCACCGGATCGCACTGGTCATCGCGAGCGGCGGTATGCGCGGGGCCTACGCGGGCGGGATGGCCCACGCGATCGACGACGCGGGGCTGGCCGGCGGGTTCGACGTCGTCTACGGCAGCTCGGCGGGTGCCTACATCGGCATCGCACTGATCCACGCGGGTGGCGAGAACGCGGCACGCATCTTCTTCGAGGACATGGCCTGCCGGGACTTCATCGATCCGCGACGGCTCTGCGGCCGCGGGTCGATGGTGTCGCTGGACCACCTGGTGGACCGGATCCTGGTGGACTCGAAACCCATGCCGTGGGACCGGATCCGTGACTCGACCGTCGCGTTGAACGTGGTCGCGACGGCCGTGGACGACCTGAGCGGTCACGTCCTCGAGCCGCGCACGATCTCCGACTGGAAGCTCGCCATGCGCGCGACGTCGTCGATCCCGTTGCTCGCGGGCGGGCCGGTGCGGCTGCACGACCGCTCCTGGATCGACGGGGCCGTGTCCGAGCCGCTGCCGCTGCTCCGGGCACTGCGGGACGGCAGCACGCACGTACTGGCGCTGATCAACCTCTCGGTCCCGGAGCTGCGCCGCATCCCGGCCGACCCGCGCTCCCCGCTCTGGGCGCGGGGACTGAACCGCCTGGTCCCGGGGCTCGGCGACATCGCACAGAGCGAGAGCGGGCTGGGTCCGGTCCGGGCCGTCCTCGAACAGACCGACCACCCGCACCGACGGCACGCCCACCTGCTGACCGTCGGTCCCGAGGCCGACGCGGGGGTCGGTCCGCTGACGATCGACCCCGTGAAGGTGCGGACCGCCACCGAGATCGGCTACGCGGCGTTCACCGCGACCCTGGACCGCGCCGTGGGGAGAGCGCAGCCGATCTGAGCCGACGGCGCCGACGTGGGTTGACCCGGCCGCGACGGCATGGGTTGCACTGTCCTCGTCCACCGGGAACGAGGAGCTGAGGCCGGAATGCGCGACCGTCGACCCACCCGCCGTGCCGCGGCCCTGCTCGCGGGGATGACCGCGCTGGCGCTGCTCGCCCTCCTGGTCCCCGCCGCGACCACCGAGGCGCGGGAACCGGCGGGCGGCCAGGACCGGCACGGCAGCTACACCGGCTCGCAGGGCCGGCTCGACTACGAGGTCCACCTGCCGCCCTCGTGGCGTGCGGACCGGGCGATGCCGGTCGTCGTCGCCGTGCACGGCTGCGGCATGACCGGGTCCGGGCTGAACTCGATGCGGGCCATGACCGGTTTCGACGACCTCGCCGACCGGGAGGGCTTCCTCGTCGTCTACCCGACCCAGTCGATCCTGCGCAACGCGATGATGTGCTGGAACTCGTTGTCACCGGAGCACCAGCAGCGGGGTCGGGGTGAGCCCGAGCTGCTGGCGGGCGCGATCCGGCAGGTCGTCGAGGTCTACGGGGCGGACCCGGCCCGGGTGCACGTCGCCGGGGCGTCCTCCGGTGCGGGCTCGGCGGTGATCCTCGGGGTCACCTACCCCGACCTGGTCGCGACCGTGACCTCGGTCGCGGGTGGGGAGTACCGGTTCCACCGGTTCGAGGAGGACCCGACCGTGACGCCGGTCGACACGGCCCGTCTCGCGCAGGCCGAGATGGGCCCGCGCGCCCGGCAGGTCCCGCTGCTGGTCGTGCAGGGCGACCGGGACGAGGTCGTCCGCCCGTTCATGGCCGACCGTCTGGTGCGGCAGTGGCTGGTGCTCGGTGCGCTCGTCGCCACCGGGCGGCCCGACGCCGACACCGCACCCGGTGTCGTCACCCGCGTCGAGCCGCCCGACGGCTACCCGTGGACCCGCACGGTCCACCGCGCCCCCGGCCGCGCGGACGTCGACCACCACCTGGTCGAGGGCATGGGGCACGCCTGGTCCGGGCCCCGCTCCGACGGCCTGTTCGCCGACCGGGCCGGGCCCGACCTGTCGGCGCTCGTGTGGGAGTTCGCGTCGGCGAGGCCGATGGGCTGACGCCCGCCGGCGCGCGTCGCGGGATGATCACCGAGCGCCGTTCCGGCCGGTACCGCTTCTACCCCATCGAGCCCGGGGTGCGGCCGCCGACGTCATCGCGCCGCTGCGCACCCTGTTCCGGTCCTCCCTCGGCGAGGTGGGCTCCGCCGCGGAGAGCCATCCCGCGACGGACCGGGAGGACGCGACCGGATGACCGGCCCCTCCCTGCGGCGGGACCGACCCGGGTGGGGACGATCGCGCTCGCGGTGGAGGAGGTCGTCATCGCCGACCCGCGCGGTCGCCGTCGGGCGTCTCGGGCGCGACGCCGACACGGGCCGGCCGTTCGGCGGGGCGCCGACGCCGCCGCGTTCGAGCGCCGGTCCCACGCGACGGGTCTGCGGGACCGCACGGTCGGCCCGGGCCCGGCGATGGACGAGGCGACCCCGGCGGGTTCGTCGTCCCGGAGCGGTACCGCGGGGGCGCCCTGCGCTACCAGCTCACCTCGCCGGGGCCCGGCCCCGGGATGTCGCCCCCCGGACCCCCCGCCCTCTCCGGCTACCTGGCGCGGCCGCGGCCCGGTCCGGCGCGCGGCGACGACGGCACGGGGTGACGCGCTACCGACGGGCCCCGCCGCACAGCGGCACCCGGGTGGGCCGTGGACGTCCCGAGCGCCCGGGGCGCACGCGGAGGGTGTGGACCCGCCGTGCCCGGGTAGGCCGGGGTCCGGCGGCTTCAACACCGAAGGCCGTGTCCACGGCTCCCGACGGGGGTCGCCCTCCACGGTCCGACGAGGTGTCACCCGTGTTCCTGCACGTGCAGCGACTGATGAACGAGATCGTCCCCGACGAGCCCGACCCCGCCGCGGCGAATGCGCTGCAGGAGGGGCTGGGCGGTCAGTTCGGCGAGATGCGCACGATGATGCAGTACCTGTTCCAGAGCTTCAACTTCCGCGGTCCCGACGGGAAACCCTTCCGTGACCTGCTCTACGGCATCGGCACCGAGGAGATCGGGCACGTCGAGCTGATCGCCACCACGATCGCCCGGCTCACCGACGGCTCGCCCCGCTACCAGGGCAGCGCGACCGACGACATGGACACGCCCGGCGCGGGCGGAGCCACCCCGCTGAGCATGGCGCTGTCCGAGGGCAACATCCACCACTACCTGGTGGGGGCCCAGGGCGCGCTGCCGGTCGACGCCAAGGGCGACGCCTGGACGGGCAAGTACGTCTACGACAGCGGGAACCTGCCGCTCAACCTGCTCTACAACCTCATGCTGGAGTCGACCGGCCGGCTGCAGAAGTGCCGGCTCTACGAGATGACGGCGAACAGGACGGCGCGCTCGACGATCGCCTACCTGATCGTGCGCGACCAGGCCCACGAGAACGCCTACGCCGCGGCGCTCGAGGCGCTCGGGGTGAAGTGGAACTCGCTGCTGCCGATCCCGAGGACGAACGCCGAGAAGTTCCCCGAGGTCGCGGCCCTGCTGGACCAGGGCCTGCAGAGCAAGCAGTACACGTTCAGCCTCGACCAGCTCTCCGAGGCCGGGAAGCTCTACCGCGGGGCGTCGCCGTCGAACGACGGGACGACGCTGTCGACCGCGCAGGCTCCGGAGGGCGTGCCGATGGACATCGCCGTCGAGCGCCCTGAGGAGTTCGGCCCGGGCCTCGACCCCGAGCTGCTCGCGATGGTCCAGGCCGTCGCCGAGATGGAGGCCGACGAGCCCACAGGTGAGTGGGGCCGCGTCGGCTGACACGCGTCCGCCCCGTCGTCGTGCAGAACCGCCGACTCGGCGACGAAACCATATCGTGTGAATATCTGACGCTCGGTGATTGTTCCCCACGATGGTGTTGTGAGCTTGATGGGCAGCCTTTCCCGCCATTACGGTTCTGCTCAGCCGGTTCGGGCTCCCCCCTTTGTCGTCGGGCCGGCACGTGCCCGGATCCGAATGGATCCGTGACTCACCAGGAGAAGACTGTGCAGAAGAAGAAGGCCGGTTTCGTCGCCGCCGTGTCCGCCGTCGCCCTGATCGGCCTGTCGCCGCTGGCGTTCGCCGGCTCGGACAGCGTCATCGACAAGGACGCCAAGGGCCTCGTCGCGGGCGCCAACGGCAACAACGCCCAGGTCCCGGTCCAGGCGTGCAACAACAACGTGCCGGTCAACGTCCTGGGCGTCCAGGTTCCGGTCGAGGACGCCGCTGCGGGCAACGGCCTGACCGGTGCCGCCGGCATCGCGGGCAAGGGCAAGGCCGTGTCGGGCGACTCCACCACCGACCAGTCCGACACCTGCGGCCAGGAGGCCGGCGCGGGCGACTCGGTCAACTGACCGACTCCTCGTCGCTGACGTGCCCCGGGACCCTCGCGGTCCCGGGGCACGTCCGTGTCCGGGGCACGGCCGCCTGACCACCCGCCGTGCTCGTCGTCGCCGGTTCCTACGCTGCTCCGGGCGGTTCGCCCCGATCGCGTTCGACCCGATCGTGGGAGTATCCGAACGGAAAGTAATTCGGCCACCCGATGGTGGTAGAAGAATTGTTCGGGCTCTCCCGCGCAGCTAGATTCGCAGCCAGTCGGCACGGGCTCCCCCTTTTGTCAGCGTGCCGTCATGGAACGGGGCCTTCACCACGGCCCTGAGACCTCATCAGGAGAAGAACTGTGCTGAAGAAGGCCGGAATCATCGTCGCGGCGTCCGCCGCGTCCCTGCTCGCCGTCTCCCCGCTGGCCTTCGCCGGCGACTACGCGGGCGACTCCGCCAAGGACGGCAAGCACCACGGCACGCACGAGTCGGGCCACATCGACAAGGACGCCAAGGGCCTGCTCGCGGGTGGCCTGAACGGCAACAACGTCAACGTGCCGATCCAGGTCTGCAACAACAACATCCCGGTCAACGTGCTGGGCGTGCAGGCCCCGGTCGAGGACGCGAACCTGCTGAGCGGCCTCACCGGCGCCCTCGGCCTGGGTGGCGAGGCCAAGGCGGTCTCCGGCGACTCGACCACCGACCAGTCCGACACCTGCGGCCAGACCTCCGGCGCGGGCGACTCGGTCGACTGACCTCCCCGTAGCTCGACGTGCCCCGGGACCGTGCGGTCCCGGGGCACCGTCGTGTCCGGGGTCAGCCGCCGGCCCGGCGCGCCTCGCGACGCCGGCGCGCCTCGTCCCGCCGACGGCGCTCGGTGTCGGTCGAGGGGACCAGCTCCGGGACCGGGACCGGCCGCCGGTGCTCGTCCATCGCGACCATCGTGAAGTAGCAGCTGTTGGCGTGCCGCTGGGTCCGCTCGGTGATGTTCTCCGTGGTGACCCGGATGCCGATCTCCATCGAGCTGCGCCCGGTGTCGTTCACCGACGCCTGGAACGTCACGAGCTCGCCGATGTAGATCGGTTCGCGGAACCGGACCCGGTCCACCGAGAGCGTCACGACGTAGGTCTCGGCCCAGCGGCTCGCACAGGTGAACGCGACCTGGTCCAGCAGCTTCAGGATCGCACCGCCGTGGACGTTGCCGGAGAAGTTCGCCATGTCCGGCGTCATCAGCACGGTCATCGTGAGCTGGTGGCGGGGCAGGCCGCCGGGCGCGGTCACGCCGCCGCCAGGACGACGACGGTGCGGGGCGGCTCGGGGGCCGGGCGGGACAGGACCGATCCGTTCACGACCGGTGGTCTAGCACAGATCACCCCGCCGGGCGCCCCGTGGCGGCCCGCCGTCGCCCGGCCTTGCGCAGCTCCAGCACCGCGACCGCGGCCACCGGCACCAGCACCGCCGCCGTCCACTGCGGACCGGTCAGCGGGGTGAGCCGCAGCGTCTCCCGCAGCACCGGCACCGTCGTGACCGCCCACACCGCCACGGCGGTCACCACCGTCCACCACGGCAGGAACCGGTTCGCGAACAGCCCCGCCCGCAGCACCGGCGTCCGCTCGGTGCGCATCACCCAGGCCAGCGCCAGGTGCCCGGACAGCCAGCCCACGAACGCGACCGTCTGCGAGGCGGTCACCAGGTACAGCCCGCCGACGGCGACGAACAGCGCCGCCGCCCCCGCGGCGAGGTCGCCGAGCAGGGCCCGGTCCAGGAAGCGTGCGCCCGGCTCGCGCGGCGGGCGGGTCATGGCGTCGCGCTCGGCGGGTTCCGCGGCGAAGGTCGCGCTCCCCGCGATGTCCATGAACATCTCCAGCACCACGATCTGGATCGGGGTGAACGGCACGGCCATCCCGGTGAGCACCCCGGCGGCGACGGTCGCGACCAGCCCGGCCTTGCAGGCCAGGTAGTAGGCGACGCCCTTGCGCAGGTTCCCGTGCAGCGTGCGGCCCTCGTGCAGGGCCCGGGTGAGGGTGGAGACGTCGTCGTCGGCCAGGACCAGCCCGGCCGCCTCGCGCGCCACGTCGGTGCCCGACGAGCCCATGGCCACGCCGACGTCGGCCCGGGCCAGAGCGGGGGCGTCGTTCACGCCGTCCCCGGTCACCGCCACCACCTCCCCACCGGCCTGCAGCGCGGTGACCAGGCGCAGCTTGTGCGCGGGCGTGACCCGGGCGAACACCGGCGTCGACGCGACGGCGGCGGCCAGCGTCGCGTCGTCGAGACCGTCGAGGTCGCGGCCGGTCAGCACCGGGTCGGGGTCGATCCCGACCTCCGCGGCGACGGCGCGGGCGCAGGCGGGGTGGTCGCCGGTCACCATCACCACCCGCACCCCGGCCCGCCGCGCGGCGGCGACGGCCTCGGCGGCGCCCGGGCGCGGCGGGTCGGACAGCGCCACGAGCCCGGCGAGGACGAGGTCGCGCTCGGCGTCGCCGACCCTCGCCGGGACCTGCGACGCCGGCCTGCTCGCCACGGCGATCACCCGCAGGCCGCGGGCGGCGAGCGCGGCGACCCGGCCCGCGGTCTCCGGCGACGGCGCCGCGCAGCGGGCCAGCACCGACTCCGGCGAGCCGGTGGTCACCACGGTGGCGGTGCCGGACGCGCCGGCGGGCAGGACGACCGTCATCGTCTCCCGGCCGGGGTCGAACGGGAACCGGGCGACCGGCTCGACGGGAGTCGGCAGGCCCCGGTCGCGGGCCGCGACCAGGAACGCGACGTCGGTCGGGTCACCGGACCAGCCGCCGTCGGGCTCGGGGGCGGTCTCGGTGCAGGCCGCGCCGAGGCCGAGCAGGGTGTCGTCGTCGACGCCCGGGGCCGGTTCGACCCGCGCGACGGCCATCCGGTTGCGGGTGAGCGTGCCGGTCTTGTCGGTGGCGAGCACCGTCACCAGTCCGAGGGCCTCCGCCGCGTGCAGTCGCCGGACCAGCCCGCGCCGCCGCGACAGCCGGTGCGCGCCGAGCCCGAGCACCAGGCTGACGATGATCGGCAGCTCCTCCGGGACCGTCGCGAAGGCCAGGGTGAGCCCGGTCAGCACCATCTCCCGCCACGGGCGCCCGGTCAGCACCCCGACCAGCGGGACGAGCACGCTGAACGCGATCGCCAGTGTCGCGAGGCTGCCGGCGAGCTCGCGCATGGCCTGCTGGAGCGCGGTCCGGGGCGGCCGCGCGGCGACGACGAGCCCGGTCAGCGTGCCCAGCTCGGTGGCCGTCCCCGTCGCGACGACGACGCCGCGGGCCCGCCCGGCGACGACCGTCGTCCCGGCGAACACCAGGTTCGCCCGCTCGGCCAGCGCCGTGTCGCCGGACAGCACCCGGGCGGCGTCCTTGGGGGCGGCGACGGGTTCCCCGGTGAGGGTCGACTCGTCGACGCGCAGCCCCCAGGTCTCGACCAGGCGCAGGTCGGCGGGCACCCGCGAGCCCGCGGCCAGCGGCACGAGGTCGCCGGGCACGACGTCGTCGACCCCGACCGAGACGGTGCTCCCGTCGCGCACCACCGGCGTCGTCGGGGCGGTGAGCTCGCCGAGCGAGGCGATGACCGACTTCGCGCGGAACTCGGCGAACACCTCGACCCCGACGACCGCCGCGATGATCACGACGACGACGACGGTGTCGTCGAGCCGTCCCCAGACGCCGTAGAGCACCGCGATCGCCGCGAGCAGCAGCATCATCGGCTCGGTGACCTCGTCGGCCAGCACCCGCAGGAACGTGACCCGGCGCGGGACGACCCACCGGTTGGGGCCGTGCCGCCCGCGCCGCGCCGCGGCCTCGGCGCCGGTGAGGCCCCGCAGCGCGTCCGTACCGAGGTCGTCGACCACGGCCGCGCCGGTCGCGGCGTGCGCCCCGCTGCTCACGGGCTGCCCACGGGCTCAGTCCGTACGCGGTGGCAGGTCGGGGGCCACGCCCTCGGCGCGGTAGACGGCGGCGGTGAAGGCGTCGAGCGCGCGCCGGCAGCGGTCGAGCAGGGTCTCGGCGTCCTTGCCGCGCTCGTCGGGGAAGAAGTCCCGGGCCGAGATCGTGGCCAGCCAGCGGGTGAGTCGCTCCAGGTCCTGCTCGTTCTCCTCCAGCTCGGCGAAGGAGTAGTTGTCACGGGCGGACTCCTTCTCCAGCTCCGCCAGCAGCGCGTCGCCGCGCTCGGCGAACTCGGCGAACTCCTTGCCGCGCTCGGCGCGGATCCGGGCGACGATGCCGTCGTCGCTGCCGCCGGCGGCGACGTCGAGCGCGAACGCGGTGCCGCCGGACTCGCGGACGGAGGTCGCGAGCCCCTCCAGGAACGTGCGGTGCTCGTCGGTCGCGGGCAGCACCCAGGCGCCGTTCTGCAGGCCGACCGCGCCCGCGGCGCGGGCCCGGCGCCACAGCGTGACCCGGGGGCTCGAGGGTGCGGCGGGCAGCTGCGCGAGCAGCAGGACCCAGCCACCGGACGGCGCGTCGGTCATGCCCGGGCACGGTACCGGCAGGCACCGGCGTGCAACAGGTGTTTCGTCGGGTGCGGCCCCGGCGTCGGGTGCGGCAGGCTGGGGCCATGCCCGCCCCCGCCCACCGCCTCGGCCTCGGCCTGGCCGCCATCGCCCGCCCCGCCTACATCACCTCCGGCCGCGCCGACGAGCTCGGCGACGACCGCGACGTCGCCACCCTGCGCGACCGCTCCCGTGCCCTGCTCGACGCCGCGTACGCCGCGGGCGTCCGCTACCTCGACGTCGCCCGCTCCTACGGCCGCGCCGAGGAGTTCCTCGCCGGCTGGCTCGCCGACCGGCCCGGCGCGACCGGCGGCGGGGATCCCGTCGAGATCGGGTCGAAGTGGGGCTACCGCTACGTGGGCGGGTGGCGGACCGACGCCGGCACCCACGAGGTCAAGGACCACTCGCTCGACGCCTTCACCGAGCAGTACGCGCTGAGCCACGAGCTGCTCGGCGACCACCTCGGGACCTACCACGTGCACTCCGCGACGCTCGACACCGGCGTCCTCGACGACGGGCGCGTCCACCGCGCGATGGCCCACCTGCGCGACCGGGGGATCCGGGTCGGCATCTCCACCTCCGGCCCCGCCCAGGCCGACGCGGTGCGCCGGGCGCTGGACGTCCGGGTGGACGGCGAGCCCCTGTTCACCTCGTTCCAGAGCACCTGGAACCCGCTCGAGCCCTCGGTGGGCCCGGCGCTGGCCGAGGCCGCCGACGCCGGGGCCCGGGTGATCGTGAAGGAGGTCTTCGCGAACGGCAGGCTCGCCCCGGGCGGTGAGGACGGCACCGGGGGCGCCCGCGCGGCCGCGGCGCTGGCCGCGCGGACCGGGATCGGGCTGGACCGGATCGCCGTCGCCGCGGCGCTGGCGAACCCGTGGGCGTGGCGGGTGCTGCTCGGCCCGGTCGGGACCGACCAGCTCGCGTCGAACCTCGCGGGCGCGGAGCTCACGCTGCCCGCGGATGCGGCCGAGGAGCTCACCGCGCTGGCCGAACCGGCCGAGCGGTACTGGGCCACCCGCTCCGCGCGTCCCTGGAGCTGACCCCGCGTTTCCCGGCGGACCTACGCTCGTTTACCTTCCAGCCACCTTGCGGTCGGAGTCGACGTCGTCCGCCGATGTCGCCCGGCCGCGTGGTGAGGAGGAGGGGACATGACCGCCCAGGACCATCTCGCCCAGGGCCACGGCGCCCGGGGCCGCGGCGCGCACAGCGCCGACGACGACCCGGCCACGGTCGTCATCCCGCGCTGCGCCGAGGACGCCGGGGCCGGTCCGCGGCCCGCGGCGGCGCCCGGGGCCGCGAGCCCGGCCCGCGCGGAGCCGTCGCCCGAGGCCCAGGCCGCCGCGCCCGGCGCACCGCACCTGGCGCTGCTGCGCCGCGGGCCGGTCGTCGGCACCGCCGCCGCCGTCGTCACCGTGCTGGCGCTGGCGCACTACGGCGCCGCCGTCTACGGCATCGGACGGCCCGGCTTCGAGATCCCGGCCCCGATCCGGCTGGGCACCGAGCTGAACATCTCGACCTGGTTCAGCTCCGCGATACACCTGACCAACGCGGCGCTGCTCGCGCTGATCGCGGCGAACTCGGTGCGCCGCGAGCGGTGGCGCTGGATCCTGCTCAGCCTGTCCTGCGCGGTCGTCGCGATGGACGAGACCGCCGCCAACCACGAGCAGATCGGCTGGATCATCCACACCACGTTCGGGACCAGCGGCTTCCTGACCTACGCCTGGATCATCCCGGCCGCGGCGCTCGTCGCGGTCGTCGCGGCGCTGTGCCTGCCGATGGTGCTGCGCCGGCCGGGCGCCTGGCTCGTCGTCGCGGGTGCGGCGGTGTTCCTGTTCGGCGCGGTCGGTCTCGAGTCGGCCGGCGGGGCCCTGTTCGAGCAGACCGGTGACGTGCAGTCCTTCACCTACAACGTGCTCGCCGGCACCGAGGAGACCCTCGAGATGGCCGGCCTGGTCATCGCCATGGCCGGGCTGCTCCGCATGGCGGGCGGCAGCGGGCTGCGGATCGCCGGCGCCGGGTTCGTCGACCGGTCCCGCTGACCCACCCGCACACGACGACGGGGCCCCGGTGATCCGGGGCCCCGTCGTCGTTCGTGCGTGTCGGGAGCTCAGCCCACCCGCGAGTGCTCCTTCTCCTCGGCCAGGCGCAGCACCAGGTCGGCGCGCCCGGACTCGATGTCCAGTGCGGACCGCAGGCGCGGTAGCGCGTGGTCGGTGATCCGGGTGCGCAGCGCGGCGAGGTCGGCACCGTCGTCCGCGGTCACGTCCAGGTGGATCTCCGGACGACGGCGGTCGCCGACGAGCGCGGCGGCGGCGCGCTGGACGCCGTCGTAGCTCTCGACGTCGGCGGCCAGTGCGTCTGCTGCGTGGTCGGAGTGGATCCGGGTCGTCCCGGCGTCCCGGCCCGCGACCTGCGCCGACGGCAGCGTCCACGCCGAGGTGCGCGGCCTGCGCCGGGCCTGGGCGAGCAGCCAGCGCAGCGCCAGCAGCCCGACCACGACGGCGACGGCGAGCGTCACCCACGGCGCCCATCCGGGCAGCGTGAGACCGGCGGGCAGCAGCGGGACCGACGGGTCGATCCCGGGGAGCACCTGGCGCAGGACGCCGGTGCCGAACAGCAGCCCGAACACGCCCGCGGCGAGCAGGACGAGCCCGATCAGGAACAGCAGGCTCCGGTTGAGCCGGGCCGGTGGGGTCGCGCCGGCCATCACGCCTCCTGCTGCTTCGTGCCGGTCACGGACACCGTGACCTTCGGGCTGCGGGCCGGTCCGACGGCGTCGAGCCGCTGCGCGACCGCGCTGCGGACCCGGTCGCGCAGGTCCTTCGGGTCGCCGAACGCGGCGTGCGCGGTGACGGCGGCGCGGCGCCCGGTGCTCTTCACCGACGCCCGGGTGACGCCGTCGACGCCGGTGGCGGCGTCGGCCAGCGCCCGGTCGAGGCTGCGCCGGGTGATGCCGGAGTCGAGGTGCTCGGCACCGCCCGCCGAGGTCAGCGGGAACACGGTCGGGGTGCCCGGCCGCAGGGCGACCACGACGAGTACGAGCCCGACCAGTGCGACCAGACCGGACACGACGAGCACGGGTACGTCGGCACCGGTGAACCCGGCGACGGAGGTGCCCAGCGCGCCGAAGTCGACGATCGGCTGCTGTCCGAGGAGCAGCTGCACGACGGCGACGGCGACGACGACGCAGAGTGCGAGCAGGACCAGCGCCACGATGCCCGCGGCGAGGGACTTGCGGGGGCGGCGGATCATTCGAGCTCCCTCGCGGCCGGCCGGGCGGCGCCCGGGACGGTGAGCGCGGTGACGACGACGTCGACCCGCGCGACGGACAACCCGGTCAGCGCCTCGACCTGCCGTACGACGTGCGCGCGGGCGCGGTCACAGACCGCGGCCACCGGGGACGGGTAGGCGACGGAGATCCGCGCGTCGATCCGGGTCGACTGCCCGGAGACGGTGGCCTCGACGCGGGGGTGGCCGCCGGAGTCGTCGCGGCCGAGCATCCGCCCGACCGTGCCGGTGGTGCCACCGACACCCTCGGTCTCCTCCAGGGCCCCGAGCGCGATCTTCTGCACGACCTGGTCGGCGACGTCGACCCGGCCCCGGTCCTCGGGGGCCGTGCCGCCGGAGCCGCCGGAGCCGTCGGTGCCTGCGGAGGCGCGGCCGGTGTCGATCGTGCGGGTCGGGGTGTCGTCCGGCGGGGGAGGGGCGAGGCGGGTGGCCCGGATCGTGTCCGGGTCCCCGGTCGCCGTCCCCGTCGGCTCGACGGTGCTCACCGGGTTCACCGGACCTTGTCGCGGCCGCGCCCGGACAGCCCCGACCGCTCGGAGAGCTCGGACAGGTCGAGGTCGCCGTCGAGCCAGCGGCCGATGCCGAGGCCGATCGCGCCGAGGATCAGGGCGAGGACGAACCCGCCGAAGCCGCCGACGATGCCGGCGATGGCCAGGAGGAGACCGGCGATCAGGCCGATCTGGGTGTTGGTGGACAGGGACATCACAGTCACGTCCTTCGAGACGAGGAGGTACCGGACGTCCGGGGATGTGGACGGGCGTCCGGGCGGGTCAGGGGGTGGCCGCGGGAGGGACCGGGAGCTCGCCGGTGGCGGGTGCCGAGTCCGACGGCCGGATGGGCGTCGACTCGGTGGGGCCGGCGTAGTCGCCGACCACCACGTCCACCCGCGCGCCCCCGACGACCGGGAGCAGCGCGGTGCGGACCTGGTGGTCGATCTCGGCCACGGAGGCCGGATAGCGGCCGACCACGTGGATCTCGACGGCCGGGGCCGTGGGGTCCAGGCGGATGCCGCTCACCCGGCGTCCGGGCAGGTAGGTGGCGATCTCACCGAACCGGCCGCCGTGGAGCTGTGCGACGCCGGGGCAGCCCAGCACCGCGTCGGCGATCCGGTCGGTGTCGATCGCACCCGTGGCGACGGTCCCGTCGCCGTCCGCGGCGGTCCGGGCGCTCACGCCACCCGCGAGGTGGACTCGATCTTCTTCGGCTCCTCGTCCCTGCCGTCGTCCTCGGACGGCAGGTGGACGTCGTCGACCGAGATGTTGACCTCGACGACCTCGAGCCCGGTCATCCGCTCCAGGGCGGAGATGACGTTGCGGCGCACGGCCTTCGCCAGGTCGGCGATGGAGACGCCGTACTCGACGACGACGTTGATGTCGACGGCGGCCTGCTTCTCGCCGACCTCGACCGACACGCCCTGCGAGGCGTTGGTGGTGCCACCCGGGATGCGCTCGCGCAGCGCGCCGAACGCGCGGGCCGCGCCGCCGCCGAGGGCGTGGATGCCGCTGACCTCGCGGGCCGCCAGGCCGGCGATCTTCGAGACGACCGTCTCGGCGATGCGGGTGCTGCCGTGCTCGGACTGCAGGGCCGACGGGGTGCCGGTGACGGCCGGGGCCTTGGTCTCGGTGGTGCTCATGTGCGCCTCCAGGTCATGGCCCGGTATCGGGCCTCACAGTGGTCCGGATCGGGGGCCGGTTCGTACCGGTTGTGCCCCGTCGATCCGCTCGACACACATGGGAGGCCCGGAGGTGCCGCATCCTCACGCACGACTTCGAGTGGTCCTCGTCACACCGCGGACGGGGCTCCCGGTCGCTGACCTGGGCATGAGCCGCTGAACTGCGACGGGAGGCGTCCGCGGGGGATCCGGAGCAGTCGGTGTGCGATCACCCGATCAGATGATCATGGGAGGTGGTGCTCAGCCGGGCGGGAGGCCGATGGTCCAGCCGGTGACGTCGCGCAGCGCCACCTGCCAGCAGGCCGGCTCGGCGTAGTTCGGCCCGCCGATGGCGGTCGGCACCACGAGCGCGTCGGTGAAGTAGATCCAGTGGATGTCCTTCACCGGGATGTCCCGGCCGGGGCGCTCGTCGCCGCGGCCGTCGGCCATGTCGTCGAACATCTCGGCCATCGACGCCGCGGACTCGTTGCCCGGGTCGCCCGCGGTGAGCCGGCGCAGCTGGTCCCCGAGCCCGCGCAGCCAGGCCGAGGGGTGTACGGCGTTACCGAACACCAGCCCGGCCGGCGTGGCGACGGTGAGCGGGACGCTGTTGCGCTCGTCGCGGTAGGCGATCGACAGCACCGCCTGCAGGTAGCTCGGTGCGCTCAGCTCGGGGATCGTGACCACGCGTTGTGCGTCGGTCATCCCGGCGGGTCCGTCGGCTTCGACCGTCATGGCTCCGGACGGTAACCAGGAACGGCCCGCTCACGAAAGGTCCACGTCGACCTGACGAGAACGGCCGGACGGTCCAGCGGCCGCACCGCCGGCCGGCCCAGCCGACCCCTCAGGAACGACGTGTGCGCGCTGCGACGCCCGGCTCCGGGCGACGTGGGGACGGCACCGCGACACCGGGGTGGACGACGACGTCGAACCGGGCCCCGGCGCCGTCGGGGCCGACGCCGTCGACGGTCTCGTGGGCCCGGACCGTCAGCCCGCGGGCGGCCGCCGCGGCGGCGAGTGCCTCGTGCACCCGGTCGGCGGTCCCGGCCTGCCCGAACGCCCCGCGGTAGTGGTAGGCGAGCAGCATCCCGCCCGGCCGGAGGCGGTCCAGCAGGGCGGCCAGGCCGACCTGCAGCGTCACCGCCTCCCAGTAGTAGAGGACGTCGGAGCAGACGATGAGGTCGAAGTCGCCCTCGGGCATCTCGTGCGGGAGCGTGCGACGGACGAAGGTTCCCGACGGCACCCGGGCGGCGGCCCGCTGGACCGCGGCCGAGCAGATGTCGACCCCGAGCAGCGCCGCGGTGTGCCCGGCGAGGCGGACCGACAGGTCGCCCTCGCCGCAGCCGACCTCCAGCACCCGGTCGAAGCCGCGGCCGGCGAGCGCGTCCATGACGGTGCCGTACTTCTGCTGCTCGTAGTCCGACAGTCCGATCGAGTACGGGTCCGGGCTGCGGTAGAGCCGGTCGTGCGTACGCCGCCCCCAGCCCGGCTGCCACAGCCAGGTCTGGCCGGTCCAGCGCGGGTCGTGCTCGTCGCGGCCGAGCCGGGCCAGGCCGCGCACCGGGACCGCGGCGGCACGCGCGCCGCCGCTCAGGGTGAGCCGCGCGATCCGCCGTGCGTGGTCGATCGGCGTGCGACGGGCGGGTCGGCTCTCGGCCATCGGGCGCTCCCGGGGAAGGACGGGTGATACGTCCGGTGTGTCGCCGGACGGCCACCTCCGCGTTACGCCGGACGCCCGGGCGACCCCCGATGCGGTGACGCCGTGATCATTTCCCGTTGCGCGCCGCAGTCTCCTCGGAGGCCTTCACGACCTGCACCTGGTCGCCGATCTGCAGGTAGTCGAAGTACGCCTTGGCCTCGGCCGGCGGCACGTGGATGCAGCCGGCGGAGGACCGGTTCGGGTCGCCGCTGTGGAAGGCGATGCCGCCGTCGTTGAAGAAGACCGACCACGGCATCGGGGCGGGGTCGCCGTTCGGCAGACGCGACTCCTCGCTCTTGTGCGTCGCGTCCTTGCGGTAGACGCGCAGCGAGTGTCCGACCGGGGTCTCCTGGCCGTTGCCGCCCGAGGAGATGCCGATCGGGCCGCGGACGACCTTGCCGTCCTGGATGAGCCAGGACTTCTGCGAGTCCAGGTCGACGCACGCCTTGGCGGTGACCGAGCACGGGGTGCCCGGGACGAGCGGCTCCGCGCGGGCCTGCTCGGCGGCGGGGGATCCGGCCAGTGCGGTCCCGGCGACGGCGACACCCGCGACGGTGGCCAGTCCGAGGCCCAGTGCGACGAGGCGGCGGGGCCGCTGCCGGACGGTGTCCATGGGTGCTCCTGTTCGTCCGCGTCGCCGGGGGCGGCGACGCCACGTGATCGGTCCGTCACCATGGGAGACGCGGGGGGAGCGCCCAGGTTGCGCGACGAAAAGATCTACCGTGCGCGGTCAGTCTGCACCCCGGTCCCGACCGGCCCGGACGCGGTGCGCTCCCGTCCCGATCACCCGGAAGGACCGTCTCGGTTCCGATGTCCGGTCCGCCCGGCTCCATCCGTCCGGCGCAGCCCGGGGCACCTGCGCGGCACCGGTGGACACGACGATGCCGGCGACCCGTGGGGCCGCCGGCATCGTCGGGAGGGATCGGGAGGGAGGAGTCAGTGCGGGGTGACCTCGCCCATCTCGACCCAGGCGTCCTTGCCGTCCTCGCTCTGGAAGTTGATGAGCGGCTTCTCCGGCACGACCGAGCCCATGAAGTCGAAGAACCTCTGCGCGTGGTCGGTCTTGACGTGCGCGTCGCCGGCCGCACTGTCCCGGAAGACCTCCACGACCACGAACTCGTTCTCCTTCTCGACGTTCTCGTGGTAGTCGAAGGAGATGTTGCCCGGCTCCGAGTTCACGTCCTTCTTGTACTGCGAGATGCCGGACAGCCACTCCTCGCGCTTGTCCGGGCGGATCTGGGCCTTGAGCACGATGAGGATCACGTGAGCCTCCGGTTCACTTCTGGTCGGGAACGTCGCCGGGGATCGTTCCACGGATCGCCGCCCCGCGGGCGTCTCGAAGTGCGACGCCGCGGGGCGTGACGGCCCTCAGGCGAAGGTCGCGGTGTCGATCACGAAGCGGTAGCGCACGTCGCCCTGCACGACCCGCTCCCAGGCCTCGTCGACCTGGTCGCAGGAGATGGTCTCGACGTCGGCGCCGAGGCCGTGCTCGGCACAGAAGTCCAGCATCTCCTGGGTCTCGCGGATGCCACCGATCTTCGAGCCGGACAGGCTCCTGCGGCCCGCGACCAGCGAGAACCCGTGGTAGGACAGCTTCTCCTCGGGCACGCCGACGTTGACCATCGAGCCGTCGAGCTTCAGCAGGCCGAGGTAGTCGTCGACCGGGATCACCGCGGCGACGGTGTTGACGATCAGGTCGAAGGACCCGGCCAGCTCGGTGAAGGTGGCCTCGTCCTCGGTCGCGTAGTAGTGCGCGGCCCCGAGTCGCTTGCCGTCCTCCTGCTTGGACAGCGTGCGGGACAGGACCGTCACCTCCGCGCCCATCGCCTTGGCGATCTTCACGCCCATGTGGCCGAGGCCGCCCATGCCGACGATGGCGACCTGGGTGCCGGGGCCCGCGCCCCAGTGGTGGAGCGGGGAGTAGAGCGTGATGCCGGCGCAGAGCAGCGGCGCGGCGACGTCGAGCGCGACGCCCTCGGGGATGCGCAGCACGTAGTTCTCGTCGACGACGATCTGCGTGGAGTAGCCGCCGTAGGTGGGCTCGCCGTCGTACTCCTTCGCGTTGTAGGTCTGCACCTCGCCCGTGAGGCAGTACTGCTCCTCGCCGGCCCGGCAGTTCTCGCACTCGCGGCAGGAGTCGACGAAGCAGCCGACGCCGACGGTGTCGCCCACGGCGTAGCGGGTCACCTCGTCGCCGACCGCGGAGACGACGCCGGCGATCTCGTGGCCGGGGACCATCGGGTAGATGCCCTCGCCCCACTCGTCGCGGGCCTGGTGGATGTCGGAGTGGCAGATCCCGGCGTACCGGATGTCGATGACGACGTCGTGCGGCTTGGGGTCGCGACGGGTCACGGTCCCGCGCTCGAACGGCTTGTTCGGGCCGGCGGTGGTCATGGCGGGCACGGTCGTGGGCACGTTTCCTCCTGGTCGGCGTCGCATGTGGACGCCGTGGTTCGCGTGGCCGGGCTCCGGTGCCGCGGCGGGGACGGGCGGCCGTCGTGCAGCCGCATCGCCACATGGCTACCCGGCGATGGTTGTGCGCAATGCAGTTGCGGGATGTGGTTCACGTCTCCCACTCGCGAACGAGTACCCGCGCCGGGGATCGGCCGGAGGGGGGATCCGCGACCGTGCCGTGACGTCCTACCGTCGGCCCATGACCGGGACGAGGGGGGACGCCGCGGTGCGGCGGGAGGACGGTGTGGGCGGTGCCGCCGCGACGGCGACAGCGCCGGGGCCCGCGCCGCGACCGTGGTGGAACCGGGTGGGCTGGGCGCTGCACGCGCTGCTGCGGTTCGCCCTGATCCTGCTCATGCAGGCCTACGTCTGGTCCAAGCTCAATCTGTCCCAGATGGGCCGGGCCGACTACGCCGACGCGCTCGTCATGACCGGTGAGAAGAGCCCGATGGGCCTGCTGTGGGGGCTCATGGCCTACTCCCCGGTGATCCAGTTCCTCGCCGGGTTCGCCGAGCTCGTCGTCGTGCTGCTGCTGGTGTTCCGGCGCACGGCCTGGATCGGCGGCCTGCTCGGGACCGGCGCGCTCGGCACCGTCTTCCTGCTGAACATGACCTACGACGTGCCGGTCAAGCAGTTCGCCCTCGCCCTGACGGTCGGGTTCGCGCTCGTCGCGGCCCCCGAGCTGCCGCGGGTGGTCCGGTTCCTGGCCGGTCGTCCGACGGCGGCGACCGAGGGGTCCCCGCGGCTGCTGCCGTGGCCGCGGGTCCGCCGGGTGACCCGGTGGCTCGTGCCGGCGCTCGGGCTGGTGCTGATCGCGGCGATGGGGGTGCTGTTCCAGCAGGTCCAGCCGCCGTTCCAGCGTTCCGACGTCGCGCTCGCCGGGGTCTACCGGGTGGTGGAGGACCCGACGGCCCCGGCCGCGCGGCTCGCCGACGACCGGCGCTGGCAGCACGTCGCCGTCGGGCAGTGGACCTACGTCGGCCCGTCGATCCCGATCCCCGGCTACCCGCAGTCCGGCTCGGCCGGGATCTCGCTCCGGCTCGCCGACAGCACCGTCGTCCGGGGGACGTGGCGGCCCGTCGGGGACCGGACGATCCGCGTCGAGTGGAACGCGCCGCAGTCCGGGGCCACCTCCCTGGTCGAGCCCGCCGTCCGGAGCGCCGAGCTGACCTGGACGCCCCGGCCCGACGGTCGGGTGGAGCTGACCGGCGACGGGCAGCGTCTGGTGCTGGAGAGCGACGCGGAGCTGCGCTTCCTCTACGACCGCGGCTTCTCCTGGGACGAGGGCAACGGGGCGGCCGTCAACCGCTGAGGCCCTACGCTGGCCCGATGCTTCCGCGGCTGGGACTCGCCGAATGGGTGGTGCTGGCCGTGGCCGGCGAGCGTCCGGTGCACGGTTTCGCCGTCGCCGCGCTCACCGCCGCCGACGGCGAGCTGGGCCGGGTCTGGCAGATCCCGCGCCCGGTCGTCTACCGCGCGATCGGCAGGCTGGTCGACGCCGGCCTGATCACCGCCGAGGCCGTCGAGACGAAGGGCGGCCCGCCCCGCACCCTCTACGCCGCGACCCCCACCGGTCGCGGCCACGTCGACGCCTGGCTGGGCACCCCGGTCCCGCACGTGCGGGACCTGCGCTCGGAGTTCCTGCTGAAGCTGGCGGTGCTGCACCGGCACGGCCGGGACGCGACCGCGCTGGTCGACGCCCAGCGTCGCGAGCTGGCCCCGATCGTCGCGGCGCTGCGGGCCGAGCAGGACCGGGCCGGACGGGCGGGGGGCGGCGGCGCCGACGAGTTCGACCGGATGCTGGCCGCCTGGCGGCGCACCTCGGCGGAGGCGGCGCTGGCGTTCCTCGACGAGCTCTGACTTGCACCTCCGTCACGGATAGCGGATAGTCTCGGTATCCGATAAGGGAGGTCATGGTGGACGTACGGATCGGTGACGCCGAGCGGGAGCGCGCACTGGAACGGCTCGGCAGGCACGTGGGGGACGGGCGGCTCGACCTCGCCGAGTTCTCCACCCGCAGCGGGCAGGTGACCGCGGCGCGCACGGCGTCCGAGCTCGCCGCCGTCGAGGCGGACCTGCCCCGGCTGCCGCGTCCCGCCGACCCGGAGCGCGAGCGCCGGGTCCGCCGGACCGTCCTGGCCGCGACCTGGGGGCCGTGGGCGCTGACCGCGGTGATCGTGGTGACGATCTGGGCCGCCGTCGCGCTCGGCGGGGGCGGCGGCTACTTCTGGCCGATCTGGGTGATCGGGCCGTGGGGTGCGGTGCTCGCGCTCGGCACGCTCACCGGCCGCTCGGTCGCCGGTCCGTGCGGGCGGGCGAGAACCGGCGCGGAACGGGTACACCGGGTACATGCCCCGTCGTGACCTGACCTGGATCCCCCGCCTGCTGGGCGCCGCCACCGCCGCCTACGGCGCGGCCGTCGCCGCGAAGCCGGACGTGCTGCTGTCGCCGACGAAGCTGTCCGGCGGCGGCCGGACGCCGTCCGCGGGGACCACGCTCCTCGCGCGGGCGGTCGGCGGGCGCGACCTCGCGTCCGGCCTGGCCATGGCGCTGGCCCCGGCCGGCACCCCGCTCAAGGCCGCCATCGCGGTGCGGGTCGGCGCCGACGTCGTCGACCTCGTGGTGCTGGGCTCGCAGCTCCCCGACCGCGACGCCCGGGAGAAGGCGACCATGGTCGCCGCCGGCTGGGGTGCGCTGTGCGCGCTCTCGCTGCTCGCCGCCGACCCGCCGCGCCGGGGGCTGCTCGGGCGCGCATGACAGCCCGCGGGCCGTCCACCATGATCGGGCGATGGCCACGAGCACCGGGGGCGACCCCCACCTGGAACGCGCCTACTCGCTGAGCGGCCCGGCCGACGCCCGGGCGCTCTACGACGAGTGGGCCCCCACCTACGACGCCGACCTCGCCGGCGAGACCCAGGGCTACGTCGCGCCCGCGGTCACCGCGGACGCCGTCGTCGCGGCCGCGGGCCCCGGCGGGGAGATCCTCGACGCCGGCTGCGGCACCGGGCTGGTCGGCGTCGCGCTCCGCGAGCGCGGCGCGACCACCGTCGACGGGATCGACCTGTCGACCGGGATGCTGGAGCGGGCCCGCGCCACCGGCGCGTACCGGGACCTGCGCGAGGCCGACCTCACCGCCGCGCTGGCGCTGCCCGACGACTCCTACGACGTCGTCGTCTGCGTCGGGACGCTCACCCACGCCCACGTCGGACCCTCGGCGCTGGCGGAGTTCACCCGGGTCGTGCGACCGGGCGGGTACCTCGTCGCGACCGTCCTCGACGACGTCTGGGAGTCCGGGGGCTACCGCGCCGAGGTCGACCGGCTCGCCGCCGCCGACGTGTTCGAGGCCGTCTCGATCGAGGTCGCGCCCTACCGGTCCGGGCAGCAGGTCGACTGCCGCCTCCTGGTGCTGCGGGTGCGGTAGGTGAGGATGGACCCATGAGCGACGACCGCGGCCCGGTGACCGGGCGCCGGATCCTGACCGTGCTGCTGGTGCTCTCGGCCGCCGTGCACGTCCGGCTCGCGTTCGGCGCCACGGGGCCGGTCCTGGCCGGGCTGGACGGGCTCGTCGCCGCGGCCGCCGTCGTGTCGCTGCTCCTGCTGCTGCGCCGGGCCGACGGCCCGGCGCTGCTCGCCTGTGCCGTCGCCGGCGGGCTCGGCGTCGCCCTCTTCCTCGTGCCCGGGCTCCTCGCCGTCGCGCAGGGGGTGAACTGGACCGCCTGGCTCGACGCATGGGCGTTCGGCGGGCTGCTGCTCGACGCGATGGTCGTGCGGATCGCGGTGTTCACCCTGCGCCGGGCCGAGGGCGCGTCGCGCCGCTGAGACCGGTGGAACATCTCCGGATCGAAAGCATCGGTGCGTTCCCTGCCGGTTCCGTGATCGCGGAAACAGGTTCCTGAGCTGCGACGATGTTCCCGGCCGTTATCTGCGTGTGATACGTCACCGGGCGTCCGCTTGACCTGATCTCGGCCGGTCGGCGACCTTCGTGGTCGCTCCGGTCCACACGGGCCGGGCATGCACCGAAGTGCCGGAACCGCCACGCCACCACGGCCCCGTCCCGCGGTCCCCGGCCAGTCGACCTGCACGGACCGAGACGGGGCCGCGGGCCGCGAGTCCCCTCGCGACGACACCGGCACAGCGCTCCCCGCGCGACCGGCCCGCCCGGAAAGCCGTGGGTCCGGACCTCAGGTGATCAACAATGAGCAGCACGCGCATGTCCATCCGTGGGCGTTTCGTCGGAACTCTCGTCGCCGGTGTCCTGGCGTTCGGCGCTCCGCTCGCCCTGGCAGGGCCCGCGACGGCCGCCCCCGAGACCTCGGCCCCGGTCGCTCCCGCGGCGGCCGTGGCCCCCACGCAGTCCGTCGCGACCTCCACGTGGGAGAAGCTCGCCGAGTGCGAGTCCAGCGGGAACTGGAACACCAACACCGGCAACGGCTTCTCCGGCGGCCTGCAGTTCACGCAGTCCACCTGGAAGGCCTTCGGCGGGTCGGGCAAGGCGCACAACGCCAGCAAGTCCGAGCAGATCCGCGTCGCCGAGAACGTCCTGGACGCCCAGGGCTGGAAGGCGTGGCCGGCCTGCTCCAAGAAGCTGGGCCTGCGGTAGTACGCGACCCGTCGTGATCACGGATCGGGCACCGACCACGTCGTCCTGCGACTCGTCGGGTGCCCGATCCGTGATCACCGGAGAGCCTTGCCCGGCGGCAGCGGGGCCCGGCGCGTCAGGCGGGCCTCGGTGAAGTGGCGGCCACCTCGTACCCGGTGGCGTAGCCGGACCGGCCGAGGGTCTGCACCGGCCGCGGCGAAGAACGCGGCCTCGGTGGCCGGGAACGTCGCGGTGTCGGCCTGCTCGCCGTACGCCTCGCCCGCGTCGTGGCACCCCTGCGGCAAGCGGTGCTCGCGGTCGCAGGTGCGCCGGTACCCCGCCCCGAACCCGGAGCAGACCGCGCGGACCCCCTCCCGGACCTCCGGGTGCGTCACGCCGCGCGCAGCCGGGTGACGACGTCGAGCACCAGGGCCGGGTCGGCGTCGTAGGGGGTGTTGAGCGAGACCCGGTCGACGAGGCCGCGGTAGCGGTCCGCGATCCCGGACGCCACCCCGGCCGGGTCACCCGCGACGGCGAACAGGGCCAGCAGGTCGTCGTCGACCAGGCCGGCCATCTCGTCCCAGGCCTGCCGGCGCGACAGCCCGTTGAGCTCGTCGGCGAGCGCGCCGCGGCCGTGGTGCTCCAGTACCGGCTCGTACGGCGGGGTGGAGGCGTAGAAGGCGATCTGGCGGCGCACCCCGGCCTCGGCGACGGCCCGGGCGTCGGCGTCGGCGCCGAGCACCGCGAACACCGGCAGGCAGACGTCGAAGCCGGTGAGGTCGTCGCGGCCGCGTCCGCGGCGCAGCGCGGGCAGCGTCACCTCCGCCAGGTACGACGGCGAGGTCAGCGAGTGCGCCAGCAGGCCGTCGGTGACCCGGCCCGCGACCTCGGTCATCCGCTCGCCGACCGCGGCCAGCATCACCGGCGGGACCCCGTGCGGGTTCGGCCCCGGCGAGAAGAACTCGGTCATCAGGGTGTGGGAGTAGAACTCGCCGCGGTGGTGCAGCCGGTCCCCGGTGGCCCAGGCGTCGAAGATCGCCCGCAGGGCGGAGACGAAGTCCTCCATCCGGGCCGCGGGGCGGCTCCACGGCATCCCGAACCGGCGCTCGATGTGCGGGCGGACCTGCGAGCCGAGCCCCAGGTCGAACCGGCCGCCGGAGAGCAGCTGCACGTCGTTGGCCTGGTAGGCCAGCGTCATCGGGTTGCGGGCGAAGGCGACCGCGATCGCCGACTGCAGCCGGATCCGGCTGGTCGCCCGCGCGGCCAGTGCCAGCGACACGAACGCGTCGTGCGAGGTCTCGGGGACCGACAGGGCGTCGTAGCCCTCGGCCTCCGCGGCGACGGCCGCCGCCTCGGTCTCGAGCGGGGAGGCGGAGAAGCCGCCGGTGGTGTCGACGCGCAACTCAGGCGCCCCGCTGCCCGGGGACGACGCGGTCGAGCCAGGACAGCAGGTCCGCGACGATCTCCTCGCGGTTGGTCTCGTTGAACACCTCGTGCCGGGCACCCGGCCAGATCTTCAGCGTGACGTCGTGCAGCCCGGCCTCGGCGTAGCGCTCGGCCAGCGGCCGCACCAGGGCCAGCCCGGCGTTGACCGGGTCCTCGTCCCCGACGACGACGTACACCGGCAGCCCGCCCGCGATCCGCTTGAGCGTGGCGACCTCGCCGAGCGGCCGGGCGGCGGCGAACATCGCCTGCGTGCCGGGCAGGTCGAGGCCGAAGCCGCAGCGGGCGTCGGCGACGTAGGCGTCGACCTGCGCGGGGTCGCGGCTGAGCCACTCGAAACCGGTGCGCTGCTCGAACGGCGCGTTGAACGACGACAGGTCCAGCGGCGCGGACAGGTCCAGGCCCTGCTCCATCAGGTCGAGCAACGCGGTGCCGGACAGCACGACCGCGTCCGGCGGCGTGCCGTCGGCGACGAGGAACTGCTGCACGGCGAACGAGCCCATGCTGTGACCGAGCAGCACCAGCGGGGTACCCGGGTGCTCGGCGCGGGCGTGCGCGGACAGCAGCCCGATGTCGCTGACCAGCTGCCCCCAGCCGTCGTCGCCGAGGACGCCGAAGTTCTCGGCCCCGCCCGCGGTGGCGCCGTGACCGCGGTGGTCCTGGGCGTACACGGCGAAGCCCCGGGCGGTCAGCGCGCCGGCGAGGGCGACGTAGCGCAGGGCGTGCTCGCCCATGCCGTGGGTGATCTGGACGATCCCGCGCACCGGGCCGCCCGCGGCCGCGGGGAGCCGGCGGTAGGCGGTGACGGCGGCGCCGTCACGGCCGGAGAAGGTGAACGTGTCGGACATGCGTGCGCACCGCCAGTGGTGAGGGGTCGATCCGGGTCGGATCGTGCGCCACCGGGCCGAGGGGGTCAATTCCCGGGTTCGATCTCCGGTTCGATCTCGGTCAGGTCGGCGACCATCGCGGCGAGGACCCGCAGCGTCGCGTCGACGTCGGCGGGGTCGAGGTGCCCGGCGACCGCGCGCAGCCGCGCGTGCTCCCGCCCGACGACGTCGTCGATCACCGCGCGGCCGGCCGCCGTCGGCACGATCAGGGGGGACCGCCGGTGCCGCGGGTTGTCCGCCCGCTCGACGAGCCCGGCGGCCAGCGCGTCGTCGACCATCCGCTGCACGAACTGGCGGCTGAGCGACTGCGACCGCCCGATCCCGGGCACGGTCATCGGGCCGTGCCGCCGGAGCTGGTCGAGCACCGCGCGCACGCCCGCGGAGACCCGGTTGTCCGGCGCGGACTCCTCGACCTCGCGCAGCACCCGCCGGTAGAGGGGGCCCACGAGCACGTAGACCTCGGCCAGCTTCTCGGCGGTGTCGTCGACGTCGGGCACGCCCCGAGTATGACACCTGGGTTGTCATCTCGCCCGCGTCATGACACCTTGGTTGTCATGACGCTCGCCCTCGCCCAGGTCACCGTCCCGACGTTTCTGCCCGTGGAGGGCGGCCGGATCGCCTACCGCGACACCGGCCCGCACCCGGACGGTCGCCCGCCGCTGGTGCTGCTGCACGGCGGCGCCGTCGACGGACGGATGTGGTCGCGCCAGATCGGGCCGCTGTCCGCCCGGCACCGGGTCGTGGTGCCGGACGCCCGCGGGCACGGCGCGTCGTCCACGCCCGGGCCGCAGGGCTACCGGCCGCACGCCGACCTCGCCGCCCTGCTGGAGCACCTCGACGCCGGGCCGGTCGTGCTCGTCGGGCTGTCGATGGGGGCGCGGGTCGCGTTCGACACCGCGCTGGAACGCCCGGACCTCGTCGACCGGGTCGTGCTGTGCGGCGCCGGCGCGGGCGAGCCGGTGTGGACCGACCCGTGGACGGTCGACACCATGGCGCGCTGGGAGCAGGCGCGCCTGGACCTCGACGCCGAGCGCTGGGTCCGGGTGTTCCTGGAGTTCGTGCCCGGCCCGTTCCGCACGGAGGCCGACGTGGACCCGGCCGTCCTGGCCGAGATCCGGCTGATGGCGGTCGACCTGCTGTCCCACCACCTGCCCGCGGACCCGGCCGCGCCCCCGGGCCCGATCGGTTTCCTCGACGACGCCGTGGAGCGCGCCGGCGCGTTCCCGGTGCCGCTGCTCGGGCTCGTCGGCGCCCTCGACTCCGACGACCACCGGCGGATCGTCGCCGACGCGGTCGCCGCCGTCCCGGACGGCACCCGCGGCGAGATCGGGGGGACCGCGCACTACCCGAACATGGAGCGCCCGCGGGAGTTCGAGCAGGCGGTGCTGGACTTCGTCAGCCGGTAGGGGTGCGCGCCCACACCGCGTGGAGCGGGGCCCCGGGCGCGCCGCAGTCGCGGGCCGCGGGGGTGTCGAACGCGCCGCTGCGCCGGAAGTACTCGGCGACGATCCCGACCCGGGTCGCGTCGTCGGAGGCGAGCCAGCCGCGGACCGCCTTGGTCGGGAAGCAGCGGTTCGAGAACGTGGCGGCGAACACACCGCCGGGCACCAGCACCCGGCCCACCTCGGCGAACACCGCGACCGGGTCGGCCAGGTAGTCGACCGAGACGGTGCAGACGCAGGCGTCGAACGCCGCGTCGGCGAACGGGAGCACCGGGTCGGCGTTGAGGTCGTGCCGGACGGCCTCGTGGGCCATCTCGTCGGCCGCGAGCTCGGCCCGGTTCATGCCCAGCACGGTCAGGTGCTCCGCGCGCCGCGGCAGGTGCGACACCCATGACGACATCAGGTCCAGCACCCGTCCGGAGGTGCCGATCTCGCCGTCGAACGCCGACGCGGCGGCGATCGCGCCCTCGTCGATGTGCTGGACGAAGCGCGGGGGCAGGTAGAACCCGCGGTCGTCGACCGGGTCGGCGCGGTCGACGAAGCCGTCGGGGAAATCGCTCATCGTCGGACCTGGCCGGGTGATCAGCCGCCGAGCGTGCCGCGCAACCAGGCGACCGAGCGCCCGGTGAAGTCGTCGGCGAGCGCGACGCCCTTGCCCCAGCCGTCGAAGCCGTGCGGGGCACCGGGGACGACGTCGAGCTCGACCGGCACCCCGGCCTCCCGCAGCCGCCGCGCGTAGGTGAGGTCCTCGTCGTGGAACAGGTCGACGTCGCCGACGCCGATCCACGTGCGCGGCAGCCCGGACAGGTCGGCGCGACGGGCGGGCACCGCGTACGGGGCGGGCTCGCCGGTCCCGGGCGGGCGCCCCAGGTAGGCGCGCCAGCCGACCTCGTTGTTGCGGTTGTTCCACACCCGGTGCGGGGGCCGGTCGAGCTCGCGACGGGCGGCGGTGCGGTCGTCGAGCATCGGGTAGACCAGCCACTGCGCCACCGGCTGCGGTCCGCCCTCGTCGTGCAGGCGCTGGACCAGCGCGGCGGCCAGGCAGCCCCCGGCGCTCGCCCCGCCGACGGCGATCCGCGCCGGGTCGACCTCCAGCCGGTCGGCGGCGTCGCGCAGCCAGGTCCAGCCGGCGTGGCCGTCGTCGAGCGCGGCCGGGAACGGGTCACCGGGCGCGAGCCGGTAGTCCACCGAGACGACGACGATCCCCAGGTCCGCGGCGAGCTCGCCGCACCGCACGTCGTCGATCATGGGGGAGCCCAGTACGAGGCCGCCTCCGTGGAACCACAGCAGCGCCGCGGGGGTCGTGCGGTGGTCGGGGACGTGCACGCGCAGCAGCGGCGGGCCCGGGTGGGTGGTGGACCGGACCCCGTCGACGGCGGCGGGCCTGCCGCGCCGGGACAGCCGCTGCAGCAGGCGCAGCAGCCGGGGGCGGTGCAGCGGGATCGGGGGTACCCACCGCAGGGGGCGACGCAGCTCGGCGGCGATCCGGTCGGTGCTCACGACCCGATCCTGCCGGTGCGGGCCGACCTCGCACACCTTCTGAGGACCTCGCACCGTCTGCAGGGGCTGCGAGGTGCGGGGAACCGGTGCGAGGTCGTGCGGTCTGTGGCCGACGGGGCGCTGCCGGTCGCGCTGCCGCGGACCGGTACCGGGCGGGGACCGCGGGGCGGCACCGACGGTCGCCCGGAGGCGGTGCGGTGACGCGGCGCTCGGTCAGCGCGACAGCGCCGCGGCGAGGCGGTGGGTCAGCGGGTCCGGGGCCGCCCACGCGGCGACGGTGTGGCCGTCGTCCTCGACCCGGCGCACCCACTGCACCCCGCGCAGCGCGTTGACCAGCAGGAACCCGTCGGCCTCGGCGAGCGCGGCCAGGGGAAGCGGGGCGATCCGCACGGCGCCGGGGCCCAGCAGGTCGAGCAGCGCGCGGCGGCCGGTCCCGGGCAGGATGCGGCCGTCGAGCGGGGGGGCCCACAGCCGCCCGCGGTGCACGGCGGCGACCGCGGAACGCGTCGTCTCCAGCACCAGGCCCGCCGGGTCGCACAGCAGGGGCGAGACGTCCCCGTCCGCCACCCCGGCCTCGTGGGCGTCGAGCCGGCGGCGGTCGACGAACTTGTGGGCCTCGCCGTCGGCGCTGCGCCGGACGACGGCGACCACACCGCCCTGCGCGTCGAGCGGGACCGGTCCGGGCCAGGGGACGGCGCGCACGACGACCCGCGACGGGTCGTCCGGCGTCGCCTCGACCCGGACCCGCTGGTGCCCACCCAGCCCCGCGACGGCCGCGGCGACCTCGGCCTCGACCCGCGCGTCGAGGGGGCGGCCGGTGACCGCGAGGTAGGAGCGGCGCAGCCGGGCGGCGTGCTCGCCGACCCGGCGGGCCCGGCCGTCGACGCAGGCCAGCGTCTCGAACAGGCCCGCGGCCCGGTCGGCGGGCCGGGTGACGGGCGGCCGGACCGGCCGGGGCGGGCCGCCCAGCGCGGCCAGGACCGGGGCGGCCTTGGTCAGGACCTCGCCGAACTCCTCCGCCGGGTCGGAGTCGACGGTGATGCCCCCGCCGACGCCGAGCCGGCCGGTGCGGCTGCCGTCGGGCCCTGCGGCGCCGAGGTCGAGGGTGCGGATCGCGACGTTCAGCTCCAGCCCGGCCAGCGGGCTCACCCCGCCGACGGCGCCGGTGAACAGCCCGCGGTCGCCGTCCTCGCAGTCGGCGATCACCTCGCAGGCCCGGATCTTCGGCGCGCCGGTGACCGAGCCCGGCGGGAACGTGGCGGCGAGCAGGTCGGCGTCGGTGACGTCGTCGCGCAGCGTCGCGTGCACCCGCGACACCAGGTGCCACACCCCCGGATGCGGTTCGACGACGAGCAGCCGTCCCGGCCGCACCCCGCCGGGCCGCGCGACCCGGGCCAGGTCGTTGCGCATCAGGTCGACGATCATCACGTTCTCGGCCGCGTCCTTCACCGAGGCGCCGAGCCGCGCGCGTTCGGCGTCGTCGGCGTCGCCGCCGGTGCGCGGCCGGGTGCCCTTGATCGGCGCGGTGGTGACCCGGTCGCCGTCGCGCTGCAGGAACAGCTCCGGGCTCGCGCCCACCGCCGCCCGCTCCGGCGTCACGACGAGCGCGGCGCGGGCCGGTGCGACCGGCTCGACGAGCCGGGCCCACGCCTCGTGCGGGTCGCCGTCGAGCCGCACCTCCAGCCGGGTCGCGATGTTGGCCTGGAAGATCTCGCCGCGGCGGATCTCGGTGACGCACCGCTCGACCGCGGCCAGGTGCGCGTCGCGGTCGGGCCACCGGGTGACCGCGATCCGGGCCGTCCGGTCCGGCGCCGGGCGGGCGAGGTCGGCGCACAGCTGCGTGTACCGGCGCTCGGCCGAGCCGGCGTCGGGGTGCACCGCACCGGGGTGGTCCGGCAGGCCCGGCAGCGTCCCGCCGGCGACCAGCGCCTCGAACCACCAGCGCTCGCCGTCGTGCCGCAGCACGTCGCGGTACCAGGACAGCGCCGCCGTCGGCCGCACACCGGGCGGGGCGTGGTCCAGGAGCCCGAACCAGCCGCCCCCGACGGCCCCGCCGGCCCCCGTGCCCGTCCCGGCGACCGGGCCCGCCTCCGGGCGGGCGGACCGTGGCGGCGCGTCCAGCACGGCGAACGGGTCGGCCCCGTCCGGCGCGGTGAGCACCGGGTCGGTGGCGACGAGCGCCCCCCACGACCAGCTCCCGCCGAAGGCGACCAGCCGCGGCCGGTGGGCGAGCCGCCGCACCGCCGCCGCCACCCCGGACGGTGCGACGCCGTCCGGGACCGGGACACGGTGCAGCCCGGTCCGGGCCGGGGCGGTCGAGGTCACCGGGAGAGCATGCTGATCCGGCTCCGCGCGGGGAAGGTGCCGTGACCCGGCGCACGCCTCACCCCCAGCTCTCCGGACGCCGGGCGACGGCGTGGATCCGCTCCACCTCCCGCGGGCCGAGCACCGGGGTCAGCCCGCGCAGGGCGTACACCAGCGCGCCCTCGGTGGCGACCACGACGTCGTCGGGCCATCGGCGCACCCGGACCGGGGCCCCGACCAGCGCGATCACCGGGCGGACCGGCGTCGACGCGGCGGACCCGAGGCGGGGGAGCAGCAGCTCGCGGACCCGCTGGGCCTCGGCCCGGGCCCGCGGTACGGCGTCCGTGGCCGTCCCCGCGACGACCAGCCGCTCGCCGTCGAGGAGCAGGGAGCGGCCACGGTGGTGGCGGGTGTCGATGACGCAGATCCCGGGTGGCCCGATCAGGACGTGGTCGAGGTCGGCGGCGCCGCCGTCGAGCGGGACCGAGTGCAGGACCTGCCACGCCGCGGGCCTGCCGAGCAGCCGGTCCCGGCGGGTCCGCCCGGTCAGCGCGGTCAGCAGGTGCGCGGTGCGCTGCTCCCCGTCGGCGCCGAGGCGCCAGTTGCGGTCGGGGAACCCCGCCCTCCGCTGTTGCGCGGCGACGTGCCCCACCCGCCGGCCGGGGTAGTGGCGCGCCAGGTCCAGCGCGCGGGAACGGTCGGTCGTGGGGGTCGTCGCGGGTGTCGTCGTCATGGCGCGGAGTGTGCACCCGACCACCGACAGGAAACGGCGCTCACCGGTAACCTCGCGAGGGGGTGGTGCAGCCATGAACGGTGTGGACCCGCGGTTCGAGTCACCGGTCGACCGGACCATCCGGGAGGCCGTCGAGCGGGGCGACTTCGACGACCTGCCCGGCAAGGGAAAGCCGCTGCCGGGCGCGGGACGGATCGGCCCGGTCGACGAGAACTGGTGGATCCGCGGCTACCTGGAGCGGGAGGGCGTCCCGGGCGACGCGATGCTGCCGCCGTCGCTCCAGCTGCGCAGGGAGCTGGACCGGATCGACGAGACCGTCACCCGCTTCGTCGACGAGCGCCGCGTGCGCGAGCACGTCGAGGAGGTCAACTCCCGGGTCGTCGACCACATGCGCCACCCGATGGGCCCGCGCGTCCCGATCCGCAGGCTCGACGCCGACGAGGTCGTCGCGCGCTGGTACGCGGCCCGGGAGCGGCGACGGGCCGCCGCCCGGTCGCCCGCGCCGCCGCCCGCGACCGCGGAGCCCCGGCCGGGGTCCCGCCGTGGCTGGTGGGCACGCCTGCTGCGTCGCTGACGTCCGACCCGACGGACCGTCAGGCGGTCGTGCGCCGTCGACCCAGCCGTCCGCCGGGCTTCTCCACCGACAGCACCGTCGCGCCCAGGAGCATCACCTGGTGCAGCACCGACGCCGCGACCAGCAGTGACAGGACCGACCGGTCCCCGGCCGCGGCGGCGTCGACCCAGCCGGTGGTGAGCGCGACCGACGAGACGATCACCGCCAGCGCCAGCACGGTCTTCGCGACGACCCAGCGGTACCGGAACAGCCCCCACGCCGTTCCGAGACCGAGGGCCGCCCCGCTGAGGACGGTGCCGACGGCGAGGAACGGGATCGTCCCGTTCCCGACGGTGTCCATCACCGCGACGGCGAACCCGGCGTCGGTGCCCTGCAGCAGCACCGCCAGGGGCAGCACCAGCATCACCAGCGACGCGCCGGTCCAGGCCACCGCGAGCAGCACGTGCACCGTCCGCAGCGCGGCCCGCGGGCGCCGGGCGAGCCGCCGCGGTGCGGTCCGTCCCGCCCGCTCGGCGACGGCGGTCATCGCAGTTCCTCGGGCAGATCCTCGTCCGGCGACGCCTCGCGCTCGGCCCGCCGGGAGTGCACGAACAGGATCAGGCCCAGCCAGAACGCCGGCCCGATCGGGACGAACAGCGGCGCCGGGCCGAGCACCGCGCCCAGGACCAGGAGGAGCAGCACGGCGACGGTCACCCCGGCGTGGATCCGCAGGTTGCGCTGCGCGCGGGGGGTGAGCGGACCGCGCCGGGGGCGCCGGGGCCGCGGCGGGCGGGGCAGCCCGGCGAGCAGCGGGACGAGCTCGTCACGGGTGCGGGCGGCGTAGGCGGCGGCCTGCCGCTCGTCGGACTCGGCGAGGGTCAGGCGCCCCTCGGCGGCGGCCGTCCGCAGCCGGGCGGTGACGTGCTCGCGCTCGGCGTCCGAGGCGAGCACGGCGTCGGACCGGGGCGGGAGGCCACCGGCCGGCACGGCCGGCAGGTCCGCGGTCGGGGCGGGCGCCGGGAGCGGCACGGCGGGTGGCTCGGTGGTGGGTGCGGGACGGGTGTCCGGAGTCGCGGTCATGACGACCAGCGTCGCGGTGCCGGGGGGTCGCGCGCGTCCGCCCGCGGTCGCCGATCCCGCTGCCACCGCCGGGGGAGGAGCGGCCGCCCGGGTACGCCCGTGGGTGTACGGCGTCGATCACCGTCCGGACGACGACCGCTGTCGGTGCCCCGGTCTACGGTGTCCCGCGTGCCCGCCGACCGACGTCCGAGGTGGGGCGGGATCGCACGGATCCTCGTCCCCGCGCTGGTCGTCGGCCTGTTCACCGTGGGTGGGGCGACGTTCTACGCCGTCCGCAGCGCGCAGTACCCGGACCCGGACACGACGGCGCTCCCGCTCGACGGGCTCGCCGCCGCACTGCTCGCGGTGGGGCCGGTCGCGCTGCTGTTCCGGCACCTGAACCGGGTCGTGGCGCTCGCGGTGTGCGCGGCCGCGGTCGTCGTCTACCTGGGCCTGGGGTACCCGCTGGTGGGGCCGCTGGGTTTCGCGTTCGCCGTGGCGCTGGTGTCCGCGGTCGCCGCGGGGCGCCACCACCGGGCGCTCGCGGTGGTCGTCGTCGCGCTGGCCGTGCTCGCGGGGTGGCTGCTGGTGACGGGACGGCCGATCCCGTGGCCGGCGACCGCACCGGTGCTGGCCTGGCTGGCGGCGCTCGTCGCGGGCGGCGCCCTGTGGCGGGTCCGGCGCGAGCGCACGGCCCAGGCCCGGCGGGCCGCCGAGGCCGAGCGTCGGCGCAGCGCCGACGCCGAGCGACTGCGCATCGCCCAGGAGCTGCACGACGTGCTGGGCCACCACGTCTCCCTGATCAACGTGCAGGCCGGGGTCGCGCTCTACCTGATGGACGACGACCCGGAGCAGGCCCGCACCGCGCTCACCGAGATCAAGCGGGCCAGCCGTGACCTGCTGCGCGAGATGCGCTCCACCCTCGGCGTGCTGCGCGGGGTCGACGAGCAGGCCCCCCGTGCGCCCACCCCCGGCCTGGACCGGCTCGACGCGCTGCTCGACGAGGTGCGCGCCGCGGGGCTGCCGGTGCGCCGCGGCACCGAGGGGACCCCGCGGCCGCTGCCGACCGGGGTCGACCTGGCCGCGTACCGGATCGTGCAGGAGTCGCTGACCAACACGCGTCGGCACGCGGGGGCGGGCACCGCGGTGGTCACCCTGCGGTTCGGCGACGACGCGCTGGATCTGACCGTCGACGACGACGGTGCCGGCCCGGCGCCCGGCGCGGTGGACGGCACGGGGCTGACCGGCATGCGCGAGCGTGCGCGCTCGGTCGGCGGGGCCCTGGCGGCGGGGCCGGGCCCGGAGCGGGGGTTCCGGGTGCGCGCCCACCTGCCCGCGCCACCGGCCGACCCCACCGTTCCGGCCGACGCCGCCGCTGCCTCGGGCGCCGCTGCCCCGAACCCCGCCGAACCGGACCCCGCTCCGGCCGACGCGGCCGGACGGGCCGGGGCCACCGGGGCGACCGACCGCACCGGGCAGGCCCACATCCCCGACCGCCCCACGACCCCGGGAGCCGACAGGTGATCCGCGTCCTGCTCGCCGACGACCAGGCGCTCGTCCGCTCCGGGTTCCGCGCCCTGCTCGGCTCCCAGCCCGACCTGGACGTGGTCGCCGAGGCCGCCGACGGCGCACAGGCCGTCGTCGCGGCCCGCGAGCACCACCCGGACGTCGTCCTCATGGACATCCGCATGCCCGGTACCGACGGCATCACCGCGACCCGGGAGATCACCGACGACCCGGACCTCGCCGGCACCCGGGTGGTCGTCCTGACCACCTTCACCGACGACTCCTACGTCTTCGACGCGATCCGCGGCGGCGCCAGCGGCTTCCTGGTCAAGGACTCCGAGCCGGCCGACCTCATCCACGCCATCCGGGTCGTCCACAGCGGGGAGGCCCTGCTCGCCCCGGCGGTCACCCGCACCCTGATCGCCGAGTTCGCGGCGCGCTCCCGGGGCGGCCCGGACGGCGCGGTCCGGCTCGGCGAGCTCACCGACCGCGAGCGGGAGGTCCTCGCCGAGGTCGCGGCCGGGCTGTCCAACGACGAGATCGCCGCCCGCCTGCACATGAGTCCGACGACGGCGAAGACCCACGTCAGCCGCACGATGACCAAGCTCGGCGCCCGGGACCGCGCGCAGCTGGTCGTGCTGGCCTACGAGTCGGGCCTGGTCCGCCCCGGCTGGCGCGGCTGAGAGGATCGCGGGCGTGACCACCGTCTTCGTGTTCAACGGCCCGAACCTCAACCTGCTCGGGACCCGCAAGCCGGAGGTGTACGGGACCACCGTGCTCACCGACGTCGAGGCGCTGTGCCGGGAGTCGGCCGCCGCGCACCACCTCGAGCTGGACTTCCGCCAGACCAACCACGAGGGCGTCCTCGTCGACTGGATCCACGAGGCCGGTGCCGCGGTGAAGCGCGGCGACGCGGTCGGCCTGGTCCTCAACGCCGCCGCCTACACCCACACCTCGGTCGCACTGCACGACGCGATCGAGGGCGCCGAGCTCCCCACGGTCGAGGTGCACATCTCCAACGTGCACGGCCGCGAGACCTTCCGGCACCACTCGTTCGTCTCGCCGGTGGCGGCCGGGATCGTCGTCGGGTTCGGCGTCGACGGCTACGCGCTCGCCATCGACGGGCTCGTCCGCAAGGCGCGCCCGCTGCGCGCCGTCTGACCCGGCCCGTCGCCGCCGCACCCCGCGACGGCGGCGACGTGGCCGGTCGGGGATCACCCCCCGGCGACGGCCGACGGGTCCATCCACACGAACTCGAGGTGGTGGCCGTCCGGGTCGTCGATGCCGCGGCCGTACATGAACCCGTGGTCCTCGGTCTTGCCGGACAGGGTGCCGCCCGCGCCCAGGCCGGCGTCGATCAGCCGGTCGACGTCGTCGCGGCTCTCCACGCCGAAGGCGTTGATGACCTCCCGGGCGGTCCGCGGGTCGGCGACGCCGGGCTGCTCGGTGAACTCCCGGAACCGGTCCTGCGCCATCACCATGACGACGATGGCGTCGCTGACCACGAACGACGCGGTGCGCTCGTCGGAGAACTGCTCGTTCAGCCCGAAACCGAGCGCGGAGTAGAAGGCCTTCGCCGCGCCGAGGTCGGCGACCGGCAGGTTCACGAAGATCATGTTGGGCATCGCGGGCTCCTGTGTGGACGTGGCGCCGGAGGTTCCGGTGCCGTTCGAAGGGGTGGACCGGGCGCGGTGACCGGACTCATCGGTCGGCCGCCGGGAACTTCCCGCCGGGGCCGGGCAGGATCGGGGCCATGAGCGTGAAGTGGGGAATCATCGGTCCGGGCCGCATCGCCGACGCCGTCGCGCCGGACTTCGCGCACGTGCCCGGCGCCGAGCTCGTCGCCGTCGCGTCGCGTTCCGCGGAACGCGGCGCGGAGTTCGCCCGCCGGCACGGGATCGAGCGGGTGCACACCGGCTACCGGTCGATCCTCGACGACCCCGACGTCGACGTGCTCTACGTCGCGACCCCGCACCCGCAGCACCGCGCGATCGCCCTGGCCGCGATCGAGGCCGGGAAGGCGCTGATGGTGGAGAAGGCGTTCACCGTCAGCTCCGTCGCGACCCGCGAGATCGCCGCGGCCGCCCGCCGCCGGGGCGTGTTCGTGATGGAGGCGATGTGGACGCGGTTCTTCCCGGCCGTCGTCCGGCTGCGCGAGCTCGTCGCCGAGGGCGCGATCGGAGAGGTCCGCTCCGTGCAGGCCGACCTCGGCGTGCGCAACCGCACCGCGCACGACGACCGCTTCTTCTCCCCGGAGCTCGGCGGCGGCGCCCTGTTCGACCTGGGGGTCTACGTGGTCTCCTTCGCCCAGATGCTGCTCGGCAGCCCGGGCACGGTCGCCGCGAGCGGGGCGCTCACGCCGTCCGGTGTGGACCTGGAGGAGTCGATCCTGCTCGGCTGGCCCGACGGCCGCAGCGCCGCGCTGCAGATCAGCCTGCAGTGCGCGATGCCCGGCTCGGCCCGGGTGATCGGCACCGAGGGCTGGATCGAGGTGCCGCCGCGCTTCCACCACCCGGACCGGATCGTGGTGCACCGGCACGGCGCCGACCCCGAGGAGATCGTGCTGCCGGCCACCGGGCGCGGCTACGCGCACGAGATCGAGGAGGTGACCCGCCGGGTCGCGGCCGGGGAGACCGAGAGCCCGGCCATGCCGCTCGCGGACACCGTCGCCGTCCAGGACGTCATGGCCGCCGTCGCCGACCGGGTCGGGATGGTCCCGGAGGAAGGGCCGGCAGATCTTTCGTGATCTGCCGAGCTACATGCAGGGGATCGCGTCGAGTCCTCTTCGGATGGCGCCGATGTCATCGGAAACAGGAATTCGGTGTCAGGTCGGCGCCGGGACGATGACGGCTCCGACCCGTCTTCTCGGACTTCGTCGAGCCGGACGAACGGTTCTTGCACTCGGTGAGCGAACGAATCGCTCGTCGGATCGGGGTCGGTCCGTCCCGGGCCGGCTTCCTGCAGGCCACCTCGAGCCATGGCGGTGACCGGGACGGGGCTCGTCGGACGGTCTGCGTGCCGTGCGCAAGGCGGTCCCGTGACCCAGGAGATCACCGGGTGGCGTGCCGCAGGGGTGGAGCGGGCTCCTGCCGGGCGGCTGTGAGCCATCTGTCGGGTGTCCGATCTTTACCTCATGAAACTCCAGGGGTAGACCGGGCGGGTGTCCGACACCACGACCGACCCTCAGCGCCGGGAGAGAACCTTTCTCGGCCACCCCGTTCAGCTCGCGACGTTGTTCGGCGTCGAGATGTTCGAGCGGTTCTCCTTCTACGGCATGCAGTGAACGCTTTCCAACTTGATCTCAGCTGGTCTGGATCAAGACCATCACGGCTTGGACCAGCGGGGTCGCTCGCTGCGGGCAGCCGCGGATCTTGCGGAGGACCTTCCAGCTCTTGAGTTGGGCATTG
>NZ_JBEDNP010000022.1:0-46651 GCF_040105315.1 Pseudonocardia tropica
GCCGAGCGCCACGTTCAACGCGGCGCTCGACGCCGTCGCCGGCCGGTAGCCCCACCGACGACGGCCCGGCCGCCCGCGGCCCGGGGGGGGGGTGACGGGGTCACCGCCCCGCCGGGCCGCGTCGGGTCCAGACACGTCGGGACCAGAGAAAGGAGAGCCGCCCGGTGGATGTCCTGCTGGACAACCTCGACCTCTACGTCGGCGGGTTCGCCGGCACGATCGGCCTCTTCGTCGTCGCCGCGATCGGGTCGCTGCTGCTCGGCACGCTGGTGGCGGGCATGCGGGTCAGCCCCGTGCCCGCGCTGCGTGCCTTCGGCACCGGCTACGTGACGATCCTGCGGAACACCCCGCTGACGCTGGTGCTGTTCTTCTTCGCGTTCGCCTATCCCCGCCTCGAGCTCGTCCAGCTCAGCTTCTTCGCGCTGGCGAGCGTCGGCCTGATCCTCTACACCGCCGCGTTCGTGTGCGAGGTCGTGCGGTCGGGCGTCAACACGGTCCCGGTCGGGCAGGCCGAGGCCTCGCGGGCGCTGGGCTTCACCTTCACCCAGACCCTCGGTCAGGTGGTGCTCCCGCAGGCGGTGCGCGCCACCGTCCCGCCGATGACGAACATCCAGATCGCGCTGCTGAAGAACACCACGATCGCGTCCGGCTTCTCGGTGTTCCAGGCCGGCGGCATCTACCAGAACCTCTCCGAGCGCGGCTACAACGTGCTCGTCGGGCTGCTGTGGGTGGCGCTGATCTTCGTGATCCTGGTGGCCCCGCTGACCTGGCTGCAGCGCCGCCTCGACGCCCGCTGGGGGGTGGCCCGATGAGCTCGGTCCTCTACGACATCCCGGGCCCCGCCGCCCGCGCCCGCAACCGCACGATCGGCGTCGTCGGCGTCGCGGTGATCGTGGCGATCCTCGGGTTCGTCGTCTACCGCTTCTGGGCCACCGGCCAGTTCAGCGGCCGGATGTGGGACTGGATCACCTACGAGGCGATCCAGATCCGGATCCTCGAGGCGCTGTGGAACACCATCCGCGCGTTCGCCGTCGCGGCGGTCCTGTCCCTGCTGTTCGGGGCCGTGTTCGCCGCCGGGCGGCTGTCGGACCACGCGTGGATCCGGGTCCCGTGCACCGTGATCGTGGAGTTCTTCCGCGCCGTCCCGCTGCTCGTCCTGATCTTCATCATGTACTACGGCATGTCGCAGGGCGCGGGCATCGAGATCACCGCGTTCTGGGCCGTCGTGCTCGGCCTGATGCTCTACAACGGCTCGGTGCTCGCCGAGGTGTTCCGCGCCGGGATCAACGCGGTCCCGCGCGGGCAGAGCGAGGCCGCCTACGCCCTGGGGCTGCGCAAGACCCAGGTGATGTCCTCGGTGCTGCTCCCGCAGGCGGTCCGCTCGATGCTGCCGACGATCCTGTCGCAGCTGGTGGTGGTCCTGAAGGACACCGCGCTCGGCTTCCTGATCCTCTACGAGGAGCTGCTGCTCGTGGCCCGCCAGCTGGGCAGCCAGGTGCAGCTCGGCTCGCCGATCCTGCAGGTCGCACTCGTCGTCGCGGTCATCTACATCGGGCTGTGCCTGATCCTGACCGGGCTGTCCCGGCTGGTGGAGAAGCGGCTGTCGCAGGGCCCGCGCAAGGCCACCGCGCAGCCGGCCCCGGAGCCCGTGCCCACCGGCGGCGGCGAGGCGGTCTGACCCGCGTCACCCGGGCCCGTCGTCGCCCTTCAGGTGCCGCAGGAACGCGTCGGGGTCGGCGAGGAAGCTCCCGGTCAGGACGACCGGGGAGCGCCTCGTCGTACCCGACGCGGCGGACCGCGCCGTCGACTCGCTGCCGGGGTCGCGAACCGGAACGACCGCGACCCGCCCTCGGGGTTCAGCCCCACCGCGACGGCGACGGCCTCCACCGGCGTCGACTTCCCGGACCCGTTCTCCCCCACCGGGAACGTCACGCCCGGGTAGAGCGCGAGCCGGCCGTGCTCGCGCAGACACCGGACCACGGGGAGCTCGAACGGGTGGCCGGTGGACGGGGCGGCGGGATCGAGGGACATGCGGGCGACGACGTGCCCCGCACTCACAGGTTCTCGATCTCCACCGGCTCGATGCACTCCTCCGCGGGCAGCGCGAACCCGAACACCCGGGAGTAGAACGCGAGCTCGGCGTCGAGGGCCCGGCGGATGTTCGCGGCCTGCCGGAAGCCGTGCTGCTCCCCGGCGAACAGCAGGTAGGCGACCGGCACCCCGCGCCCGCGCAGCGCGTCGACGATCATCTCCGACTGGTTGGGCGGGACGATGGCGTCCTCGTCGCCCTGGAGCACGATCAGCGGGGTGCGGAAGCGCCCCACGTGGGTGAGCGGGGAGCGCTCGGTGTACACCGCCTCGGCCGCGGGCCACGGCCCGACCAGGCCGTCGAGGTAGCGGGACTCGAACTTGTGGGTGTCCCGGGCGAGCGCGGCCAGGTCGGCGACGCCGAAGTGGTCGGCCCCGGCGGAGAACGGGGTGTCGTCGCGGGCGAGGGCGGCCAGGGTGGTGAACCCGCCCGCGGAGCCGCCGCGGATCGCCATCCGGGCCGGGTCGACGCGGCCGGTGTCGGCGAGCGTGCGGGCCGCGGCGAGGCAGTCGGCGACGTCGACGATCCCCCAGGCGCCCTTCAGCTGCTCGCGGTAGGCGCGGCCGTAGCCGGTGGAGCCGCCGTAGTCGACGTCGACGACGCCGAACCCGCGGCTGGTCCAGTACTGCACGGAGACCGAGAGGACCGGGGTCGCGGAGCCGGTCGGTCCGCCGTGGATGACGACGAGCAGCGGCGGCAGCTCGCCCTCGGGGGCGTCGTGGCCGCCCAGCGGCGGGTAGAACAGCGCGTAGCCGGTGCGCGGGCTGCCCGCGGCGTCCGAGGACAGGAACGTGATCGGCTCGGGCACCGACACGGTCTCCGGGTGCAGGCCGAGGTCGCGCGGGGCGCGCAGGGTCTGCACCCCGGCCGCGCCGGGCTCCCCCGCGCCGTCCGGGGCGGGCACGACGCGGTGCACGCCCGGCTCGGCGGTGGGCGTCCCGGCGACGCACACGACGGCGTAGGGCCCGTCGGCGCGCACCGAGCCGATCGCGGTGAACGGGGTGTCGAGCTCGATGATCCGGCCGTCGACCTCCCGCACGACCAGCGCGTCGAAGCCCCGCGAGGAGCGGGCGAACACGACGCGGCCGTCCTCCAGGACGGCGTAGCGCGACCCGCCCAGCACCCAGCCGGGCACGCCGATCTCGGCGTCGATGCGCACGAGCGCCTCGATGTCGTGGCCGGGCAGCCAGCGGTAGAGGTTCCACCAGCCGGTGCGGTCGCTGATGAAGGTCAGGGACCCGTCGGGCTGCCACTGCGGCTCGGTGACCGACTCCCCCGGCCCGCCCGCGACGACGGTGTCCACCCCGGACGCCAGGTCGCGGACGGTGAGCTCGACGTCGTCCCACGGCATCGACGGGTGGTTCCACGACAGCCAGGCCAGCGTGCCGCCGTCCGGGGAGATCCGCGGCGCGGCGACGAAGTCCGGGCCGCCGACCAGCACCTCCGGCTCCGACGGGGCGCGGGCGTCGAGCCGCACGATCTCGTTGACGACCTCGGCGGCCGGGGTGTGCCCGGCGTGGTGGCGCTCGCGGACCACGACCAGCCAGGTGCCGTCGGGGGCGACGTCGCCGTCGGCGTGCCGGTCGCCGCGGGGCACCGCGGGCTCCGGGGTGAGCGCGACCGGGGCGGCGCCGCGGTCGAGCCGGTACAGACGCTGGTCGGCCCACTCGACGTACCAGACGACGCCGGGGCTGCCGGCGTGCAGCCACCACGCGCCGCCGCCGTACTCGTGGACCGCCGAGCGGGCGTTCGCGCCCTCGGGCAGCAGGTCGGTGCGCGAGCCCGCGGCGTCGCCGCCGGTCCGGCGCACCAGCTGGGTCCGGCCGCCCTCCGCGGCGCGGCCCTCCGCCCACACCACCCCGGTGTCCTCGGTGCCGGGTGCACCGTCGGGGCGGACCTCCCCGAGCCGCACCGCCGCCGTCACCACCACTTCGGACGTGACCGGTGTCGGCCACGACCCGTACCCGGAGATCGTCACGGCGCCCACGCTAGTCATCGCCGGGCCGCCGTGCCCGTGGGTCGTCGCCGTGCCGACACCGCGTGCGCCGGAATGCGGCGACGGGCGCCGGCTATGCCTCGGCCAGCCGCAGGGTCGCCCGGGCCCGGGCGAGCACCGGTGCGTCGACCATCTCCCCGCCGAACCGGAACACCCCGGGGTGCCGCTCCGCCTCGGCGAGCAGGGCGCGGGCGTGCTCGGTCTCGGCCTCGGTGGGCCGGAACCCGCGGCGCACGACCTCCACCTGCGACGGGTGGATGCACACCTTCGCGGCGAACCCCGCGTTCGCCGCGTCGACGGTGTCGGCGAGCAGGGTGTCGGTGTCGGCGATGTCGGTGAGCACGGTGTCGACCGGGGCCGGGCCCGCGGCGCGGGCGGCGTAGAGGATCCGGGTGCGGGCCTCGGTCAGGGCCGGGCCGTAGCCGCCGCCGGCCGCGCGCCCGGTGCGCCCGCCCAGGTCGGCGAGCAGGTCCTCGCTGCCCCACATCAGGCCGGCGCAGTTCGACGCCCGGGCGATCGACGGCGCCTCCAGCACCCCGTGCGCGGTCTCGCACAGCGCGATCACCGGGTGCGGGGCCAGCGCCTCCACCGCGGCGGCGCTCGTCGCCATCGGCAGCATCAGCGTGAGGTCGGGGTGGGTGGCCAGCGCGGCGACGTCGCCGTCGTGGGCGGGGCTGCCGGGTGCGTTGACCCGCACGACCACGCGGGTGCGGTCCAGCTCCGCCAGCGCGGCGACGACGGCGTCCCGGGCGGAGTCCTTGTCGTCCGGACCGACCGCGTCCTCCAGGTCGAGGATGACCGCGTCGGCGGCGGCGAGTGCCTTGGCGAACCGGTCGGGCCGGTTTCCGGGGCAGAACAGCAGGGCCGGCCCGTGGTCGAGGGGGCGGGCGGTGGTGTCCACGGTGGCGTTCCTCCGGAGGGGACGGCGACGGTCGTCGGGTGCAGGATCTCCCGTCGCGCCGGGATCGACGCACGCGGGGCGGGTCAGCGCCGCACCGACGCCGCCTCCCGCAACAGCCGCGCCGCGACCGGTAGCGCACCGGGCCGCAGCACCGGCGCGAGGCCGACGATCCCGCGCATCCCGGTCCACCAGCGCACCTGCCCGTCGGTGCGGAGCACACCGACCGCGGGCGCCCGGCACCCGGCGACGGCGGCCGGCAGGTTCGGGTAGATCTCGGCCAGCCGTGGCTCGTGGCAGGACCGCGCACGGACCCGGACGGTCACGCAGCCCGGCAGCTCCCGTGCGATCCCCGAGCACGGCGCGCAGGCCGCGTCGTGCACCACCACCAGCTCCCGGATCCGCGTGCGCGCCACGGCGCCATCATCGCCTGCCCTCAGCGACCGAGCACCGCCGCGGCCAGCGCGCCGGGGTGCGACAGCATCGGGTGGTGCCCGCCGGGGACCATCTCGGGCACGACGCCGCGCAGCCGCCGGGCGAGCATCGTCCGGACGAACGCGGCCGGGAACAGCTTGTCCTCGCGGCACAGCAGGTACCGGGTCGGCACGTCCGGCCAGGCCGCACGCGGCCACGGCTGGGTCCACGGCGTCGCGGACTGGTCGCGCTCGTGACGCAGTGCCTCGTTCGCCACCGACTCCTCGACGTCGTGGTAGAAGAGCCCGACGACGTCGTCGGGGTCGCGCCCGTCGCGGGCGTCCTGCTCGGCGAGCGCCACCCCGGCGCCGGTCGCGTCGCCCCACTGCGCCGCGGACTCACCCGGCAGCGGCACCATCGCCGTCACCAGGACGAGCCCACGCACCGCGATCCGGTCGCACACCAGCGGTGCGCTGAACCCGCCGAAGGAGTGCGCGACGACCACGAGGTCGTCGGCACCGCCGACCGCGGCCACGACGGCGTCGGCGTAGGTCTCCAGCCCGGCGGTGTCGTCGTCGCAGGGCAGCTCGACCGGCACCGCGCGGTGGCCGCGCCGGGTCAGCTCCCGTTCCAGCGGACCCCAGTACCAGGTGTCGGTCCCCGCCCCGGGGACCAGCGCGAAGGTCGTCATACCGGTGACGACCGCCCACCGGGGGCGTTCTCATCGCCTACCGTCGAGGGCGGAACCGAGGAGGCCCGATGACCGACCCGACCCACCTGCCCGCCGTCCCCGACCCGGAGCCGGTCGTGCCCGACCCTGCCGTCCCCGACCCGGTCGAGCCCGTCACCGACTACACCGACGACGGCGTCCCCACGTTCTCCTACGTGCGCGACCGCATCGAGGGCCGCGCCGCCACCGCGGCGGCCGCCGAGGAGCTCGCGGGCGGCGACGCGCGCGCCGCGGAGGCGGAGGACGCGTTCGCCGAGCGCGAGCGCAAGGCCGCCGACCGGCTCGCCGAGATCCGCCGGTCGATGGAGCGCTGAGCGACCCGTCGCACCCCCGGCGCGGTCCCCGCACCCCGTGCGGCGGGTGCGACGCCCGCCGCCGGGGTGCGGGGGCACGCTCAGCTCCCGGAGCGCCGGAAGATCTTGTCCCCCAGCCACACCAGCGGGTCGTACTTGCGGTCCACCGCGCGCTCCTTGAGCGGGATGAGCGCGTTGTCGGTGATCTTGATGTGCTCGGGGCACACCTCGGTGCAGCACTTGGTGATGTTGCAGAACCCCAGCCCGTGCTCCTCCTGGGCCTCGACGGCGCGGTTGCCGTGCGCGTCGAGCGGGTGCATGTCCAGCTCCGCCATCCGCATCAGGTAGCGCGGCCCGGCGAACGCCTCCTTGTTCTCCTCGTGGTCGCGGACCACGTGGCAGGTGTTCTGACACAGGTAGCACTCGATGCACTTGCGGAACTCCTGGCTCCGCTCGACGTCGACCTGCGCCATCCGGTACTCACCCGGAGCCACGCCCTCGGGCGGGGTGAAGCTGGGGATCTCGCGGGCCTTGGTGTAGTTGAACGACACGTCGGTCACGAGGTCGCGGATCACCGGGAAGCTGCGCAGCGGCGTGACGGTGACGACCTCCGCGTCGTCGAAGGTGTTCATCCGCGTCATGCACATCAGCCGTGGCCGGCCGTTGATCTCCGCCGAGCACGAGCCGCACTTGCCCGCCTTGCAGTTCCACCGCACGGCCAGGTCGCCGGCCTCGGTGGCCTGCAGCCGGTGGATGACGTCGAGGACGACCTCGCCCTCGTTCACCTCCACCGGGTAGTCGACCAGCTCGCCCTTGGTGTCGTCGCCGCGCCAGACGCGGAAGTGGTGCAGGTGACTGCTCACTGGTTCCCCTCCGCGGAGTCGGCGCGGTGACCGCCCAACTCGTCTCCGGTGTAGTACTTCTTCAGCTCGTCCATCTCGAACAGATCGAACAGGTCCGACCGCATCGGGAGCTGCTCCTGACGGGTCAGCTCGACGTCGTCCTCGCCGATCGCCCGGCACACGAGCAGCAGGTGCCGCCAGTCCGAGTCCATGACCGGGAAGTCGTCGCGGGTGTGCCCGCCCCGGGACTCCTGGCGCTCCAGCGCGGCCTTACCGGTGCACAGCGCGACCAGCAGCATGTTCCGCAGGTCCAGGGCCAGGTGCCAGCCGGGGTTGAACCGGCGGTGCCCCTCGACCGAGACGGTGCGGGTACGGGTCGCGATGTCCTCGAGCTTCTTGAGGGCGAGCTCCATCTCGTCGCCCTTGCGGATGATCCCGACGAGCTCGTGCATCGTCTTCTGCAGTTCCTGCTGCACCACGAACGGGTTCTCCCCGCCCTCGGTGGCGCTGGAGAACGGCAGCATCGCCCGCTCCAGCGCGGCGGCGACGTCGGACTCGGCCACGGCGGGCCGGCCGGCGTCGGCGTGCTGCGCGGCGTGCAGCCCGGCGCGACGGCCGAACACCAGCAGGTCCGACAGCGAGTTGCCGCCGAGCCGGTTGGAGCCGTGCATGCCGCCCGCGACCTCGCCCGCGGCGAACAGCCCCGGCACCTTCGACATCGCGGTGTCCGGCTCGACCTCCACCCCGCCCATCACGTAGTGGCAGGTCGGGCCGACCTCCATCGGCTCCTTGGTGATGTCGACGTCGGCCAGCTCCTTGAACTGGTGGTGCATCGACGGCAGCCGCTTGAGGATCTCCTCGGGCTTCAGCCGGGTCGACACGTCGAGGAACACCCCGCCGTGCTCGGTCCCGCGCCCGGCCTTGACCTCGGAGTTGATCGCCCGGGCCACCTCGTCGCGGGGCAGCAGCTCCGGCGGGCGCCGGTTGTTGTCCGGGTCGGTGTACCAGCGGTCGCCCTCCTCCTCGGAGGTGGCGTACTGCTCCTTGAACACGTCCGGCACGTACTCGAACATGAACCGCGTGCCGTCGGTGTTGCGCAGCACGCCGCCGTCGCCGCGGACCGACTCGGTGACCAGCAGGCCCCGCACCGAGGGCGGCCACACCATGCCCGTCGGGTGGAACTGCAGGAACTCCATGTTGATCAGCGTCGCGCCGGCGCGCAGGGCCAGCGCGTGGCCGTCGCCGGTGTACTCCCAGGAGTTCGACGTGACCGAGTAGCTCTTCCCGACCCCGCCGGTGGCGAGCACGATCGCCGGGGCGTCGAAACGCACGAACCGGCCGTCGCCGCGGAAGTAGCCGAAGCAGCCCGAGATCGCGCCGTCGGTGGTGAACAGCTCGGTGATCGTGCACTCGTGGAAGACCCGGATGCGGGACTCGGCGTCGCCGGTCTCGGCGAGGTCCTCCTGCTGCAGCGAGACGACCTTCTGCTGCAGGGTGCGGATCAGCTCCAGGCCGGTCCGGTCGCCGACGTGCGCCAGCCGCGGGTAGGTGTGCCCGCCGAAGTTGCGCTGGCTGATCTTGCCGTCCGTGGTGCGGTCGAACAGCGCACCGTAGGTCTCCAGCTCCCAGACCCGGTCCGGGGCCTCCTTGGCGTGCAGCTCGGCCATCCGCCAGTTGTTGAGGAACTTCCCGCCGCGCATGGTGTCGCGGTAGTGGACCTGCCAGTTGTCGTTCGGGTTGGCGTTGCCCATCGACGCCGCGCAGCCGCCCTCGGCCATCACGGTGTGCGCCTTGCCGAACAGCGACTTGGAGATGATCGCCGTCCGCTTGCCCTGCAGCCGCGCCTCGATCGCCGCCCGCAGGCCGGCACCGCCGGCCCCGATGACGACGACGTCGTAGTCGTGCCGCTCGATCTGTTCGTCCATCTCGGTGCTCACCCCACGATCCGCAGGTCGCTGATCCAGCCGGCGGAGACGGCCATGACGTAGAAGTCGGTGACGGCGAGGCTCACCAGCGTCGCCCACGCGAACTGGTTGTGCCGTGTGTTCAGCTTCGACACCTGGGTCCAGAGCTTGTAGCGGACCGGGTGCTTCGAGAAGTGGTTGAGCCGCCCGCCGACGGCGCTGCGGCACGAGTGGCACGAGAGCGTGTAGCCGAACAGGAGCACCACGTTCACGACCAGGATGATGTTGCCCAGCCCCAGGCCGAACCCGCCGCCGGGCTTGGCGAAGGCCAGCACCGCGTCGTAGGCGTTGATCAGCGTGATGATCCCGGCGATGTAGAAGAAGTAGCGGTGCGCGTTCTGCAGGATCAGCGGGAAGCGCGTCTCACCGCTGTAGCTCCGGTGCGGCTCGGCGACCGCGCAGGCCGGCGGGGAGAGCCAGAACGCCCGGTAGTAGGCCTTGCGGTAGTAGTAGCAGGTCAGCCGGAACAGCAGCAGGAACGGCAGGGAGACCGCCGCGTAGGGCAGCCACCAGACGTCGGGCAGGAACCGGCCGAAGTGCGACGCCTCCTCGACGCAGCCCGTCGAGACGCACGGCGAGTAGAACGGCGTCAGATAGCCGTACTCGGGGACGAAGTAGTGGTTCTGCATGAACGCCCGCACGGTCGCGTACGCGACCCAGGCGACGAACGCCACGAAGGTCGCCAGCGGGGGGAGCCACCATCGGTCCGTGCGCAGCGTGCGCGCGGCGATGGTGGCTCGGCCGGTGGACGCGTCAGTGGTGGATGACACGTACGGGAGCTCCTGTCGTCTCGACGACGCCGAAGAGACCTGACACGACGTCGTGTCCTCGTGAACACCCGCCGCACACATGGTGCGGTGGTCGCCAGAGAGTACGACTCAGATCACATGTGATCTACGTCGGGACGACGATTGGCGGCTGGATCGAGACGTGGCTCACACGTCACGGCCTGTCGAGACCCCACTCGCGCAGCGTGACGTTCAGCCGGGGCAACCGGCTCGCCCCGCCGAGCACCGTCCGTGCCCGTGTCCGCCGGGACCGGGTGCACTCATGGAGCGAAAGCCTCGTGACACCGGGCTGAAGCTCCATGAGTGCACCCACCCGGGGGTTACTTCTTCTTGCCGCCCACCGTGGCCGCGAGGTAGTCGCGGTTGAGCTGGGAGATCACGTCGAGCGGGATCTCCTTCGGGCAGGCGGTGGCGCAGGCGCCGGTGTTGGTGCAGCCGCCGAAGCCGGCGGCCTCGTGCTCCTCCACCATGCTGACGACGCGCTCGTAGCGCTCCGGCTGGCCCTGCGGCAGCTCACCCAGGTGGGTCAGCTTCGCGCCCAGGAACAGCGACGCCGACCCGTTCGGGCAGGCCGCGACGCAGGCACCGCAGCCGATGCAGTTCGCCGCGGCGAACGAGCGGTCCGCGGCGACCTTCGGCACGGCGTTGGAGTTGGCCTCCGGCGCCGACCCGGTGTTCACCGAGACGTAGCCGCCGGCCTGGATCATCTTGTCGAACGCGGCGCGGTCGACGACGAGGTCCTTGATGACCGGGAAGGAGCCCGAACGGAACGGCTCGATGACGATGGTGTCGCCGTCGGAGTAGTGCCGCATGTGCAGCTGGCAGGTGGTGGTCGCCCGCTGCGGGCCGTGCGGCCGGCCGTCGATGACCATGCTGCACGAGCCGCAGATGCCCTCGCGGCAGTCGTGGTCGAACGCGACCGGCTCGTCGCCGGAGAGGATCAGCTTCTCGTTGAGCACGTCGAGCATCTCGAGGAACGACATGTCCTCGTCGGCGTCGACGGTGTAGTTCACCAGGCGACCCTTGTCGACCGCGTCGCGCTGGCGCCAGACCTTCAGATTGAGCTTCACGGGGTCCTCGCGTTACTTGTAGCTGCGCTGGGTCGGGTGCACGTACTCGAACGTGAGCTCCTCCTTGTGCAGGACCGGAGCCTGCCCGCGGCCGGTGTACTCCCAGGCCGAGGTGAAGGAGAAGTTCTCGTCGTCGCGCTGCGCCTCGCCGTCCTCGGTCTGGCTCTCCCCGCGGAAGTGACCGCCGCAGGACTCGCGACGCACGAGCGCGTCGAGACACATGAGCTCGCCGAGCTCGAGGAAGTCGGCCACCCGGCCGGCCTTCTCCAGGCTCTGGTTGAGCTCCGCGCCGGTACCCGGCACCTTGACGTTGTTCCAGAACTCGCGACGGAGCTCGGGGATGCGATCCAGCGCCTTGCGCAGACCCTCCTCGGTGCGCTCCATCCCGCAGTAGTCCCACATGATCTGGCCCAGCTCGCGGTGGAACGAGTCCACCGTGCGGGTGCCGTTGATCGACAGGAACTGGTCGATCCGGTCGGTGACCGACTGCACGGCCTCGACGACCTCGGGCGCGTCGTCCGGGACGGCGTCGAGCTCGTTCTTGGCCAGGTAGTCGCCGATCGTGACCGGGAGGACGAAGTAGCCGTCGGCCAGGCCCTGCATCAGCGCGGAGGCGCCGAGCCGGTTCGCGCCGTGGTCGGAGAAGTTGGCCTCGCCCGCCACGTAGAGACCCGGGACGGTCGACTGCAGGTCGTAGTCGACCCAGAGGCCACCCATCGTGTAGTGCACGGCGGGGAAGATCCGCATCGGGACCTCGTACGGGTTCTCACCCGTGATCCGCTCGTACATCTCGAACAGGTTGCCGTACTTGTTCTCGACGGCCTTGCGGCCGAGCCGCTGGATGGCGTCGTCGAAGTCCAGGTACACGCCCAGACCCGACGGTCCGACGCCGCGCTTCTCGTCGCAGACCTCCTTGGCGGCCCGGGACGCGATGTCGCGGGGCACCAGGTTGCCGAACGCCGGGTACTTGCGCTCGAGGAAGTAATCGCGCTCGTCGTGCGGGATCTCGTTCGGCCCGCGGTCGTCGCCGAGCTTCTTCGGGACCCAGACGCGGCCGTCGTTGCGCAGCGACTCCGACATCAGGGTCAGCTTCGACTGGTGGTCGCCGGAGACCGGGATGCAGGTCGGGTGGATCTGGGTGAAGCAGGGGTTCGCGAACAGCGCGCCCTTGCGGTGCGCCCGCCACCCGGCGGTCACGTTGCAGCCCTTGGCGTTCGTCGACAGGTAGAAGACGTTGCCGTAGCCGCCGGAGGCGAGCACGACCGCGTCGGCGGTGTGCACCTCGATCTCGCCGGAGACCATGTCGCGCGCGACGATGCCGCGGGCGCGCCCCTCGACCACGATCAGCTCGAGCATCTCGTGCCGGGCGTACATCTCGACGGTGCCGGCCTTCACCTGGCGCTCCAGCGCCTGGTAGGCGCCGATCAGCAGCTGCTGGCCGGTCTGGCCGCGGGCGTAGAAGGTGCGGGAGACCTGCACGCCGCCGAACGAGCGGTTGTCGAGCAGACCGGCGTAGTCGCGGGCGAACGGGACACCCTGGGCGACGCACTGGTCGATGATCTGGCGGGAGATCTCGGCGAGCCGGTGGACGTTGGACTCCCGCGCACGGAAGTCGCCGCCCTTCACGGTGTCGTAGAACAGCCGGTACACGCTGTCGCCGTCGTTGCGGTAGTTCTTCGCCGCGTTGATGCCGCCCTGCGCGGCGATCGAGTGCGCGCGCCGCGGGCTGTCCTGGTAGCAGAACGTCTTGACGTGGTAGCCGGCTTCGCCGAGCGTCGCGCTCGCGGAGCCGCCGGCCAGGCCGGAACCCACGACGATGATCTTCTTCGAGCGCTTGTTCGCCGGGTTGACCAGCTTGACGCCGAACCGGCGGCGCTCCCAGCGGGTCTCGATGGCACCGGAGGGGACGGCCTTGTCGACGACCGGCTCACCGGTCGCGTAGTCGGCGTAGGAAACGTGGTGGGTCGAGGCGTCAGTGCTGTCAGTCATGGGATCAGACCACTCCGAACGTGACGGCGAGGGGCACCGAGATGAAGCCGAGGGTCAGCACGGCGGCGAAGACCGTCGACACCACCTTGATGGTGCGCTCACGGCTGTTCGACGACCACCCGAGCGTCTGGATGCCCGAGAAGATGCCGTGCTGGACGTGGAAGCCCAGCGCGACCACCGCGAGGACGTAGAACAGGGTGACGTACCAGCGGGCGAGGGTGAAGTCGGCCGCGAGGTTGTCGGCCACCGCGAGGTGCACGCCGTTCGGGTTCAGCGTGCCCGCGGTGAGGTCGAGCAGGTGGTAGACCACGAACAGCGCGATGATCACGCCACCCCAGCGCATGGTGCGGGCCGCGTAGCTGCCCTTGACCTGGTAGGAGCCACCCGCGTACTTGATCGGGCGGGCCCGGCGCGCGCGGAGGGCGAGCATCGTCGCCGACCAGATGTGGGCGACCACCGCGACGAACAGCACCACGCGGACGATCCAGAGCATGCCCGAGTAGGGCAGCGCCGGCTCCAGGATGGTGCGCAGCCAGGCCGCGTAGTGATCGATCGCCTCGGGGCCGAAGAAGATCTTCAGGTTCCCGATCATGTGCAGCGTGACGTAGCCGAGCAGCACGACGCCGCTCACCGCCATCACGAACTTCAGCAGCGCACTGGGCGTGCGTGGGCGCCGGGGTGCGGCGGGCTTGGCTCCGCCGCCGGCCCGGGACTTCTCGGACATCGTGACCACGTCCTCCAGTGGACATACCAACGGGTGAGGCAGTCCAATGCATGAAACGGTCTCCACCTATAGCTGTAGGCTATGCACGTGACACTTCAGCAGCTCATGTACTTCGTGGCTGTGGCAAACGTGCGCAGCTTCACTCGGGCGGCCGACCAGGTGGGGGTCGCCCAGCCCACCCTGAGCCGCGCGCTGCGGGCCCTGGAGGACGAGCTGGGCGCCCCGCTGATCAACCGTGGGTCGGCCGTCACGCTGACCCCGGCCGGTGAGGCGGTGCTGCCACTGGCACGCAGGATGCTCGCCGATTCCGACATGGTCCGCACGACGGTGGCCGAGATGGTCGGCCTGCGCAGCGGCCGGGTACGGGTCGGGGCGACGCCGTCGCTGTGCATCGGCGTGCTGTCCGACGTGCTGCGGGTCTTCCACGCCCGGCACCCCGAGATCGCCGTCGAGCTCGCCGAGGACGGCTCACAGCCGCTGGAGGCGGCGCTGGTCCAGGGCGAGCTGGACGTCGCGCTGGTGATCGTGCCGCCCGACGGGGTGGACCCGACCCTGCACACCGCTCCCCTGCTGCGCGAACGGCTCTCGGTCGCCTCGCCGCGGGCGCGCAGGCCGCTGACCCCGCGCGGGTCGATGACCGTCGCCGAGCTGGCCCGGCACGACCTGGTGATGGTGCGTCGGGGCTACGACCTGCGGGAGGTGACCCTGCGGGCCTACGCCGTCGCCGGGGTCACGCCGCGGATCGCCGTCGAGGGCGGCCAGATGGACGCGGTGCTGCGCATGGTCGAGGCCGGCACCGGGGTGGCGGTGGTGCCGGACCTGACGTTCATCGGGCGGCCGCGGCTGCGGCGCACGGTGCTCAACCCGGCGATCCACCGCACGGTGGCGCTGGCGCGGCGGGCCGACATCGCCCCCACCCCGGCCGTCATCGCCTTCGCGGACACGCTGCTGGAGCACATGTCCGACACGTCGGCGTCGCTGCGGGAGGGCACGACCGACGTCCAGGTGCTGCACCGGCACCGGACCGGCCGGGAGCTGCTCGGCTGAGGGCCGAGGTCAGTCGGGCACCGGGAACAGCGGGGCGCGGCCCTCGGGGGTCTCCGGCGGCGGGTGCGGGTCGAGCACCCGCAGGTGCTCGCACGTGCCGGTGACCTGCAGGACCCGGCGGACCTGCCGCGCCGCGCCGCAGTACAGCTCCAGCACCACCCCGGCCGCGGCCGCGTTGCGGTGGCAATCCAGCAGCGCCGCGATCCCGGCCGAGCCGAGGAAGCCGACCGCGGACAGGTCCAGCACGATCCGCGGGGCCGCGGCGAACCAGACGCCCACCTGCTCGGCCAGGAACGGTGCGGTCGCGACGTCGACGTCGCCGACGGCGTGCAGCGCCACCGGCCCCGACGGGTGCGGCACCGCCTCCAGCGCCAGGCCGCCGCCCTCCGCGGTCGCGGCGGACAGGCCGGGCACTCCTCCCGGGCCGTCCGTCGGATCGGTCATCACCGGCCGCCTCCCGCGGGGCGCCGCGCCACCGCCGGGGCCAGAGTGCCAGTACCGCACGCCGACCGCCCGATGGCGGCGGCGTCGTCGCCTCGGTCGACGCGCGCGATGCCGCCGGTCTTCCTAGGCTCGGCGGGTGGCCCATCACGATCTCGCAATCGTCGGCACCGGATCCGGGAACATGATCGTCGACGACCGCTTCGACGGTCTCGACGTCGCCCACGTCGAGGCGACCCGGTTCGGCGGGACCTGCCTCAACGTCGGCTGCATCCCGACCAAGATGCTCGCCTACACCGCCGAGGTCGCCGAGACCGTGCGCGCGGCGTCGTCCTACGGCGTGGACGCCCGGATCGAGCGGATCCGCTGGAGCGACATCCGCGACCGGGTCTTCGCCCGGCTCGACCCGATCGGCGACGAGGGCCGCGACTACCGCCGCGACCACGGCACCGTCTACGACGGCACGGCCCGCTTCACCGGGCCGCGGGCGATGACGGTGGACCTGGCCGACGGCGGCACCGCGGAGTTCACCGCGGACCGGATCGTGCTCGCCGTCGGGGGGCGGCCGGTGGTCCCGCCGCCGGTCGCGGACTCGGGTGTCCCGTTCCACACCTCGGACACGATCATGCGGATCGACGAGCTGCCCGACCATCTGGCGATCATCGGCGGCGGCTACATCGCGGCCGAGTTCGCGCACGTGTTCGGCGGGCTGGGCTGCGAGGTCACGATCGTCGAGAGCGCCGACACCCTGCTCGGCGGGATGGACGAGACCGTCGTGGAGCGGTTCACCGACGCCGCCCGCGAGCGCTTCACCGTCCACACCGGCCGGACGGTGGAGAAGGTCACCGGCGGCGGGGGCGACGTGCGGCTGCACCTCGACGACGGCACCGAGGTCCGGGCCGACCGGCTGCTCGTCGCGGCCGGGCGCCGGCCGAACTCCGACCGGCTCGACCTGGACCACGCCGGGGTCGACACCGACGACGCCGGCCGCGTCGTCGTCGACGTCCACGGCCGCACCACCGCCGACGGGGTGTGGGCGCTGGGCGACATCTCGACCCCGCACCCGGTCAAGCACGTCGCGAACCACGAGGCCGAGGTCGTCGGGCACAACCTCGCCCACCCCGACGAGCTGCGCGAGGTCGACCACGGGTTCGTGCCGGCCGCGGTGTTCACCACCCCGCAGATCGGCACCGTGGGGCGCACCGAGCAGCAGTGCCGCGACGAGGGCCTGGAGTTCCGCGTCGGGTTCCACGAGTACGCGGACGTCGCCTTCGGCTGGGCGATGGAGGAGCAGCGCGGGTTCTGCAAGGTCCTCGTGGCCCCGGACGGCACGCTGCTGGGGGCGCACCTGCTCGGCCCGCAGGCGTCGACGATGGTCCAGCAGCTGGTGCAGGCGATGGTGCTGGGCGTGAATGCGCAACGTCTCGCCGACGTCCAGTACTGGATCCACCCCGCGCTGACCGAGGTGCTGGAGAACGCGCTGCGCGACGCCGTCGAGGACGACTAGGCGCGCCGCTCGGCCAGCTCGGTGGCCACGGCCAGCCCGATCACGATCGCGGGCAGGGCGTGCCCGGCGACCAGCGCGACCGCCGCGGCCAGGACCAGCACCGCGGCGGCGACGTAGCGCGACCGCCCGACCGTCCCGGTGCGGCCCTGCAGGTAGAGCTTGTTGCCCGCGAGGTAGAGCAGCGGCCCGCCGACCGAGGTCAGCACCAGCGACGGGGTGTTCTCCGGGTGCGTGAGGTGCAGGTCGATCGCGACCGCGAACAGCACCGCGCCGGCCACCATCAGGCCGTGCGCGTAGGCGAACGCGGCCCGTGCCGCGCGGGTCGACCCGTCACCGGAGCTCGCCCGGGTGCCGTGCCCGGCGAGCGCGAAGTAGGACCACCACAGTGCGACCAGGCCGGCGAAGCCGAGCAGGGTGATCACCACCGCGTAGGGGGTCACGACCTCCATCTCCGACAGCGTGAAGCCCATGATCAGGATCGACTCGCCGAGCGCGATGATGAACACCAGCCGGTTGCGCTCGGCGAGGTGCTCCACGTCGGTCGGCCACTCCTCCATCGGGGTGCGGCCGAGCCCCGGCACCCGGAACTCGCACCGCGGACCCGCCATGTCGACGGCGACGGCCAGCGCCCAGACGACCAGCCGCGCCGCCGGCGGGAGGAACGAGCCGACGACGACCAGCACCGACGCGGCCGTGCTCCACACCAGCAGGTGGCGGTAGTTGCGGGCCATGACGTGCCCGCGCGCGCTCACGACGAGGAACAGCGGGCGCCCGATCTGGGCGGCGGCGAAGCACAGCGCGAACAGCAGCCCGGAGTCGCCGAACGCGCCCGGCAGGGCCAGCGCCATCCCCAGCGCCGCCAGCATCAGCCCGGCGTTGAGCATCCGGACCGACGGGCGCGCCGGGTCCAGGTAGTTCATAGCCCAGGCCGAGTAGTTCCACAGCCACCAGACCGCGGCGAACAGCACCGCCGTCTCCAGCGCCCCGACCGGGGTCAGGTGGTACAGCAGCGTGTGCGAGACCTGGACGATCGCGAACACGTAGACGAGGTCGAAGAACAGCTCGATCGGGGCGACCTCGGAGTCGCCCGTCCGGCGCAGCACCCGCGGCCGGGTGTCCGGTGTGGTCATCGGTGGGTCCTTCCCCGTGTCGGCGCAGCCGAAGGGTAGTGCGGCGCGCAACGATGGCCGGCGTGAACCTCGGCCTGCGCGCGATGCGCCCCCGCGACCCGGACGAGCCCCACCGGGCGGCCAGTCCGCTGGAGCTGTTCTTCGACCTGGTCTTCGTGGTGGCGGTGTCGCTGTCGTCGGCGGCGCTGCACCACTCCGAGTCCGGCGGGCACGTCGGCGCCGGGGTCGGGTCGTACCTGCTGGTGTTCTTCGGCATCTGGTGGGCCTGGATGAACTTCACCTGGTTCGCCTCGGCCTTCGACGTCGACGACTGGCTCTACCGCGTCACCACCCTGGTGCAGATGGCCGGGGCGCTGGTGCTGGCCGCGGGCACCCCGGCGGCGATGGCGGGCGACGGCTACGGCGTCGTCGTCGCCGGGTACGTCGTGATGCGCCTGGCGATGGTCACGCAGTGGCTGCGGGCGGCACGCTCGCACCCGCAGCTGCGGGTCACGGCGCTGCGCTACGCCGCCGGCATCGTCGTCGTCCAGCTGCTCTGGATCGCCTGGGTCCTCGTGGACCCGCACCCGGTGGGGTTCGTCGTGCTGGCGCTGGCCGAGCTGGCGGTCCCGGTGGTCGCCGAGCGGGCGCGGACGACGCCGTGGCACCCGCACCACATCGCCGAGCGCTACAGCCTGTTCACCCTGATCCTGCTGGGCGAGTCGGTCCTGGCCTCGACGACGGCCGTGGTCGACGCGCTGTCCTCCGCCGAGCACCTGGGCCCGCTGCTGCTGCTCTCGGCGTGCGGGCTCGTGCTGGCGGCGGGCATGTGGTGGGTCTACTTCGCCCGCGACCAGCACGAGCACCTGCGGGCCATGCCACGGGCGCTGGTGCACGGCTACGGCCACTACCTCGTCTTCGCCGCGGCCGGGGCGTTCTCGGCGGGCATCGAGGTGGCCGTCGACGTCGACACCACCGCGACCGGGCTGTCCGCCGCCGCGGCCGGGGCGACCCTGACCGTGCCGGTCGCGCTGTTCGTCCTCGGGGTGTGGGCGCTCGCGCTGCGCCCGACGCTCGCCGCCGGGCGCAACGCCGCCGTCGTCGTGCTGGCGGGGCTGCTGGGGCTGTCGGCGTTCGCGCCGTTCACCCCGGTCGTCGCCGCGGTGGTGATGGTGGCGGTGGTCGTGACCGTCGAGACGGCACCCGCCCGGAACACCGTCGCCGCGTGACGGGTTCGGAGGTGACATGGGCCGGGTGTGGATCGACAAGCAGACCCCCGAGGTGTTCCGGGCGATGACCGACGTCGTCGCGGTCGTGCGCGAGCGCGCCGCCGCGGCCGGGGTGGACCGGGACCTGCTGGAGCTGGTGAACCTGCGGGTCTCCCAGATCAACGGCTGCGAGACCTGCCTGGACACGCACTGGCGGTCGGGGCTGGCGGCCGGGCTGACCCCGCAGCGGATGGCGCTGCTCCCGGCCTGGCGCGACAGCGCCCTCTACGACGACCGCGAGCGCGCCGCACTCGGTCTCGCCGAGGCCGTCACCCGGACCGCCGGGACCCACCTCGACGACGACGCCTACGCCGCCGTCCGCGGTGACCTCACCGACGACGAGGTGTCGGTGCTGGTGTGGGCGGCGATCACCATCAACGCGTTCAACCGGGTCTCGATCCTGTCGGCGCACCCCGTCCCCGAGCGCGACGCCGACGGCCGCGTGGTGCGCCGCCGGGCGTCCTGAGAGGCTGAGCACATGTCCGGCGACACCGACGACACCGTGGTCACCCACGACACGGGCCACCACCGCTACGAGATCCTGCTCGACGGCACCGTGGTCGGCCGGGCCGAGTACGTCGACGACCACGAGCAGCGGATCTTCCACCACACCGAGGTCGACCCGGAGCTGTCCGGGCGCGGGCTCGCGAGCACCCTGGTCCGCTTCGCGCTGGACGACACCCGCGCCGCCGGGAAGCGGATCGTGCCGGTCTGCCCGTACGTGCGGCGCTGGGTGTCGACCCACCAGGGCTACGCCGACATCCTCGACCTGGTGACGCCCGACGCCGTCGCCACCGTCCGGCGGAGGGCGCGGTGAGCAACGTCGAGACCGTGCCGGAGGAGGTCGTCTGCGGGGGCGACACCGCCGCCGCGGAGCTGGTGACCCCGCGCGACGTGCCGTTGGGCGGGCCGCGTGCGATGACGGTGCGCCGCACGCTGCCCCGTCGCACCCGGTCGCTGATCGGGGCCTGGTGCTTCCTGGACCACTACGGCCCGGACCGGGTCGCCGACACCGGCGGGATGGCCGTGCCGGGGCATCCGCACACCGGGCTGGCGACGGTGTCGTGGCTGTTCACCGGGGAGGTCGAGCACCGCGACACCACCGGCGCGCACGCGGTCGTGCGCCCGGGCGAGCTGAACCTGATGACCGCGGGATCGGGCATCGCGCACTCGGAGTTCTCCACGCCCGGTACCGAGGTGCTGCACGGGGTGCAGCTGTGGCTGGCGCTGCCCGCCGCGCACCGGGACACCGCCCCGCGCTTCGAGCACTACGCGCCGCCCCGGGTGCGGGCCGGGGACGCCGCGCTGCGGGTGTTCCTCGGCTCGCTGGCCGGGTCGTCGTCGCCGGTGGAGACGTTCACCCCGCTGCTGGGCGCCGAGGTCGTGCTGCCCGCCGGGGCGGCGGTGACGCTCGACGTCGACGCCGGCTTCGAGCACGGAGTGCTGGTCGACACCGGTTCGGCGCGGGTGTGCGGGACGGCGGCCGCGGCCGCCGAGCTCGCCTACCTGCCGCCGGGCCGTACGACCCTGGACCTGCACGCCGGCGACGACGGCGCGCGCCTGGTGCTGCTCGGCGGGGAGCCGTTGGGCGAGCAGATCGTGATGTGGTGGAACTTCGTCGGTTCCACCCACGACGAGGTCGCGGCCTTCCGGGAGCAGTGGCAGGACGAGCGTGCCGCCGGGGGGCGGGAGGGCGGGCGCTTCGGGGTGTTCCCGGACGCCTGGGAGTCGACGTTGCCGGCGCCGGATCTGCCGAACGCGCGGCTGACACCCCGGGGGTAGGGCGGGGTTCGCGGATCGCGAGGTGTGGTGGCGTCTCCGCAGGTCAGGGATTCGCAATAGTGAACGAAAACTTGGTGTTCGAACGCCAGTTCGAGTACTATGGGTGGTGTGACCGCGACCAAGGAGCCACCCGCCCACGCCACCGGCGTGCACGGCGGCGGGTTTCCCTCCGGTGACCTCACCCTGCTCCGGTTCCTCGTCGAACAGGCCCTCAGCGCCGACACCTGCGCGTTGTCCGAGTCGGAGTTGGTCGATCAGATCCAGGAGATCGAGTCGCTTCAGGCCTCGCTCGCCGCCCTCCAGGCGAGCCGGATCCGGGCTTTTGCCCGCAGCCACGTGGAGAACGGCTCGACCGACTTGGATCCCGAGAAGCTCCACCGCAGCGTGGTCGCCCAGATCCAGCTCGCCTGCCGGGTCTCCACCATCGAGGCCCGCACGCGGGTGGCGAACGCCCGCGACCTGCATTCCGGGCTCGACGGGATCCGTGGCCTGCACCGAGCTGGCGAGCTCAGCGCCGCCAAGGTCTCCGCGATCGCCGTCGAATGCCGCGACCTCGACACCACCCAACGCGCGCAGGTCGACGCCCGCCTCGCCACCAACCGGGACCTCACCCGATACGGCATCGGCCGGCTGCGTGCGATGACCCGCCGTCTGGTCGCCGAGATCGCCCCCGACCGCTTCCGCGCCCGCGTCCACGCCGCCAAGACCGAACGAAGGGTCACCCTGCGCCCGGCACCGGATGCGATGAGCTACCTGACCGCCTACGTCCCGGTCGAACAGGGCGCCGCCTGCCTGGCCGCGCTGCAGAAGGCGTTCGTCGAGGTCCAGGTCGACCCGGAACCGCTGACCCGCACCCGCGGGCAGGTCCTCGCCGACACCCTCGTGGAGCGGGTGACCGGACAGGCATGCGCGACCGCGGTGAACCTCGACGTGCAGGTCACCGTGCCCGTGCAGGCCCTGCTCGACCCGCAGTCCCCGCTCCCCGCGGAGATTCCCGGCTTCGGTCCCGTTCCGGCCGACCTGCTCGCCACCAGCGGAGGGACGAAGTCCCTGCGCAGGCTGATCACCCGCAACGGCCTGGTCATCGGCGGCGACTCCCGCAGACGCACCTTCACCGGACTGCTCGCCACCCTCGTCAAAGCCCGAGCGCAGAACCGGTGCACCGAGCCCTACTGCGACGCACCCGTCCGCCACCTCGACCACATCCACCGCGACGCCGACGGCGGACGCACCGAACTCGACAACGGACGCGGAGTCTGCGAGTTCCACAACCACGTCCGCGAACAACCCGGCTGGCACATCGCCCGAGCCCCCGACGGGACCGTCGTCACCACCACCCCGACCGGACACACCTACCGCGGACCGGACTGACGACCTGGACCACGGTCCGCCCGTGGTGGCCCGATGCTGCTCGCAGACGCCACCCACATCGCATCGACGTCACACCGACATGCACCGTCGACGGCTGAGCCGCCCCGGGGTCCCCGACCAGGGACGTGGTACCCGGTTCAGCCCAGGTCGGCGCGCACCACCGGGACGACCCGGCGCAGCTGCTCGAGCAACAGGTCGGCGTCCCGGCCGTCGCGGGTGACGACGAGGTCGACCCGGCCGATCTCGCCGGACATGTCGACCCGCAGCGAGCGGACCTTCCAGCGTCGGGACCGCAGCATGGTGAGGACCTTGTACAGGCCGTCGTCGGCATCGGTCAGCAGCAGCGAGACGACGTGACCGTGCTCGGCGGGATCGCTGTCGGTGCTGGTGCGCTCGGCGGTGAGGGCGTTCATCGGATCTCCGGTGTTCGAGGGCGAACGTCAGGATCCGGCCAGGTCCGGCGGGCACGACGTGCCACGCGCCGGCTCCCTGGCTTCAGCCGGCGCGCCGGGTGATGATCCGACCGCGCACGGGTCGAGGGTAACAGCCGTCACCACCCCCGGGCAGAGCCGTGGCGATCGCGACGCGGATGCTGACCCCGTGCGGTACGTGGCGATCGGGGACAGCTTCACCGAGGGCGTGGGCGACGAGGACGCGGCCGGGGTCCCCCGCGGCTGGGCCGACCGGGTCGCCGCCGGGCTGGCCGGCGCCTCCGGCGAACCGGTGCACTACGCCAACCTGGCCGTGCGGGGCCGGCTGCTGGCCGACGTCGTCGGGCCGCAGCTCGACGCCGCGCTGGCGCTGGACCCCGCACCGACGCTGATCACGCTCAACGGTGGCGGGAACGACATGCTGCGCCCCCGCACCGACGTCGACGGGCTCGCCGCGCTGACCGCCCGCGCCGTCGACCGCTGCGCGGCGGCGGGGGTCAGGCTGGTGCTGCTCAGCGGCGCCGACCCGTCGGACCGCCTCCCGTTGGGACGGGTCGTCCACCGCCGCGGCGCCGAGCTGTCGGCGACGGTGCGCACCCTCGCCACCGCCCGCGGGCTCACCTTCGTCGACGTGTTCGGCGACGCCGAGATCCGCAGGCCCGGCTACTGGTCGGACGACCGCCTGCACCTGGGTACGCCCGGACACCTGCGCGCCGCCGGGCTGGTGCTGGAGGCACTCGGGGTGCGCGGCGCGACGCCCGCGACGACCGTCGCCACGACCCCGCCGACCGGGCCGGCCGCGGGGCTCGCCTACTACCGCGCCCACGTCCTGCCCTGGGTCGGACGACGCCTGCGGGGCCGGTCCTCCGGGGACGGCCGCCCGGCGAAGGCCCCGGCCTGGACCGTCGTCCCGGCGCGCTGAGCTGCGGCGACCCGCGACACCACGATCAGGGAAGCCGCTGGGAGTGATCATCCCGGCGGATCACCGTCCGCCCTGCCGATGCGACCGGCAGCGATGTCGGCGGGTCCCGCAGCGCGTCGAGCCGGTGGTGATCACGCGGCGGCGCGCAGCCGTCACAGATCGGCCAGCGCGGACAGCGGGGACTCGACGGCGTCGGCGACGAACCGCAGGAACCCGCCCGCGGTGCCGCCGTCGCAGACGCGGTGGTCGAACACCAGTGACAGCTGGGTGATCGACCGCGGGACGACCGCGCCGTCGACGACCCACGGCCGCGGCAGCACCCGTCCGACGCCCAGCATCGCGACCTCGGGATGGTTGATGATCGCGGCGCTGCCGTCGACGCCGAGCACCCCGTAGTTGTTCAGGGTGAACGAGCCGCGGGTCAGCTCCGCGACGGTGACCGAGCCGTCCCGGGCGGCCGCGGTGAGCCGGCGGATCTCGGTGTCGAGACCGCGCATCCCGAGGCGGTGGGCGTCGGCCACCGAGGGGACGACCAGGCCACGGTCGGTCTGCGCGGCGATGCCGAGGTGCACCCCGTCGAGGTGCACGATCTCCCCCGCCTGCGTGTCGACCCGGGCGTTGAGCTCGGGGAACCGCGCGAGACCGGCGACGACGAACCGGGCCAGGATCGCGAGCAGCCCGACCGGGCGACCGTCGGCGCCGGTGAGCTGCGGGCGCAGGGCGAGCAGATCGGTGGCGTCGACGTCGACCCAGGTCGTGGCCTCGGGGATCTCGGCGCGGCTGCGGGTCAGGGTCTCGGCGACGGCGCGGCGGACCCCGCGGAGCGGCACGATCTCGCGCACCGCGAGCCCGGTGCGGGGGTCGCGGTCCGGCGCGGTGGCGGTCGTCGCAGCGGGCGGCGCAGCAGCAGGCGGCGCAGCAGCAGGCGGCGCAGCAGCGGGCGGCGCGGCAGCGGGCTCGGCGGCGGCAGGCTCCGCGGCGCGGGCGGCGGCGAGCGCCACGTCGTGACGCAGCACCATCCCGCCGGGCCCGGTCCCCTCGACCGTCGCGAGGTCGATGCCGTGGTCGCGGGCCAGCCGCCGCACCACCGGCGACTGCACCGGCCGACGCTCCCCCGGCGCGCGGTCGGCGACGGACGCCGCCAGGATCGCGGGCGCGGCAGCGGGCTCGGGCTCGGGCGAAGCGGCGGGCGCGGGCGCGATGGCGGGCGCGGGCGCGGCGGCGCGCTTCGCGGCCCGGCGACGCCGGCGGGCCCCCTCGTGCCCGCCGGACGTGCCGTACCCGATCAGGACGTTCCCCGATCCGGCTTCCCCGGCGGCGGAAGCGGCGGCGGGGTCGGCGGCGTCCCCGACCGACACCAACGGCTCCCCGACCCGCAGCGTCTCGCCCTCCGCGCCGTGCCGGGTCAGCACCGTGCCCGCGTACGGCGACGGCACCTCGACCACGGCCTTCGCCGTCTCCACCTCGACCACGGGCTGGTCGACGCCGACGGTGTCCCCGTCGGCCACGAGCCAGCGGACCAGCTCGGCCTCGGTCAGCCCCTCCCCCAGGTCGGGCAGGGTGAACACCTGCGCGCTCACGCCGCGTCCTCCCAGCCGAGCGAGTCGACGGCGTCGAGCACCCGGTCCACCCCGGGCAGGTGGTGCTGCTCCAGCTTCGACGGCGGGTAGGGCACGTCGAACCCGGTCACCCGGCGCACCGGCGCCTCGAGGTGGTGGAAGCACCGCTCGGAGACCCGGGCGGCGATCTCCGAGGCGACCGAGGCGAACCCCGGGGCCTCCGCGACGACGACCGCCCGCCCGGTCCGGCGGACCTGCGCGCAGACGGTCTCGTCGTCGAACGGGACGATCGACCGCAGGTCGACCACGCCCAGGTCACGGCCCTCGCGGGCGGCCTCCTCGGCGGCGGCGAGCGCGACCGGGACCGTCGGGCCGTAGGCGATGAGCGTCGCGTCGACCCCGGGGCGGCGGACGACGGCACGTCCGATCGGCGGCACCGGGACGGTCGTGTCCACCTCCTCCTTGGTGAAGTAGTGCTTCTTCGGCTCCAGGAAGACCACCGGGTCCGGGTACTCGATCGCCGCGCGGAGCAGGCCGTGGGCGTCGGCGTTCGTGGCCGGGGCGAGCACGGTCAGCCCGGCGGTGTGGGCGTAGTACGCCTCGGAGGAGTCGCAGTGGTGCTCGACGCCGCCGATCCCGCCGGCGTAGGGCACCCGGATGACCATCGGCAGCCGCATCCGGCCCGAGGTGCGGTTGCCGAACTTCGCGACGTGGCTGGCGATCTGCTCGAACGCCGGGTAGGCGAACGCGTCGAACTGCATCTCGACGACGGGCCGCAGCCCGTTCATCGCCATCCCCACCGCGGTGCCGACGATGCCGGACTCGGCGAGCGGGGTGTCGAAGCAGCGGTGCTCGCCGAACTCGGCGGTGAGCCCGTCGGTGACCCGGAAGACCCCGCCGAGCGGGCCGACGTCCTCCCCGAACACGACGACGGTCGGGTCGGCGGCCATCGCCTCGCGCAGCGCCGTGTTGATCGACTGCGCCATGGTGAGCTTCACGGGACCGGTGTTCACGGCGTGACCTCCAGCTCGGCGCGCAGCTGGTCGCGCTGCTCGCGCAGCTGCGGGGTGGGGTGGGCGTAGACGTGCGCGAACAGGTCCTCGGGGTCCACCGGGGACTCGGCCGCGATGCCGGTGCGCAGGTCGGCGGCCATCCGCTCGGCGTCGTCGGTGAGGGCGCGCTCGGCGTCGTCGTCGAGCAGGTGGTCGGCGCGCAGCCGGGTGCGCAGGCGCACCAACGGGTCGCGGCCGGCCCAGGAGGCGACCTCGCTCTCGTCGCGGTAGCGGCCCGCGTCGTCGGCGTTGGTGTGGGCCTCCATGCGGTAGGTGTCGGCCTCGACCAGGGTGGGGCCGCCACCGGAGCGGGCCAGTGCGACGGCGTCGTCGAGCACGGTGAGCAGCGCGGGGAGGTCGTTGCCGTCGACCCGCACTCCGGGCATGCCGTAGCCGACCGCCTTGTCCGCGAGGCTGGCGGCGGCGCTCTGCCGGTGCAGCGGCACCGAGATCGCGTACTTGTTGTTCTGCACGAGGAACACCACCGGCGCGCGGAAGACCGCGGCGAAGTTCAGCGCCTCGTGGAAGTCGCCCTCGCTGGTGGCGCCGTCGCCGCAGAGCGCCAGGACGGCGTCGGGCTCGCCCTTGAGCCGCGCCGCGTGGGCGACGCCGACGGCGTGCAGCAGCTGCGTCGCCAGCGGGGTGGCCTGCGGGGCGACGCGGTGGGCGGCGACGTCGTAGCCGCAGTGCCGGTCCCCGCGCAGCATCGTGAGCGCCTCGACCGGGTCGACGCCGCGGGCGACGATCGCGGCGGTGTCGCGGTAGGTCGGGAAGAGCCAGTCGCCCTCGGCGAGCACCATCGCCGCGGCCACCTGGCAGGCCTCCTGGCCGCGCGAGGACGGGTACACGGCCAGGCGTCCCTGCCGGACCAGCGCGCCGGCCTGCTCGTTGAGCCGCCGGGCGTGCACCAGGCCGCGGTAGCCGGTGAGCAGCCGGTCCGGCGGCGGGAGCTGCGCGCCGGGCACGGTGGTGCCGTCCGGCTCCAGCAGGCGGACGGTCTCGCGCCGGTCGTCCACGATGACTCCCTCCGTGCGGACACAGTGCCTCGAGAATGGCGCATGATCGGTACGATCGGCCCTCACTGGGGAGATGACGAGACGATCGACCCGCATCGCGGCACCGGCCCGGACGAGTGGTCCGGGTCACCGGTGCCCGGCAGGGTCCGGCGAGACGAACGGAGGGCATGGGTGCTCGACGACATCGACCGGCGGATGGTCGCGGAACTGCAGCGCGACGGCAGGCTGACCGGGCGCGCACTGGCCGAGCGCCTGACGATCTCGCGGGCGAACGCCTACGCCCGCCTCGCCCGGCTCGTCGACGATCGCGTGGTCACCGGGTTCACCGCGCTCGTCGACCCGGACAAGGTGGGGCTGCACACCTCGGCGTACGTGACGCTGACGGTGCGCCAGAACAGCTGGCGCGAGCTGCGCGAACAGCTGCGCGCGATCCCCGAGGTCCGGCACACGGCGCTGGTCGGCGGGGACTTCGACGTGCTGCTGCTGGTGCGCACCACCGGCAACGACGCGCTGCGCAGCGTCGTGCTCGAACGCCTGCAGGCGCTGCCGGCGGTCGTGTCGACGCGGACGATCCTGATCTTCGAGGACGAGTCGCGCTGACGGGTCAGGCCCTCGGCTCCCGGCGGTCCTTGAGCCGCTGCAGCTTCCCGACCGAGCGCTCCAGGGTGTCGGGGTCGACGACGTCGCAGGTCACGGAGATGCCGACGGTCTCCTTCACCGCGCGCACGAGCTCCGCGGCGGCCGGGTCACGGCGCCCGGCGGGCGTGTCGACGCGGGCCTCCACGCGCACGGTCATCGCGTCGAGCCTGCCCTGGGTCGTCAGCTCCAGCTGGAAGTGCGGCGCGAGCCCGGGCGTGCGGAGCACGATCTCCTCGATCTGGGTCGGGAAGACGTTCACCCCGCGCAGGATGATCATGTCGTCGGACCGGCCGGTGATCTTGGCCATCCGCCGCATCTGCGGCCGCGCGGTGCCCGGGAGCAGCGTCGTGAGGTCACGGGTGCGGTAGCGGATGATCGGCAGCCCCTCCTTGGTGAGGCTGGTGAACAGCAGCTCGCCCTCGGCGCCGTCGGGCAGCGGGGTGCCGTCGAGCGGGTCGACGACCTCGGGCAGGAAGTGGTCCTCCCAGATGTGCAGGCCGTCCTTGGTCTCCACGCACTCCTGCGAGACGCCCGGCCCCATGACCTCGGACAGCCCGTAGATGTCGACGGCGTGGATGCCGGTGCGCTCCTCGATCTCGGCGCGCATCTGCTCGGTCCACGGCTCGGCTCCGAAGATCCCGACCTGCAGACTCGTCGCACGCGGGTCGACACCCTGGCGCTCGAACTCGTCGAGCAGGGTCAGCATGTAGCTCGGGGTCAGCATGATGACCTCGGGCTCGAAGTCACCGATGAGCTGCACCTGGCGCGGGGTCATCCCGCCGGAGACGGGGATGACGGTCGCGCCCAGCTTCTCCGCGCCGTAGTGCGCACCGAGCCCGCCGGTGAACAGGCCGTACCCGTAGGCGACGTGCACGCGGTGCCCCGGGCGCCCGCCCGCGGCCCGGATGGAGCGGGCCACGAGCCCGGCCCACCGGTCGATGTCGCCCGCGGTGTAGCCGACGACCGTCGGCTTGCCGGTGGTGCCCGACGACGCGTGGATCCGCGCGATCCGCTCCCGCGGCACGGCGAACATCCCGAACGGGTAGGTCTCGCGCAGGTCGGCCTTGGTCGTCGTCGGGAACCGCGCGATGTCGGCGAGCTCGCGGCAGTCGTCGGGGTGCACGCCGTGCTCCTCGAACGTCCGCCGGTAGTGCGGGACGTTCTCCCAGGCGTGCCGCAGGGTCCACTGCAGACGCTCCAGCTGCAGCGCGCGCAGCTCGTCGACCGACATCCGCTCGGCCGGGTCCAGCAGCTCGGCCGGGGGTGCCTGGCCCCGGCGCGTCGTGACGGCGGTCATCGGGCGTCCCTCTTCGCGACGAGGGTGAGCACGTCGTAGCGGGCGACGGATTCGCCGTCCTGCCGCGTGACGTCGGCGTCCCAGCGCACCTCGCCGTACCCTGCGGACTCGCGCGGGGTGAGCTGCTTGCAGGTCAGCGTCACGGTGAGCTCGTCGTCGAAGCGGACGGGGGTGAGGAACCGCAGCCCGTCGACGCCGAAGTTCGCGAGCACCGGGCCCGGATCGGGGTCCACGAAGAGCCCCGCGGCGAGCGAGACGACCAGGTAGCCGTGCGCGACGCGCTGCCCGAACAGCGGGTTCGCCGCGGCGGCGGCCTCGTCCATGTGCGCGTAGAACGTGTCCCCGGTGAACTCGGCGAAGTGCTCCACGTCGGCCTGCATCACCCGGCGCGGGCCCGCGACCAGGCAGTCGCCCGGCCGCAGCTCCTCCAGGTGCTTGCGGAACGGGTGCACGTCGGAGGTGTGGCGCTGCGCGCCGGCGACCCAGCGGCCGGTGATCGCGGCGAGCGAGTCGGGATCGGCCTGGACCGCGGTGCGCTGCATGTGGTGGAAGACCCCGCGCACACCGCCCATCTCCTCGCCACCGCCGGCCCGGCCGGGTCCACCGTGGACGAGCTGGGGCAGCGGCGACCCGTGCCCGGTGGACTCCCCGGCGTCGCGGGCGTTGAGCACGTGGACGCGCCCGTGGAACGGCGCGACGCCGAGCACGACCTCGCGGACGAAGGCCGGGTCGGCCGACACGACCGACCCCGCGAGCGAGCCCCGGCCCCGCGCGGCGAGGTCGACCAGCTGCCCGGTGGTGTCGTAGGGCAGGACCGTCGCCACCGGACCGAACGCCTCGACCTCGTGCGGCTCGGCCCGGTCCGGATCGCCGACGAGCAGCAGCGGGGACACGAACGCGCCCCGGTCGGCGTCGGCGCCGGTCACCTCGACGCGGTCGGGGTCGCCGAACACGATCCGGCCGGCGTCGCGCAGGGCCTTCACGCTGCGGCGGACCTCCTCGCGCTGGTTCAGGCTCGCGAGCGCGCCCATCCCGACCCCCTCGGCGCCGGGCGCCCCGACGACGACCCGCGCCAGCCGCGCGGTCACCGCCTCGACGACGACGTCGACGTGGGCGCGCGGCACGAACGCGCGCCGGATCGCGGTGCACTTCTGCCCGGCCTTGACCGTCATCTCGGTGGTCAGGGTCGTCACGAACAGGTCGAACTCGGCCGTCCCGGGCGCGGCGTCCGGGCCGAGCGCGGCCAGGTTGAGCGAGTCGGCCTCGGCGGAGAACCGCACGGAGTTCCGGACGATGCCGGGGTGGCTGCGCAGGGTCTGCGCGGTCGACGCCGAGCCGGTGAAGCTCACCAGGTCCTGCCCGGTGAGGTGGTCGAAGGTGTCGCCGAGCGAGCCGGCGACGAACTGCACCGACCCCTCGGGCAGCAGGCCGGAGCCGATGATCAGCTCGGCGAGCTCCGCGGTGAGGAAGGCCGTCGGCGACGCGGGCTTGATCAGCGTCGGGACGCCCGCGAGGAAGGCCGGGGCGAGCTTCTCCAGCGGGCCCCAGACGGGAAAGTTGAACGCGTTGACCTGCACCGCGACCCCGTGCAACGGGGTGAGCACGTGCTGGCCGAGGAACGTCCCGCCCCGGCCGAGCGGCTCGACGTCGCCCTCGACGTGGATCGTGTCGTTGGGCAGCTCGCGCTTCGCCTTGGAGGCGTAGGCGAGCAGGACGCCGATGCCGCCGTCGACGTCGAACTTCGAGTCGCCGAGGGTGGCGCCGGTCCGCGCGGAGACGGCGTAGAGCTGCTCGCGGTGCTCGCGCAGGTGCTGCCCGAGCGCCTTCAGCAGGGCGGCACGCTGGTGGAAGGTGAGCTCGCGCAGCGCGGGCCCGCCGGTCCGCCGCCCGTACTCCAGCGCCCCGGCGAGGTCGAGGCCGTCGGAACAGATGCGGGCGACCTCCTCGCCGGTCACCGCGTCGTACAGCGGGCGGCCCTCGCCGCTCCCGGTCTGCCAGGTACCGGAGAGGTGACTGCGGAGCAGGGTCATCGGCGAGCCTCCGTCGCGCTTCGTCGTCGCGGGTCAGCGATTGAACCGACCGTTCGTTCGGGCGAACCTAGCACCGGTCCACGGAACCGCACCAGGGTCCGTCCGGACGCCGGCAGGACGGGGAGACCGATCGTTCGGTCGGCCGCTAGGCTCGTCGGATGACCTCCCCCGCCACCGGCACCGATCCCGCCGTCCTCGTGACCCGCGACGAGACCGACCCGTCGGTCGCGGTGGTCACGCTGAACCGGCCCGCGAAGTACAACGCGCTCACCGTCGAGCTCAAGGAGGCGCTGCTCCCCGCGGTCGTCGAGGTCGCCGGGGACGAGTCCGTACGCGCGATCGTGCTGACCGGCGCGGGGAAGGCGTTCTGCGTCGGGCAGGACCTGGGCGAGCACGCCGCGGCGCTGGGCGTCGACCCGGTCGACGCCCTGGGCACCGTGCGCCGGCACTACAACCCGCTGATCCGCGCGCTCAACGAGGCACCGAAGCCGGTGGTCGCCGCGATCAACGGGCCCTGCGTGGGCGCCGGGCTCGGCATCGCGCTGGCCACCGACCTGCGGATCGCCGCGGAGGGGCTGAAGTTCGCGACCGCGTTCACCGGGATCGGGCTGTCCACCGACAGCGGCCTCGCGGCGTCGCTCGCGCACGCCGTCGGCGTCTCCCGGGCGACCGAGCTGGTGCTGCTGAATGAGCAGTTCACCGCCGAGGACGCCCGCAACTGGGGCCTGGTGCGCGACGTCGTCCCGGCCGACCAGGTCCTCGGCACCGCGCTGGAGCTCGCGCGCCGGCTGGCCGCCGGACCCACCCGCGCCTACGCCGAGGTGAAGGGCGCGCTGCGCTTCGGCGCGGTCAACGAGCTCCCCGCCGTCCTGGAGTACGAGGCCGACGCCCAGGTCCGGCTGTCGACCACGCGCGACCACCAGCAGGCCGTGAGCGACTTCCTCGCGAAGAAGAAGCCCGTCTTCGAGGGCCGATGAGCTCGCCGGTCAAGCGGGCCCGGCGACCCAGCGGCGGCCGCGACGCGCTGCTCGAGACCGCGGTCGGGGAGTTCATCGACCGCGGCTACGACGCGACGTCGATGGAGGACCTCTCGCGGGCCGCCGGGATCACGAAGTCGTCGTTCTACCACCACTTCGCGGGCAAGGAGGCGCTGCTGCGCGCGGCGCTGGAACGCGCCGTCGACGGGCTGTTCGGCGTGCTCGACCTGCCCGAGGCCCGCGCCGGCTCCCCCGCCGACCGGCTGCGGGTGATCGTCGCCGCGCAGGTCAGGGTGCTGATGTCCGAGCTGCCCTACGTCACCCTGTTGCTCCGGGTGCGCGGCAACACCGAGACCGAGCGCTGGGCGCTGGAACGCCGCCGTGCGTTCGACGCCGCCGTGCGCGCCCTGGTCCGCGACGCCGTCGACGCCGGCGAGGTCCGCTCCGACGTCGACCCCGCCCTGGCCGCACGGCTGCTGTCCGGCACGATCAACTCGATCGTCGAGTGGTACCGCCCCGGCCGCCCCGGGACCGCCACCCTGCCCGAGGACGTCGTCCGCGCCGCGTTCGCCGGCATCGTCCCGGCGCCGTGACCGACATCCGGGTCCGGGTCCGCCCGGACGTCGACGACGTCGCGCTCTCCGCGCTGCACGCCGCCGGGTTCGACGAGACCCCACGCCTGCGACGCTGGTCCGCCCAGCTCGCCGCACACAGCCTGAGCTGGCTCGACGCCCGCGACGGCGACGCGCTCGCCGGGTTCGTCAACCTCGCCGGAGCAGTGGAGCAGGCCACCGCGGCGGGCTGCACCTGGCTGCACGCCGACTTCGCCCCCCACCTGACCCCCTTCCACCGCTCCTGCGGGCTCACCCCCACCGACGCCGGACTCCTGCGCCTGCACCGCTGAGGAGTGACCGTCTCGGGACGCAGGACCTCCCAGCCCTGCGCGGTCCGGAACGCCTGCCGCCGCAGGTCCGCCGGGCACGACCGCGGTCCAGACGGCGCTCCCCGTCGTACTCGATACCGAAGCGCAGGTCGGGATGGGCGGCACCGACCACCGCGCGGGAGCCGGGGTTGCGGGATCCTCCGCTCGTCCGCCACACTCGGCGCCGAACGAACATTCGGTACGGAGGTGTCCAGTGACGAGCACCGCGCCATCCCCGGCGGAGCTGGCGGAGCGGTTCGACGCGACGATCGCGGCGGACCAGCGGATCGAGCCGCGGGACTGGATGCCCGAGGCCTACCGCAGGACCCTGATCCGGCAGATCGCCCAGCACGCGCACTCGGAGATCATCGGGATGCAGCCGGAGGGCAACTGGCTGCTGCGCGCGCCCTCGCTGCGGCGCCGGGCGATCCTGCTGGCCAAGGTGCAGGACGAGGCCGGCCACGGCATGTACCTCTACGCGGCCGCCGAGACCCTTGGGGTCGACCGCGAGGAGCTCACCGAGAAGCTGATCGACTCCAAGCAGAAGTACAGCTCGATCTTCAACTACCCGACGCTGTCCTGGGCGGACATCGGGGTCATCGGGTGGCTGGTCGACGGCGCGGCGATCGCGAACCAGGTCCCACTGTGCCGCTGCTCCTACGGGCCCTACGCCCGGGCGATGATCCGCATCTGCAAGGAGGAGTCGTTCCACCAGCGCCAGGGCTACGAGTCGCTGCTCGCCCTGACCGCGGGGACCGAGGCGCAGAAGCGCATGGTCCAGGAGTCGGTGGACCGCTGGTGGTGGCCGTCGCTGATGATGTTCGGCCCGGCCGACGGCGACTCCCCCAACACCCACCGGTCGATGGCCTGGGGCATCAAGCGCCACACCAACGACGAGCTGCGCCAGCGCTTCGTCGACATGACCGTCCCGCAGGCGGCGGTGCTGGGCGTCACGCTGCCCGACCCGGACCTGCGCTGGAACGACGAGCGGCAGGCGCACGACTTCGGCGAGCCGGACTGGTCGGAGTTCTCCGCCGTCGTCTCCGGGGCGGGGCCGGCGAACCGGCAGCGCCTGGACCACCGGCGTCGCGCGCACGAGAACGGGGCATGGGTACGCGAGGCGGCACGGGCGTACGCGGAGAAGCAGGAGGCCCGGGCGTGAGCGGGGAGCAGGTGGACCCGACCGAGGTCACCGCCGAGGGCGGCCACGGCGCCGTCCCGACGACGGGTGTCGAGACCGGGCAGGGCGAGCGGCCGAGCCGCCGCGCCTGGCCGCTCTACGAGGTGTTCGTCCGCGGCAAGCGCGGGCTCAACCACGTCCACGTCGGGTCGCTGCACGCCGCGGACGACGAGATGGCCCTGCACAACGCCCGCGACGTCTACACCCGTCGCAACGAGGGCGTGAGCATCTGGGTGGTCCGCGCCGACGCGATCACCGCGTCCAGCCCGGACGAGAAGGACCCGTTCTTCGCCCCGAGCGGGGACAAGGTCTACCGGCACCCGACGTTCTACGCGATCCCGGAGGAGGTGCCGCACCTGTGAGCGGCTCCGTCTACGACGGCCTCAGCGAGGGGGGCGACGACCCGCGCTGGGCGTTCGGGTCGGGGTTCGAGGACCGCGCGGCGGACATCGTCGCGCCGGTTCCCGCGGGCACCGAACCGGCGGACCTCGCGGAGTACTGCCTGATGCTCGGCGACGACGCACTGGTGCTGTCCCACCGGCTGACAGAATGGGTCTCGAACGCCCCGGAGCTGGAGGAGGAGGTCGCGATCGCCAACACCGCGCTCGACCTGCTCGGCCAGGCCCGGGTGCTGCTGTCGCGCGCCGGGCACCTGACCGGCCGCGACGAGGACGCGCTGGCCTACTGGCGCGAGGTGTCGGAGTTCCGCTGCGTCGGGCTTGTCGAGCCGTCCGACGACCTGGACTTCGCGCGCGCCGTCGCCCGGCTGCTGGTGTTCGCCACCTGGCGGCTCGCGCTGCTGCACCGGCTCACGGACTCCGCCGACCCGGTGGTCGCCGCCGTCGCCGCGAAGGGGGTCAAGGAGGTCACCTACCACCGTGACCACGCCGCGCGCTGGACGCTGCGCCTCGGCGACGGCACGCCGGAGTCGCACCGGCGCATGCAGGACGCGCTGGAGTGGGTGTGGCCGCACCTCGGCGAGCTGTTCCGCACCACCGACACCGAGCGACGCCTGGTCACCGCCGGTGTCGCCGTCGATCCGGCGGACACCCGCGAGGAGGTCGACGCCGTCCTGGCGCAGGTGATCGGGCGCGCCACGCTGACCGTGCCGCAGGTCCGGCCGACCGGCACGATCGGGGGCCGCGGCGGCCGCCAGGGCGTGCACACCGAGAAGCTGGAGCCCGCACTGGTCGTGCTGCAGAGCCTCGCGCGCCGTCACCCCGGGGCGTCCTGGTGAGCGGGGCGGGCGGGGTCGTCGCGCAGGTCGTCGACCCCGAGATGCCGATGCTCACCCTCGACGACCTCGGCGTGATCCGCTCGGTGTCCGAACAGGACGATCGCGTGACGGTCACGATCACCCCCACCTACTCCGGCTGCCCGGCGATCGAGGAGATGCGCGCGGACATCCGCGGCGCGCTCACCGCGGCCGGGTACGCGCGCGTCGAGGTGCGGACGGTGCTCTCCCCCGCCTGGAGCACGGACTGGATCAGCGAGGCCGGGCGGCGCAAGCTCGCCGAGGCCGGCGTCGCGCCGCCCGGGAGCGCCCCGCGGACGGGCGGACCGATCCCGCTGACGCTGGACGCGCCGTCGACGGTCGTGCCCTGCCCGCAGTGCGGGTCCCGGGCGACCGAGGAGCTGTCACGCTTCGGCCCGACCGCGTGCACCGCGCTGCGACGGTGCACCACCTGCCGTGAGCCGTTCGAGCACATGAAGGAGATCTGAGTGTGTGACCATCGCAGCGAGCCCTGGCGAGCGAGGAGCGGAGCGCGCCCGGTGATCGACCAGACCGGCGAGGAGATCTGATGAGCGAGCGGCGCGCGGCGGCGTGGCAGGCCCGGGCCAACCGGGCGTACGGCCGGACGATGCTCGCCCTGGACGACGAGATCGAGGCCCTGCTGGCCGGGGACGACGCGCTGCCCGCCGGCTTCCACCGGCTCGTGGTGACCGAGGTCGACCGGCTGTGCGACGACGCCGTCGCCGTCACCTTCGACGTCCCCGAGGACCTGCGCGGGCACTACGACTTCCGGCCCGGCCAGTACCTGACCCTGCGGAAGGACACCGCCGACGGCGAGGAGCGCCGGTCGTACTCGATCTGCTCCGCCGCCGGGACCGCGCCGCGGGTGGGGGTACGCCGGGTCGACGGCGGCCTGTTCTCCGCCTGGCTGGTCGACGAGGTGGCCCCGGGCGACGTCGTCGAGGTCGGCCCGCCCGCCGGGTCGTTCACCCCGGAGCTGACCGCGGGAACGCACCACGGCCTCGTCGCCGCCGGGTCCGGGATCACCCCGGTGCTGTCGATCGCGGCGTCGCTGCTGGCCGCGCACGACGACACCCGCGTCACCCTCGTCTACGGCAACCGGCGGACCGACACGGTGATGTTCACCGAGGAGATCGCCGACCTGAAGAACCGCTACGGCCCGCGGCTGCACCTGCTGCACGTGCTCTCGCGCGAACCCACCGAGTCCGAGATCGTCAACGGCCGGCTGGACGCCGACCGGCTGCGACTGCTGTTCACCGCGCTGGTCGACACCGGCGACGTCGACGACTGGTGGCTGTGCGGCCCGCTGGGCATGACCGAGGCCGCGGTCGCGGTGCTCGGCGAGCTGGGCGTCGAGCGGCGCCGGGTACACCGCGAGCTGTTCTACGTCGACGAGCCGCCACCCGAGGTCGACCGCCACGAGCCCGGGCCGGACGGCGACGGCGCGCAGGTCACGGTCGTCCTCAACGGACGGTCGACGACGCTGGCCGTCCCGGCCGGCGGGTACGTCCTCGACGCCGCCCAGAAGGTCCGTGGCGACCTGCCGTTCGCCTGCAAGGGCGGGGTGTGCGGGACGTGCCGGGCGAAGGTGACCGACGGCGAGGTGACGATGCGGCGCAACTACGCACTGGAGGACGACGAGGTCGCCGCCGGGTTCGTCCTCACCTGCCAGTCCCGCCCGGTGACCGACACCGTCACGGTCGACTACGACACCTGATGCCGGCGGGCATGACCACGTCGCGCCGCGGCCACCCGGTGGGACCGACCGGGTCGGTCGTGGTGCGCGCGCTCGGCCTGCTCGACGCGTTCGGCCCCGACCGGCCCGCCGACGTCCCCCTGCCGACCGCGCACCGGCTCGTCGCCGACCTGGCGGCCCGGGGCGCGCTGGAAACGCCCACCTCCGCGGCGGACACCGTCCGCCGCCTGCTCGACGACGCACCGACGACCCGCCGCCGGTGGGGCGCGTCCTGCTCGACGTCCTCCACGGACTCGACGTGCCGGTCGTGGCGGGCCCGTCCGGCTCGCTCGACGTGCCCGCCGCTCGGTTCCCGCCGCAGCACGTGCCGGCCGGGTACCTGCCTGCCACCGCGAGACCGGGTCCTCGCCGGGAGCCGGACCACCGGGACTCGCTGCTCACCGAGGAGGAGCAGGCGTGCTCGAACTCCGAGGCCGGGCGCCCCGTAGGGTCGGACGAGTGTTCGTCAAGGTGTGCGGGCTGCGGACCCCCGGTGACGTCGACGCGGCGGTGGCCGCCGGCGCCGACGCGGTCGGGTTCGTCGTGTACCCGCCGAGCCCCCGCCACGTCGACCCGGCCGACCTGGGCGCGCTCGTCGACCGGGTGCCGGACGGGGTGCGGTCGGTGGTCGTCGTCGCCGACCTGCCCGCCGACCGGGCCGCGGCGGTGACCGGCGACGCAGGCGCCGACGTGCTGCAGCTGCACGGCCGCTACACCCGGGACGACTTCACCGCGGCCGCCCGCGCGCCGATCACCCTGTGGCGGGCGACCTCACTGGCCCACGACCCCGACCTCACCGTGGGTCTGTACGGCGAGGACGTGCTGCTGCTCGACTCCCCCGTCGCCGGGTCCGGTGAGCGCTGGGACGCCGAGGCGCTCGACCCGCGACCGGCCGGGAGGTGGCTGCTCGCGGGCGGGCTGGACCCGGACACCGTCGCCACCGCGGTGCGCCGCGTCCGTCCCTGGGGCGTCGACGTCTCCAGCGGCGTCGAGTCGTCCCGCGGCGTGAAGGACCACGCCCGCATCCGCGACTTCGTCGCCGCAGCCCGGCACCCCTGACCCGGAGTCGACGGGAGCGGGACGGCGGGACGATCGCGTCCGGCGATGCATGATCCGGGCGACTGATGCATGATCTGTGGGATCAGGCATCGTCTCGACGTCGAGGAGCCGTCATGGCCGCGGGCGCACTGCAGGGCAAGGTCGCGATCGTCACCGGGGGCGCGTCCGGCATCGGCCGGGCGGGGGCCGGTCGGTTCGTCGAGGAGGCGTTCGGGCGCCTGGACCTGCCGTCGTGCGACGCCGGGCTCACCGGCTTCCCCGCCACCGCGCTCGACGACGACCCCGAGGCCGCTCGCGAGCGCTTCGTCGCCGGCATCCCGCAGACCCGGCTCGCGGAGACGGGCGACGTCGCCGACGCCGCGGTGTTCCTCGCCTCCGACGCCGCGTCGTTCCTGACCGGCGTCGTCCTGCCCGTCGACGGCGGACGGAGCATCTGATGGCACTCCCCCTGGAGGGACTGCTCGTCGTGTCCTGCGAGCAGGCCGTCGCCGCACCGCTGGCGACCCGGCACCTCGCCGACCTCGGCGCCCGCGTCGTCAAGATCGAACGCGAGGGCTCGGGCGACTTCGCCCGCGACTACGACGAGACCGTCCGCGGCATGTCCAGCCACTTCGTGTGGCTGAACCGGTCCAAGGAGTCGGTCACCCTCGACCTCAAGTCCGACGACGGCCGCGCCACGATGCTGCGGCTGCTGGAACGGGCCGACGTGTTCGTGCAGAACTTCGCCCCGGGCGCCGCCGAACGGCTCGGGCTCGGTGCCGCGGCGCTGCGCGAGCGGTACCCGCGGCTGGTGACCTGCTCGATCTCCGGCTACGGCTCGTCCGGCCCGTACCGCGACGCCAAGGCCTACGACCTGCTCATCCAGTCCGAGGCCGGGCTCGTCTCGATCACCGGCACCGAGGACGCGCCCGCGAAGAGCGGGATCCCGGCCGCCGACATCGGTGCCGGCATGTACGCCTTCTCCGGCATCCTGTCCGCGCTCTACGAGCGGGAACGCACCGGACGGGGCACCGACCTCGAGGTCAGCCTGTTCGACTCGCTGGTGGAGTGGATGGGCTACCCGCTCTACTACGCCGGCTACGGCGGCACCGCCCCGAAGCGGACCGGCACCAGCCACGCCGCCATCGCCCCGTACGGCACGTTCTCCGCCGGCGACGGCACCGACGTCGTCCTGTCGATCCAGAACGAACGCGAGTGGGCGACGTTCTGCGAGGTCGTGCTCCGCCGCCCGGAGGTCGAGACCGACCCGCGGTTCGCGAGCGGCCGGGCCCGGGTGGAGAACCGTCCCGACCTGCACGCCGAGATCGACACCGTGCTCACGGGCCTGACCGGCGACGAGCTCGTCGCGCGGCTGGTGGAGGCGCGGATCGCGCACGCCCGGCGGCGCGAGGTCGGGGAGGTGCTGGAGCACCCGCAGCTCGCCGCGCGCGACCGGTGGACCGAGGTCGGCAGCCCGGTCGGGCCGCTGCGCGCACTGCAGCCGCCGATCACCGTCGCCGGGCGGACCGCGCGGATGGACCCGGTCCCGGCCGTCGGCGAGCACACCGGGGCCGTCCTCGCCTGGCTCGACGAGCGGTGAGCACCAAGCGGGACCGGATCGTCGCCGAGCTGCGCCGCGACATCCTCGGCGGCGGCCTCGCCCGCGGGACGCCGCTGCGCCAGGACGAGCTGGCCCGCCGGTTCGGCGCCTCCATCACCCCGGTCCGCGAGGCGCTGAGCCTGCTGTCCGCGGAGGGGCTGGTCGTCGCCGAGCACCACCGCGGGGTGCGGGTCGCCGGCGTCGACGTGGACCGGGTGACCGCGACCTACGTGGTGCGCCGGCTCACCGAGGCCTACGCGGTCCGCCGCGCGACGCCGCGGGTCTCGCGGCACGACCTCGCCCGGGCCCGCGCCGTCCTCGACCGCCCCGCCGACGACCCGGCCGCCGCCCGCGAGCGGAACCGCGAGTTCCACTTCCTGCTCTACGACCGGTGCGGCGTGGCCGCGCTGCCGGAGCGGATCGCCGCGCTGTGGCAGGCGTTCCCGTGGGACCTGACCCTGCAGGACGACGACCGCGCCGCCGCCTCGGCCGCCGAGCACCGGGCGATCCTCGACGCGGTGACCGACGGCGACGCCGACCGGGCCGCCGCCGCGACCGAGGAGCACGTGGCGGGCGGGTTCGCCTCGCTGCTCCGCGCGCTCGGCGGGGCGCGGGCCGGGGACCCGTTCGACGACTAGGGTCGCGCGGATGGACTGGGTACGGCACGCGATCTGGTGGCACGTGTACCCGCTGGGGTTCACCGGGGCCCACCCCGACCGCGGCGACGGCGCGGACCACTCGCTGCGGCGGATCATCGGATGGCTCGACCACGCCGTCGCGCTGGGGGCGAACGGGCTGCTGCTCGGCCCGGTGTTCGCCTCGGCCACCCACGGCTACGACACCACCGACCACCTGCGGATCGACCCGCGCCTGGGCTCGGACGCCGACTTCGACGCGCTCGTCGCCGAGGGGAAGGGGCGCGGCCTGCGGATCCTGCTCGACGGCGTGTTCAACCACGTCGGCCCCGAGCACCCGCGGCTGCTCGCCGCCCGCGCCGACCCCGGCGGGCCGGACGACGCCTGGTTCCGGCACACCGACGACGGGGACATCGCCGTCTTCGAGGGCCACCCCGGCCTGCACACCCTCGACCACGACAACCCCGCGGTCCGCGACCACGTCGTCGAGATCCTCTGCCACTGGCTCGACCGCGGCGCCGACGGGTGGCGGCTCGACGCCGCCTACACCGTCCCCGACGACTTCTGGGCCGACGTGCTCCCCCGCGTCCGCGAGCGCCACCCGGATGCCTGGTTCCTCGGCGAGGTCATCCACGGCGAGCACGACGCGGTCACCGCCGCCACCACGATCGACTCGCTCACCCAGTACGAGCTGTGGAAGGCGATCTGGTCGAGCCTCGACGACGGCAACCCGCACGAGCTGGCGTGGGCGCTGCAGCGCCACGACCGGTTCGTCGCCGCCGCGGTGCCGAACACCTTCGTCGGCAACCACGACGTCACCCGCCTCGCGTCGCAGCTGCACGACCGCCGCCACATCGAGCTGGCCGTCGCCGTGCTCTGCACCGTCGGCGGCACCCCCTCGGTGTACGCAGGCGACGAGCTCGGCCTCACGGGGGTCAAGGAGGAGCGGGCCGGCGGCGACGACGCGGTCCGCCCCGAGTTCCCCGCCGACGGGTCCCTCCCCTCCGGCTCCGACCCGCACGTCCTGGCCGTGCACCAGGAGCTGATCGGGCTGCGCCGCCGTCACCCGTGGCTGTACGACGCGCGGACCGAGGTGCAGGAGGCCACCGACGACCGGCTCGTCTACGTCAGCCACGGCGACGGAGGCGCGCTGCGGGTCACCCTCGACTACGCCGCGGGCACCTGGGACGTCCAGGACGCCTGACCCCACCTCGGCAACAGGTGGATCACGGTTGATCCTTCCGGCCGAGCGGCCCGCCACTCGCAGCACCGCGACGGCCGGTGGTCGCGGACCGGTCCCACGCGGACAACCCGATCCGTACCGTCGATCACGGAACGGTTACGGCCCTGATCCCCAGCAGGACCGCGCGCCCCGCTCCCCAGGCACACGGGCGCAGCCGTCTCCGACGAGGAAGGACGCCCTGCGTGCCGAGGAACATCCCCGGCTCCGTGGCGGCCCGGCGCTCCCCGAGCCGGACCGACCCGAGCCGACCCCTGCCGTCGACGACCGTCGTCACCCGTGACGTCGGCCCGGAGCGGGGCGGGAGGCACCGCCGCGCGGGCCGGGCCCGCACCCTGCAGACACTCACCTCCGCGCTCGCCGGTGGCGGCCTCGTCGCCGCGCACGCCGCGACCGGCGGCGGGCTCCCCCGGGTCGACGACCTCGCGTTGCAGGCGTTCAGCACCCCCGCCGCGGACGCCTCGCTCACCGAGGCGGCCTCGGCCACGCCGTCGGCGCACGCCGGCGCGGCCCGGTCGCTGGCCGAGCCGCCGCCCCCGGTCGACGTCGATGCGATCGTCGGCGCTGCGGACGGTGCGGTCGGCTCCGCGGTGAAGGCCCGCGACGAGGCGCGCGAGCGCGCCCGTGCCGCCGCCCGCGAGGCACGGGAGGCGGCCGCCCGCGCCGCCGACTCCGCGCGGTCCTCGGCCGGGACCTCCGGCGCCCCCTCGGGTGGCGGCCCGACCGGGTCCACCACGTGCGCCCTGGGCACCGCGGGCATGGAGGGCGTCGCCGCGGACGTGGCGACGGCCGGGGAGAAGCTGCGCTGCCTGTTCGGTGTCGACTCCGTGCTGGGCATCGGCAGCCGCGGCAACGCCTCCGACCACCCCAGCGGCAAGGCTCTGGACTTCATGGTCGACAAGGCGACCGGCGACCGGCTCGCCGCCTACGCCAAGCAGAACTGGGACGACCTCGGGATCTCCTACATCATCTGGCAGCAGCGCATCGACACCGGCAGCGGCTGGAAGGCCCAGGAGGACCGGGGCGGGGCGACGGCGAACCACATGGACCACGTGCACATCTCGTTCACCTGAGTCACGGCTGCTCCAGGCGCTCCGCCGCGTACACGGCGATCGCGTCGCGCAGGTAGCCGCTCAGCCCGGCGCCGTGCGCGTCGACCGGGTCCCCGGCGGAGCGTGCCGTGGCGAGCCGGCGCAGGACCGACTCCCAGTCCGCGGTCAGCTCCGTTGCGTCGGCGCGTGTCCAGTCGGCGACGCGTTCCTGGACGGCGACGGCGTCGGCGCCCCAGCGGTCCCGGGCCTCGGCCCCGTGCGGGTCGTCCCGGAACGCCTCGAACATCTCCTCGGCGGTCATCTCGCCTGTCCCCTCTCGTTCTCCGATGGATCGTGCGACGGTGTCGGCGAGCCGGCGCAGGCGCGCGATCTCCTCGAGGAGCCGCCCGTGGTGGACACGCAAGGCGTCCACCTCCGCGGCGTCCGACCCGGTGTCGAGCACCGCGGCGATCTGCGGCAGGCCGAGTCCGAGCTCCCGTAGCAACAGCACGTGCTGCAGCCGACGCAGCTGCGTCCGGCCGTAGAGACGCCGTCCACCCGGGCCGGTCCCGGCCGGGGACACGAGTCCGATGTGGTCGTAGTGGCGCAGGGTGCGTGAGCTCACCCCGGCCAGGCGGACCACGTCGTCGGTGCTCCAGCAGGCCTCGTCCGTCATGGGAGCGACGGTAGGAGTTGACGTAGCGTCAGCTGCAAGTGTCAGTCCGGTCCGCGGTAGGTGTGCCCGGTCGGGGTCCTGGTGACCACGGTCCCGTCGGGGGCCCGGGCGATGTGCCATCCGGGTTGTTCGCGGACGTGGTTGTGGAACTCGCAGACTCCGCGTCCGTTGTCGAGTTCGGTGCGTCCGCCGTCGGCGTCGCGGTGGATGTGGTCGAGGTGGCGGACGGGTGCGTCGCAGTAGGGCTCGGTGCACCGGTTCTGCGCGCGGGCTTTGACGAGGGTGGCGAGCAGTCCGGTGAAGGTGCGTCTGCGGGAGTCGCCGCCGATGACGATGCCCTGGTCGGTCAGCAGTCTGCGTAGGGACTTCGTCCCCTCGGGGGTGGCGAGCAGGTCGGCCGGGACCGGTCCGAAGCCGGGGATCTCGGCGGGCAGCGGGGAGGTGGGGTCGAGCAGCGCCTGGATCGGGACGGTGACCTGGACTTCCAGGTTCACCGCGGTCGCGGTGGCCTGTCCGGTCACCCGCTCCACCAGGGTGTCGGCGAGGACCTGCCCGCGGGTACGGGTCAGCGGCTCCGGACTCACCTGGACCTCGACGAACGCCTTCTGCAGCGCGGCCAGACAGGCGGCGCCCTGCTCGACCGGCACATACGCGGTCAGATAGCTCATCGCATCCGGTGCCGGGCGCAGGGTGACCCGGCGCTCGGCTTTCGCGGCGTGGACCCGTGCCCGGAACCGGTCGGGGGCGATCTCGGCGACCAGACGCCGCGTCATCGCACGCAGCCGCCCGATCCCGTACCGGGTCAGGTCGCGCACGGCGGCGAGGCGGGCGTCGACCCGCGCGCGCTGGATGGTGTTCAGGTCGCGGCACTCGACGGCGATCGCCGTGACCTTGGCGGCGCTGAGCTGCCCGGCCTCATGGAGACGCCGGACGTCGTCGAGCCCGGCGTGCAGGTCGCGGGCGTTGGCGACGCGGGTGCGGGCCTCGGCGGTGGAGACCCGGCAGGCGAGCTGGATCTGGGCTACGACGCTGCGGTGGATCTTGTCGAAGTCGCTCCGGTCGTCGACGCGGTGACTGTCGACATGCGCCTGGGCGAAGGCGCGGATCCGGCTCGCCTGGAGGGCGGCGAGCGAGGCCTGGAGGGATTCGATCTCCTGGATCTGGTCGACCAGCTCGGCCTCGGACAGCCCTTCGGTGTCAGTGGCGAGTGCCTGTTCGACATGGAACCGGAGCAGGGTGAGGTCACCGCACGGGAACCCACCTACGTGCACGCCGGTGGCGTGGGCGGGTGGTTCCTGGGTGGCGGTCACACCATCGACGATACTCGAACGTGTGTTCGATTGCTAGTTTCCGTTCGCTATCGCGAATTGCTGAGCTGCGACAACGGCGGGCCGCATGGACGAGGCGCGGCGAGCGCGGCGCGGCGCCGCGCCGCCCGGGCGACGGCGGGGCGCGGTCGACCGAACCGACCCCGCCCCGCCGGCGCCGCCCACGGCCCGAGCCGTGCGGCGACCGGGCCCACCTCAGCCCAGCAGCGCCCGCATCTCCGCGATCTCCGCCTGCTGCGCGTCGACGATCCGCTGCGCCAGCTCCCGGGCCCGCGGGTCCACCCCCGCGTCGAGCTCCGCGCGGGCCATGGTCACCGCCCCCTCGTGGTGGGCGATCATCATCTCGAGGAACGACCGGTCGAACGCGGCGCCGGACGCGCGTCCCAGACCTGCCATCTGCTCGTCGGACATCATCCCGGTCATCCCGGCCATGTCGCCGTGACCGCCGTGGTGGTCCGCGGCGGGCGCGGCGCCCCAGTCGGCCAGGAACCCCTGGAGCCGGCCGATCTCCGGGCCCTGGGCCGCCTCGATCCGGGCGGCGAGGTCGCGTACCCGGGCTCCGGCGCGGCCGTCGGCGAGCCGCGCCATCGCGACCGCCTGCTCGTGGTGCGGGATCATGCCCTGGGCGAAGGCGACGTCGGCGCTGCTCGACGAGGCCGTGGGCGGGGCGGACGCGCCCCCGCCGGCACAGCCGGTCAGGACGAGGGCAGCGGCCAGTGCCGTGGCGGCGAGCGCCACGTTCGTGCGTGTCATGTGTCTGTTCTCCCGTGTCGTGGGTGCTCGGCGGCTCCGGCGCTCTCCCGCGCCGGAGGCCGGTCACGTCCGCGACACGCAGAGCAGCGCGAGCCGCCGTGGGACCGGGGGCGGGCGGGCCGTCGGTGCGGTCCGCGGGCGTCCCGGACCGGCCGGCCGCCGCGACGACGGCAGCGGCGCGAACCCCGACAGCAGCACCGCCGCGGCCAGGACGACCCCGGCCGCGAGCACGGCCAGGCACAGGTGCAGCAGGTGCGCCGCCCCGTCGTGGGGCATGCCGTGCGAGTCGGGAGGCGACGACCCCTCCACCCCGTGCGGGACCGAGGCTGCGGCGACCGCGGGAGCGTGGTGTACACCGGAAGGCGCGGGTGGCGCCGCGAGCGCGTGCATCCCCAGCAGTCCGAGCAGCACCGGCAGCACGAGCACGAGCAGCCGGGTCCGGTCCGTCACACCCCGGACGCTACAGCCCGGGTGGATACTGTTACCCCCTAGGGGTATGGTGACGGTGGACCCCGAGGAGGACGCGATGCCCGGCTACGCCGACACCAAGGACGCGCACGTCAAGCGGATGCGCCGGATCGAGGGCCAGGTCCGCGGCATCACCAAGATGATCGAGTCCGACAAGTACTGCATCGACGTGCTGACCCAGGTCGCCGCGGTCAACAAGGCCCTCGAGGCCGTCGCGCTGGGCCTGCTCGACGAGCACCTGAAGCACTGCGTCGCCGACGCCGCCACCGAGGGTGGCCCCGTCGCCGAGGAGAAGATCCGGGAGGCCAGCGCGGCGATCGCCCGGCTGGTCCGATCCTGACATCCGAACGGGAGAGAGCACGATGAGCACCGCCAGCTACACCGTCACCGGCATGACCTGCCAGCACTGCGTCGCCTCGGTCACCGAGGAGATCAGCGAGATCGCCGGCGTCACCGACGTGGCCGTCGACCTGCCGACCGGCGCCGTCACCGTCACCAGCGACGACGAGATCTCCCCCGACGCCGTCCGTGACGCCGTGCACGAG
>NZ_JBEDNP010000023.1:0-39685 GCF_040105315.1 Pseudonocardia tropica
TGAAGCTCCTGGTCAGGCGGTCAGATCTAGTCAATCGCCCGTCTACCAGGAGCTTCACCCATCTCAGGTCACGCCACGCCGGACACTCGCTGACCAGTACGAACACGAGGTTGGCAAAGGCTCAGTGCACGTTCGGCGTGCTTGCGCGCTGTGCCCTGCCGACAGATCTGGTCCCACACCTGGCCGAGGGTGGGGCTCTGCGGGAGCGGTTCGAACGCGATCGGGTCGAGTATCTGCGCCAACATCTCGACGTGCGCAGTCGCAGGCGTGTTCTCGCGCGGTATCAGCTGAGTTGTGGGCAGGTCGCTCTGTGCGGATCGATTCATCATTTGCGGGTAGCTCCTGTCCGGTGCCGGGCGCCGACGACGTATTAGCTGCGCAGCTCGGTGGGATCTACCACGTTCCTCCGACAGTCTGTGTTCTGTAGCGCAGCGCCGCGGCGAGACTGAGCAATCGCGAACTGCTCCATTCCCCAATGCAGGGCAGAGTCGAGAACCTCGTATGCCATCCAGATGCCGACGATAAGCATCAAGCCGCCGACAAGGCGTTCAGGCGCCATGTCCGGCAGCCCCGACCCGGCGTTGCTGACGATGATGTGGATGCTCATGCCCAGTGTCAGGACAGTGGTCAGGAGCACACAGAGCCAGTTGACCTCCGGCCGCTGAATGAGCGGGAGGGCAGCCGGGTTCTCGTCGAGGTGAGGCCGCTCGCCCCGGTCATCGGTGTGGGTGGAATGCGAGTCTGCGTCTGTAGGCATGGGGGCCTTCCCGGGCTAGCCCGGAACTTTCACGGCCTGGGCGTGAGTGATCGTCATCGGTCGGTGCCGGTGTTCAGAGGCTGATTCTGGACCATGGGTATGACAGTTCGCCCGGCCTCGCTCGGGTGGGCGCCGGTTCCACGGTCCGGTTCGTGCTGGTGCTGGTCGGGACGGTCGAGGCGGGGCTCAGCCGGGTGCAGGCAGCGCGCGCAGCCGGGCCAGGCCGTCGATGAGCACCGTGGCCCAGGGCGCGTGTTCGGGCAGATGCAGCACGGTGGCGCGGGCCGAGCGAGCCAGCCGGCCGGGGATGGAGAAGATCCGCAGCCGGAGCCGTTTGGGTTCCCACCGTCGGGCGGGGTGATCGCTGAAGGCGAGCATCTGGGTCCAGGCGGTGATCTCGCAGGCCAGCGTGACCAGGGCGCACCAGATCCGGTTCTGGGCCATGTCGTGCAGGGGCAGGTTGGTCAGCCCGGTGTCCTTGGCGATGCGGATGCGGTCCTCGGCCCGAGCCCGGCGACGGTGTCGGAGTTCGAGGTCGGCGAGCTGGCGGCCTGGCCCGCCGGGGCGGGTGTTGGTAGCGAACGCGGTGAGTCGGTTTCCGTCGGCGTCGGTCAGGCGTAGTTGCGCGCCCGGGTGCGGGCGTTCGCGGCGCACGATCACCCGCATCCCGCTCGGCCAGCGGTCCAGGTCGAGTAGCCCGGTGAGTTCGACGACCGCGGCGCCGTCGCGGGGTTCGCCGTCGGCGTTGTAGGCGGGCTGCCAGGCGGACTCGGGCAGCGCGTCGATCACCGCTGTCGCGGTGTCGGGCAGGGTGAACCCGACCGAGGGGTTCCGCCGAGGCGTGCGGCAGCCTCGGCGGCGTGTGCGGCGAGGCGGTAGTGGGCCCGGCCGGGACAGGCTGGGTGGCGGCGCGGAGGGAGGGCACGATGGCCCGTGTGAGGGCTCATGGCGAGGATCTCCTGTGCAGTTCAGGCCGCGGCGTGTACGGCGGCGGTGAGCGGGGCGTGGCAGTCGAGGCAGCTGCCGAGCGAGCGTGGGATGCAGTAGCCGACGTCGCGGCTGCAGGTCGGGCAGCGGCGGCGAGCTGCGAGCGCGCGGTCCAGGGCGGCGAGCTGCGCCGTCGACGGGATCCGTTTGGGGCCGAGGTCGGCGACGTCCCACAGCAGTGCCCATCGGCGGCCGCGGCGGCACACGACCTGCGCGACAGGATCGGCTCCGCACGGGGCGAGGTCGGCGGCGCGCATCTGGCGGCGGGTCATGAGTCCAGCGGGGGCTGCCCGCCAGCGCCAGGTCGGGAGACCGTCTTGCAGCCATGCAGTCGGCTGCCAACCCCATCGCTCGGTCATGACCCCGCGCTCGGCCGGTGTGCTCACCAGAGCGGACCTTGGTCGTCGAACAGTGCGGCGAGGTCGGCCTCGGCGACGAGTGGTCCTTCCGCGCCGGGGATCACGACGTCCTCGGTGCGGTCGATGAAGTCGATGAGCTCGTAGGTGGGGAGGCCGATCTCGGCTGTTCCGCTGGGCGAGCTGAGGGTGATGAGGGTCCAGTCGCCCCCGGGAAGAGCATGGGTGCCGATCTGGACGTCGCGGGCGAGGCGCTGATCGGTGTCGTCCACCTCGGACGAGGCCGTGGTGAGGCCGGCGGAGAGCAGCTCACGGCCGATGCACCAAGTGACGCTGGCGGTCTCGCCGCAGGTTCGGAAACTCACCTCCAGCTCGAAGGGCTGGCTGCGGCGATAGGTCATCTCGACGTAGACCGGCAGCGCACGCATGGCGAGTACGGGGGCGAGCTTGAGCTGGTAGATGCGCCCGGTGATCTGGGTGCGCACCTCGTCAAGGCCGAATCCGCCGCGGGTGGGCTGGATGGTCATCGGGTTCCCTCCGTCTGCCGCTCGCGACGGAGGTGCCGCCGCTCCCGCTCGGACAGGCCACCCCAGATACCGAAGCGCTCGTCGTTGGCCAGCGCGTACTCCAGGCACTCGGCTCGGACCTCGCAGCCGGAGCAGATGCGCTTGGCCTCCCGGGTGGAGCCGCCCTTCTCGGGAAAGAAGGCCTCGGGGTCGGTCTGAGCGCACAGTCCGAGCTCACTCCAGTCCAGTTCGACGGGCGGAGGCTCGCTGAGGAGTGCCAGCAGGTGGTCGAGGTCGAGGTCCTGAGGGACGCAGGAGGGGCCGGGATGCTGCGGCGAGGCCGTGGCGCTCCCGGCGCTGCGGGTGGTCGGCTGGGACACTTCGTTCTCCGATCGATGAGGTCGGAGCGGCCCGGGCGGGATCTGTGGAAGGTGAGCGCTCGGGCCGCCTCATGTACAGACGATCTCTTATAGCAAGTACAGTACCGGGTACGGTACTTGTTAGCTAGTGGAGTTGCCGTTCATCCGGTCTGGCTTTCGGCCTCGGCTGGTTCCCACTGTCCGTGGGCGATCTTGCGGGCGAGCCCCATGTCGGCGAGCGCGCCGAGCGCCTTGGATACGGCGGGGGCCTTGAGATCGGTCGCGGCGACGATCTCGCCGGTGCGGTGATGCCCGGCCTGGAGCGCGTGTAGAATCTCCTGCTGGCTGGTGGGGAGTCCTTCGATGTCCGGGGCGGTCTGGGCGCCGTCGTGAGCCGGAGAGCTGGTCGGACGTGGGTGCAACGCGACGACGTTCTGCGCGCTGAGCGCGGACGGGATCTGCAGGCCTTGCATGAACGCCGGCAGTGCGGCCTCAGCAGCGTCGCTTTCGGTGGTGTGAGGGGCGTCGCCGGGCTCGCCGGACTCCTTGCGGCGCCGCCAGGCGTGGAGCTTCTCGACCTGCGCGGCGAAGCGGGCGCTCGGGCTCTGCTCGATCGCGGGCTGGAAGTCGCGCATGGCCAGGGCGGTGTCCTCGTCGAGCGCGCATGACGGGAGGGCTGTGGCCCATTCCCCCAGGTCGGGGGCCCAGGCGACGCGGCCCATCGACAGGCGGCCACCGGCGATGGCGAAGCAGTAGCCACCGCCAGGGGGCAGGGACCCGGGGGTGACGGCCATCCCGCCGACCACCGCGTTCTCGCTGCGGTTCATGTTGCGGAAGGCGAACAGGTTGCGGGCCATCAGGTAGCCGCGCAGCACGGTGCTGTTGCCGTAGTCGCCGGCGAGCAGGGACTGGGTCCCGACGACCACGGCGACGCCGTACTTGCGGCCGATCCGCACGACACGTTCGAGGCGCGGGATGAAGTCCTGCGCTTTGAGCCAGTCGTCGCTGCTGAGCCGCTGCAGCTCGTCGATGATCCACATCAGGCCAGGGATGGTGGTGCTGGGCAGCAGCTTGCGCAGGGGGCTTTGCTGCGAGGGGTCGGTGATCCGGACCGGGCCGTCGGGGCCGTCGGTGAGGGTGGACTTGAGCAGGCTGCGGATCTCCAGGGCGGCCTCGATGGCTTCGAGCTGGGCGAGCACCTGGCGGGGCCCGGCCTCGGCCCAGTCGCTGATGTCGTTGAGTACGGGGCTGGACCCACCGTCGGGGTCGCCGTCGCCAAACAGCAGGTGCCAGGCGCCGCTCTGCTTGATACCGAGCCCGATCGCCTCGAGGCAGGCTGACTTTCCGGATCCTGGCTCGCCGGTGACCAGGCCGTTGCGCACGCCGATGTCCTCGACGGCGTAGAACTGCATGTCGCCCTCGCCGTCTGCGAACGGGCCGAGGGGGATGACGCCGTTGTCGTAGCGCGGGCCGAGGTAGGGGATGCCGCCGGAGAGCAAGTCGCGCACGATGACGGTCAGGTAGGCCCAGCCTTCGTTGTCCTCGTGCGGTTCGATGATCAAGTTCTTCGCCGAGACGCCGAGTGCGCCAGCGATGCGGGGGCGGCGGCTGAACACGTCGTCGAAAGAGGCGTCACCGGCCGGGGTGCGCACGGTCCAGCGGATGGCGCGGCTGAGGTCGACGCGGTCGGTGAGCATGGATCCGGGCAGTGCCTTGCCGCGGCGGCTGACGCTCTCGGACCAGCGCTGGGCCAGCGTGTCGCCGTAGTCACCGCTGGTGGTTTCGTCGCTCGCCTCGGGCAGCTGGGGAGCGTTGGGGTCGACGTCGGGGATGCTGTGCTGCTTCATCCAGTTGGCCCAGGTCGCGGCAGCGCCTCCGGCGAGCAGCCCCGTCATCGTCCAGCTGGCGGGGCCGACGGCAGAGGCGGCGGTGATCCAGGCCGCGGTGCCTGCGCCTGCGGCCCAGGACTGCCGGCGCCAGAAGGCCGGGATGCGGTTGTGGAGCAGGGCGCGGGCACCGGCGATCGCTCCGAGGGAGGTGAGACCGATGCCGGTGGTCGTGGCCAACTCGGCGCCGGGGCCGGCGGCGAGGCCGACGAGCTCGGTCAGCCCCCAGCCGAGGTAGCCGGCGGCGGCCGTGGCGGAGGTCGCCAGGTAGGGGGCACGGCGGGCGGCGTTCTCGGCTCGGATGTGATCGTGGTGATCGCTGATCGCCGACCGCCGGGGCGTCTCCTTGTGCAGCACGGTGGCGGGCTGGCGCACGGCGAGCTCGGTGGAGGGGGCGGCCGGGCTGGCGTCCTCGTCGACCAGGCGCTGCAGGGCGCGGGCCAGGACCTCTGGGGTGAGGTTGGTGCCGGCGACGCTCTGCTGCCTGGGCATCGCAAGTCCCTTCGTCGTTGTGGTGCCGGAGTGCTTGTCGGAGTGCCACCGCTCCGCCGCGACGCGGGTGCCCAGCGACCGGGGGTCGGTCCTGGGGGCGGGGCTGTCGGGCTAGGAGCGAGTGCCGATGTAGGTGCCGTTGACGGTTCCGGCGAGGGTGTCGTCGCTGAGCACCTGGTCCTGGGTGTTGAGGTGCCGGCCGAAGTGGGTCTTGGCCTCACCGGCGGAGCTGGTGAACAGCTGGGCGTTCTCGCGCATCTGCTCGAGCAGGCGGATGGGTTCGCCGCTGACGCCTGCCTGCGTCAGGGAAGCGACGGACTGATCGAGCTCGGTCAGGAGTCGCTGACCGACGTTCTGCATCTGCTCGCAGAAGTGGTTGGCACTGCCGGGATCGAGGGTCTCGCCGCTGGTCAGGTTCGGGTTGGCGCCGGTCATCGGGATGTCCTTTCGGATGGGGTGGATCGTGGCGGTCGGCTGGTGTTCGGCCGCGGGCTGTGGCTCGGGCTCGGTGTCGGGCTCGGGGTGGATGGCTTCGGGCTGCTGGTTGTGGTCGGGTTCGTGTTGGTCGGGCTTCTTGGGGACCTCCGGGGGGTCGTCGGTCGGGGTCTCCTCGACCGGTGCGGGTTCGGTGTGGTCGGTGGGCGGGGCTGGGGTCGGCTCGGCGTCGATGACGACCGGGTCGGCGTTGTCAGGGCGGCGGGGTGGGCGTTGGGCGGTGGTCGGCCGCGGCCGCCAGTGCGGGTCGGTGGTGCCGCCGAATCGCTGGCGGAGGTTGCGGGCCAGGCGCTGTCGCAGCAGGTCGCCGTCGGCATGGCGCTGGTGGCGTTCGCGGCGTCGCTCGGTGGCGTAGCCCCAGGCGTCGGACCACCACTCCCCCATCGCTGCCCGTGCGGGCCCGGGCGGGCGAGGGCCGCGGGGATGGGCGATGCGGTCGGCGATGCGTTGGGCCAGTGCGTCGCCGACGCTGGGGCCGGTGCGGCGGCTTTCCCGGGCCATCCGGCGCTCGTGGGCGCGTTCGGCGCGGCGCTGGCGGTCGCGCAGGCGCGGTGGTTCGGTGCCGCGGGCGGTGGCGATGAGCTCGGTGCCTGCGTAGCGGGCGAGTCCCCAGGTGATGAGCGCGACCAGCACGAGCGTTTCCATCGTCGATCACCCCACGAACCACTGCTGGGCGATGGATCCGGCGTTGCCCATGCCGGTGGCGACCAGGCGGTAGAGGCCGTAGAGGATCGGCACCCCGCTGGCGAGACCGATGGTCGGCGCCGCGAGCGCGAGCCAGGGGTGGATGCGGTTGGGCCTGGCCGTCTTCGGGAAGATCCCCTTGATCACGACCTCGAGGGTCATCACGATGGCGATCCCGCCGAGGATGACTGCGCCGCCGAAGCCGAGCAGGCGGGTCGCCAGGGGGGTGGCGTTGGCCGCTACGCCGTAGGCCTGGGCGATGAGCGCGCCGATGAGGCCACCGATTCCGGTCCCGGCAACGAGGAAGAGCAGGCTCGTGGTCTTGCGCATGTCGTCGTGGTAGTAGAGCCAGAGGCCGAACAGCAGGGCCAGTGCGGCGATGCTGCCGGTGCCGGCGAAGGCTGCAGCGTTCATGTCGTTCTCCTCAGTTGATCCAGCAGAAGGGCGGCCAGTAGGGCCAGGTCAGGAACTCGGGTATGAGCAGGCGGACAACCGGGATCTGGTCGAGCGCGGTCGCGACGGTCAGCAGCAGGAAGGCGACCGTCCAGAGGCGACCCGGGGTCCGGGCGGCCCAGGCGATCAGGGCGCCGATGACCAGGACGGGTGCCTGGATGCACCAGACGTGGACGACCGCGGCGCGGCGCAGCGGGCCGGTCTGGGTGGTCGTCCAGGCGCCCTGACGGGCCAGGGCGAGGCTCTGCTCCAGGCTGGCCGGCTGCTCGTGGACGAAACGCAGCTCGGTCGCCGCGGTGGTGGCCGCATGCCGGGCTCGCTGGCGACGATTGGGAAGGGTCGGCCACGCCGCACGCGGTCGGTCGACCTCGACCGCTGGCTCGCCGTCCGGGTTCGCGGTCGGGGTGGCCACGGTGGCACGCGGGCTGGGCTGGGCTGGGGTCTCCTGCTGGCCCGAGTCGGGTGCCGCGGTGTCGAGGTCGGCGACGGCGTCGTGCTCGCTCATGCGGGGTCCTTTCTCGGGCTGAGGGGCTCTTGTGCCTGCATGCGCAGCAGGTGGTCGCCTGCTTCGATGAGCTGAGTGATCACGGCGCCGACGAGTTCGGCGGCGGCGTCAGGCCGGGGGTGGCGCCGGCTGGCGGCACCTCGGAAGTAGTCGAAGGCGCACACGGCTCGTTCGATGTCGGTGGTGGTCTTGGCGAATCGGGTGGCGAGCTCGGCGCGGCGGCGGTCCGGGCGGGAGCGGCGCAGCGTGGGTGGCAACTCGCCGGCCGCGGCCGCCGCCTTGCTTCTGCGGTGCCCGCTCATCCCAGGCACCGCAGGTCGTAGAGCGGCAGGCCGGTCTCGGCGACGGCGATCTCGGCGAGGTAGGCATGGCGGGCCAGGCCGCCGATCCGGTCGGCGAGCTCGAGCACGTGCGCCCAGATCTGGTGCGGGTCGTCGACGGGGGCGTCGATCGGCTCGCTGGTCCGGTGGCGTTCGGAGCCTGTGACCAGCGTGATTGTGATCCGGTCGGACATGAGGTGCGCTCCTGGAGGTCGGAGGGGTCCCCTCCCCGGCGCCTGGGGGGGTGTGGCGCCGGGGAGAGGACTTGCGGCGGTAGCGCCCCGGGCCGGTGGCCCGGGCGCATGGTTGGCGCTACCGCGGGTCGAGGGTTTGCTGGACGAGCTCGTAGGCGTCACCGGCGAGCTGGGAGCGGACCTTGCCCACGCCGAACCGCTTGCGGATCGCCTCTCGCGACGGCGAGCCGGAGGCCGAGACCGGGATCTGCTGGTCGTCGATCGCGCGGCGGGTCCGCTCGTAGAGCACGACGGTGTCGGCGGTCTGGTCGGTCAGCCGCGAGGGCTGCAGCTCCTCGTAGAGCTCGGCGAAGATCGGCCGGAACACCGAGTGCAGCAGATGCTGAACGACCACCGCCGCAACGACCAGCAGTGACGGCAGGGTGTGGGCGAGAGTCGACCCCGCGTCGAAGCCGTAACGCAGCCCCCACGGGACGACCGTCAACACCAGCGAGGCCAGCGCGAGACCGCCGTCGAGGAAGTAGAGGCCTCGGGGGACCTGGCGGCTGTTCTGTACTGCAGTGAAGCCGATCAGGAGGCTGACGACCAGCAGCACCGACGCCATCGGCTCGATCAGGTAGCCCACCCACGGCCCGTCCACGCCGACGACACCGTCGTGCACGGTCGCCGACATGAACACCACGCCGAAACCGATGAGGGTCGGAGGCACGCAGGACAGCGCGACGTAGCGGCGATAGGTCGCGGCGAGGCGCCGGTTGGGGTTGAGCAGGCGGTCCTTGCTGGTCCGTGCCCTGTCGATCCAGCGAGCTTCCTGCCTGTCGCGTCGGGTGCCGGCGACCTCGGCGAGCGCGGTTCGGCGCCGCTCGGCCCGCCGGGCACTGCGGATCCGCTCGGTGACCTTGCGGTCAGCTCGCCGCTCTCGTTCGGACAGTGCTTCGTGCAGGGCCGGGTCGTCCTGGAGGGCGACGAGGCCTCGAGCCTGGTGAACCTGGCGAGCCAGAGCCCGGACCTCGTCGGTGTCGGCGACGCTTTCCTCGACCGGGTCGTCTTCTCGCGTGGTGCCGGAGGGGATGAGCTCGCTCCCCCACTGCTCGGCCGAGAGCGTGGACGGCGGCGTCGGACGGTGGCCGTTGCTGGTCGGGGCGCTCATCGGATCCCCGCTCGTCGTGCCGCGCGACGCCGCAGCAGCGCGTTCCGCTCGTCCTCGCTGAGTCCACCCACGACGCCGTGGGTGAATGCGCCGGGCCGAGCCAGGGCCTCGGCCCGGCAGGCCTGGAGCACTGGGCAGTGACGGCAGATGGCCTTGGCCTCGGCGATCTGCTGCAGGGCCGGCCCAGCGGTGCCGACGGGAAAGAACAGCTCGATCACGTCGGTATCGGCACACGGCAGACGGCCGGGCACCGCCTGCGGGTCGACGTGTCTGGGTACGGTCTTCACGGGCGCCTGGCTTCCTCGTGATGGGGGATCGGTCCGGTTGTCCACTCAGATGCCTCGGCGGTCGCACCCGCCGGGGCATCTCTACTTCCAGACTAGTCCGTGACTAGTCGCGAGTCTAGTCGCGGGTTCTCGCGACTGGCCCTGCGCGCGCAAAAATGGCCCACGACCAGCCAGTTCGCTGATCGCGGACCTTAGTCGTATTGCGACTATCTCGTGGTGTTCGAGGAGAGGTCGGCGCGGAGGCGGTCGAGCAGGGCGAGTAGAGCGGGTCCGTGCTCTGCGGACCGCTGTTGCTCGGCGAGGAACTGCTCGTAGAGCTTGACGTCGGCTGGGTCGGTCACTTCCTGCTCGGCGGTGAGTGTCTCGATCTCGACGGTCGTGGGTGCGTCGTCGTAGCGCAGGAGTACGAAGGAGTGCAGGGGGCGGACCTCGGCACGCTCCTGCGTCTCGCGGGAGAGCACACCGATGCGCACGTTGGGGAGGCTGGCCAGCGCGGCGATGCGGTCGAGCTGAGCGAGCATCACCGAGGCTGGACCGGGACGCCATCGCAGCGCGGTCTCGGTCATGACCAGGTCGAACTGCTTGGACTCGTCGAACAGGACTGTCTGACGGTTCATCAGCGACAGCACCGCGGCGGGGATCTCCGCGGCGGGGAGCAGGCTGTGGATCTCGCGCAGTCTGCGCGCGTAGTCCGGGGTCTGCAACAGCCCGGGAACGACCTCGGACTGATACACCCCGATCCCGCTGGTCGTTGCGTCACGCCGAGCCCTGGCGTCCTGCTGGCTGGGCCCGTCGGGGCGGTTGCTGTTGCGCCACGGCCGTACCCGGGTCCCCGCCTCCTGGGCGAGTGCGCGCAGCTCTGCACGGACGTCCTCGTCGGCGTGGACCGTGTCGAGCCACTGCTCGATGTCGGCAAGTACGAGGGCGGAGTGGCCGTTCTCCATCTTGGAGGTCTTGCTCTGCGACCAGCCGAGCTGCTCACCCAGGGCCGCAGCCGAGAGCCCAGCGGCCTGGCGGAGCTCCTTCAAGCGCGCCGCCAGGCGCTGGTGCTGTGGGTGGATGTCGGCGTGGGTCAAGGGGTTAGCTCGCAGCGCGCTCAGGGGTCTCGGCACCCGATCGTGGGGCCGGGACCAGTCGGTAGTCGTCGAACGGGACGGACAGCTCGACCGCGCGCCGACGGATGGCGATGTAGGGGGCGGGATCGCTGGCTTGTGAGACGCCGAGGAAGTGCCCTTCGTCGTCGAAGTGCTGCAGCACCACGATCCGCTCGTCGAACATCCAGAAGTCCTGCCGAGTCCAGGCGTCGTCGCCCGTGCTGAGCCAGTGTCGGTCCAGAATGCGGACTTCCTCGCCGGCGCGGATGTTCTCCCGGGGGTAGCAGAGCAGCTGGAACCGTGTGTAGTCGGTGACCGGGTGGCCGAGCAGCCGGACCCTGCCGAAGTACTTGGCCCGGCCGACCTGGGCGTGGACGTTGGCCAGCCAGTCGTCGTTGTCGACCGTGCGCGCCGGGAACGGCTTGTCGGCGAGGAAGGCGTCGAAGTCCGGGTCCTCGCCGGGGATCGCGTAGACGTCGCGGCATTCGAGCCGGAACGCGGAGTGCTCGTAGGTGCGGTAGAGCTCGTCCAGGTCTTCGGGGGTCATACGGCCTCCCTCGTCGCTTCGTCGACGGCCGTGAGCACGTCGCTCACCAGGACCTCGTGGGCGCGTTCTCCCTTGGGGCACACCAGCGTCGTCGGGGTGCCGGACACCACGAACCACTCCCCCGCCGCTCGGATGTTCTCGGACCGCGGCGCCGGCACGGCACCGACGGACAGGCCGTGCATCTGCAGTTCGCGCGCGGCGCGTTCGACGATGTCGCGCGGCACCCGCACCGTCCGAGCGGATGCGATGTAGCCCTGCACGATCACCGCCCCCCGCTCGGTCAGCCATGCGGTCGGACAGTTGCCGTTGCGGCACTCCATCGTCCCGGCGAGCAGCTGCATGCTCATGAGTTCGCCTTCCCGTTGAGCCGCGATCCTAGTACCTCGAAGACTAAGTGCGACTAGTCGGGCTGGCAACGGTGTCGGACAGACCGGGCCCGGGCCCGGCGTCGAGCTCAGGAGCCGTGGAAATTTCTGGCCTCGCACGCGCACGCGTACGTCGCGTTGTCCGGGCCCGCCACCGCGGTAGGAGGCCGCGGGGAAATTTCCCGGCGCCCTGGGGAGCAGCTCGGCGCTCGGTGCGCGTGCAAGGGACGCGCCGCCGCCGCGGACCAGCTCGTCGGCGACGTCGACCGCGAGCGCGCCTGGCTGCTTTCCGCCGTGGCACGGTCTGCTCGTTGCTCGGCGGTCTACTCCCGGACCTCGTGCAGCTTCTCAGCCAGACGGACCCACGCCGGCCGGTCTCGGTATGGCCCGATGCCGCGGCTGTGGCGAGTGAGAGATGCCGAGTGCCTACGACGCAGGCGACAGCGCCCACGCCCCCGGCTCTCGGCTCCCGGGGCGCACTAAGCGCGAGCACAGGTGCTTCCTGCGCTCGTTGCCACCGCGCCCCGGCCCCGCCAGAGCGCGGGGGTCAGCTGGGCGCGGGCTCTCGATCCGGCCGGGCCGCGGGACTCACGGACTCAACGGGCCGCGCCGAGCTCGCCTCTGGGAGTCACGGTCCGCAAGGTTCTCCGGGTGTGGGCGCCGGGCCTTCACGACCTCCAGGGCCGGCGCCACCCCACAGCTCGCCGCGCCACCGTCGCCGAGGGTCGGTGGACGAAGACCACCGCCGTCCCGCTCGAGCCGGGAGTTTCTCTGAGCACTAGCCCGGCGCACGGAGTGACGCCCACGCGACACACGCGTAGGTGCAAGGCCGGCCGTCAGGCAGCCACGTGCTCGGTCACCCCGCCCCAGGTTGCGGCGCCCCCGCATCGATAAGGCCGGGGCCACAGGCCCACCACTTCCGAGCCGTTGAGCGCCCCGAGCCGCGCCGGATCGTCGAACGGTGCTCTGGAGCACCGGACGGGGCGATACTCGGCTCCGACCGCCTGGCACACACTCGGGTAGCTCGCCACCACGACGCTGACCAGCGCATATCCTGCAGGTCGCCGACTCGGTAGCGCCCGCAGACAGCATAAAACGCGCATATCGGGCATAGCTCACTCTCAGTGGGGCTGACTGAGCTGTCGTTGCCGACTCTTTCCCGCTGCCACCGGAGAAGACGTAGTCGCTGGTCAGGCGCACATTGAGTCCGGAACTGATAGTGGAACTTCCCCTCGGAGATCAGGTCCGCGTGGCGAGCCCCCAACTGAGGCCGTTCCAGCTGGTCAGAGGCCGTCTGTAAGGACTCGAACGGATCCCTCGCCACCGAAGACGCAACCGCAATGACACGCCGGGCGCGCGGGGCCGGGATAGCTGCACCCGAACACGGTGACCACGCCTCGCGGTGGTGCGCGACACCACCTCGTCAACTGATGATTCCTCGGTCCGTCGCACCAAAGCCGTCCATTCGGCCCGACGGCCGGGGCCAGCGTCAGAAATGCGCTGGTCCGGCTGGGCCTATCCGGCCGAAGGACGCTGGCGTGACGGCGCCTGCTGCGCCGGCGCGGACACCCTCAGCCGGGACCTCGCCCGGCAGCTTGGACACGTAGTAACCCACTCCTGCGGAGGACACACTCGCTGAAAGTGCTCAGTCAGAGCGCTGACATCGGTACAGTTCTCGGTACCGGACCGAGGTGAGGAGGGCAGGGATGCGCGAGAGTTCGCTGGTCGCCAGGCCAGACGAGCACGGACATGAGGTCCTGGTCGCCTACCGGCCGGTGCACTTCACGTTGGACGACACCGCGCGCGCGATGAATGCCGTCGTGGACCCGCACCTGCGGAAGGTCTCCTCCCGCGCTCGCGTTGGGCGCAGCCGAGTCCGTGATGTCCTGCGCCAGATCGCGATCGACGGCTGGCCCGAAGGGTTCGCGGCCGACCCCGATCGGGTCGATTACTGGCGGAGCTGGCTGGTCGCGCAGGGTGTATTCCAGGCCGACGACTGAAGCCACCGTCGCTGAGTGAGCGATAACCGGGTTATCGGTCCCCGCTCCCCCGTCGCAGCGTCGTTGGGTGGTCGCCGTCTCGCACGGCCTCGGCGCGCGTTGCTGGCGAGAAGCTTCGTTGGCGACCTCGACCCCCAAGCAGCGCTCCCGGTCCGGCAGCGCCAACATCGATAGGTCCCAGCTCCCAAGTCGACAGCGCGCTGACGGCGATAACCCGGTTATCGCGCGGCCCTGACTCAGAACCGCACACGCCGGGGGATGACCGCGGAGCGCGGACCCACAGCTGGCATCATCTGCTCTGACTTATCCGAAGTAGCGGCCCAACTCCGGGCCGTGAAGTCCACGGAGAGGTGGCCATCTTGGCCAGAGTTCATGCTGTGTGCTGCCAGAAGGGCGGCGTCGGCAAGACCACGATCACCGTCAACCTCGCTGCTGTCGTCGACCAGGTGCTCGGAGGTGACGATCCGTCCGTCCTGGTCGTAGGCACCGACCCGCAGCGATCGATGGACTGGTGGGCAAGCAGGGTCGGCGATGACATCCCATTCGCCTACACCGAGACCGACAGCCCCAGTGATCTGGAGAGGTTGCGAGACGCCGACTTCTCGCACGTGTTCGTAGACACCCCGGGCAGCCTGGAGAATGAGCACATTCTCCGGTCGGTCCTGAAGAGCGCCGACGACGCGATCGTCCCGATCACGACAGAGCCGCTCACCTTCGTACCTGCCGACACGACCATCACCCAGGTCATCGAGCCCCTGGGAGTCCCCTACACCGTGGTCGTGAATCTCTGGGATCCACGCGACGGCCGAGTCGATCTCGACGACACCCTGACCTTCGCCCGCAAGAAGAACTGGCCGCTCGCGAACTCGGTCATTCGTCGTTACAAGATCCACAGTCGGGCGGCAGCAGAGGGTGTCGTCTGCACCCAGTACGCCAAGAGTCGTGTGGCCTTGGAGGCCCAGCAGGACATCCTGCGGCTGGCGCTCGAACTCGGCTACGGGCGCACCCGATGAGCGAGGCGGCCGCGAGCAGCGCGGACTCCGCAGCCGGGTCGTCGGCGAAGAAGCGCAAGCGCGGGCGGGTGTCTTTCGGCTCCGACGTCTTCGCCGCGCAGGCCTCGCTCCAGGCAACAACGGATCCCGGCGTGTCCCAGCGCCGCATCCCGCTATCCGACCTGGCCCACAATCCGCGCAACCCTCGCTACGGGTACGACGGCCCCGCGATTCTGGAGCTCGCCGACAGCCTTCGGGAGCACGGGCAGCTGCAGCCAGCGACGGTGGTCGCTCGGGATGTCTACCTCGCTCACTACCCGGAGGATGCGGATCAGATCGGGATCGCGGCGTGGGTGGTCCTCATCGGAAACCGCCGGCTCGCGGCGGCCCGCTTGGCGGAGCTGCCTCACCTCGTCGCCTCGGTCGAGGACCGACTCGGGGGAGCGGACCCGATGCTGGCGGAGGCCACGCTGGTCGAGAACATCCACCGTCAAGACCTTCCCCCGCTGCTGGAGGCCCGCGAGCTTCAAGGTCTCGTGGAACGACATGGCTCGCAGCGCACGGCGGCGAAGCGGGTGGCGAAGACCCAGGCCTGGGTTTCGCAGCGGCTGTCGCTGCTCAAGCTCACCCCAGACTTGCAGGAGAAACTCCGCATCGGCGAGATGTCGGTGAAGGAAGCTCGAACCGTGGCCTCCGCTCCGCCGGAAGAACAGGCGGAGAAGCTGGAGGCGTTGCGTCGTCAGTCGACGGCGGGGGAGCGCGCTCGACCTTCCGGAACTGAGGCTCCGGACCAGCCCGCGAACGACTCGCCTTCTCCCGCTCCGGCGGCGGACCAGCCCGATCGGGATGCGGCGGTCGACGTCGACAAGATCGCGCGCCGCCTGCGTCGACAGCTCGACGACGACGGACTGCAGGCTCTGATCGATGCACTGACAGTGCTCCGACACTGAGGCGATAACCCGGTTATCGCCGCGCCGTACGCGGTGGAGCGATAACCGGGTTATCGCCGTTGGCCGAGCCTCAGCCGTGGGCGAGGTCGGAGAACCGGCTGTAGTGCAGCTGGTGAGCGACGGTGATCGTCGTGGTCGGGCCGTTACGGTGCTTGGCCAGGATCAGGTCGGCCTCACCGGCGCGCGGGTCGTCCTGCTCGAACGCGTCGGGGCGGTGCAGCAGGACCACCATGTCCGCGTCCTGCTCGATCGAGCCGGACTCACGCAGGTCGGACAGCATCGGCCGCTTGTCGGTGCGCTGCTCGGGACCACGGTTCAGCTGGCTCATCGCGACCACCGGGACCTCGAGTTCCTTGGCCAGCAGCTTGATCTGCCGGGAGAACTCCGAGACCTCCTGCTGGCGGGACTCGACCTTGCGGCCCGAGGTCATCAGCTGCAGGTAGTCCAGGATGATCAGCTTGAGGTCGTTGCGCTGCTTGAGCCGGCGCGCCTTGGCCCGGATCTCCATCAGCGTCAGGTTCGGCGAGTCGTCGATGTAGAGCGGTGCCTCGGAGATCTCCGACATCCGCCGCGCCATCCGGGTCCAGTCCTCGTCGGACATCCGGCCCGCCCGCATGTCGGCCAGCCGGATCCGCGCCTCCGCCGACAGCAGGCGCATCACGATCTCGGACTTGCTCATCTCCAGGGAGAAGAATGCGCTGGTCATGCGGTGTTTGATGGAGCAGGAGCGGGCGATGTCGAGGCCGATCGTGGATTTCCCGTAGCCGGGGCGCGCGGCGACGATGATCATTTGGCCGGGGTGTAGGCCGTTGGTGATGGTGTCGAAGTCGGTGTAGCCGGTGGGGACGCCGGCGGCGAGGCCGCCGCGTGCGGCGATGGCGTCGATTTCGTCCATGGTGGGCTGGAGGAGTTCCTCGAGGACCGTGTAGTCCTCGGTGGTGGTGCGTTCGGTGACCTCGTAGACCGCGGCCTGGGCGCGGTCCACGACCTCGTCGACCTCGCCGCCCTCGTTGCCGTGGTAGCCGAGCTGCACGATCCGGGTGCCGGCCTCGACCAGCCGCCGCAGGATCGCCTTCTCCCCGACGATCTCGGCGTAGTACGCGGCGTTGGCCGCCGTCGGCACGGTCGCGATCAGGGTGTGCAGGTACGGCGCACCACCGAGGCGCACCAGCTCGCCGCGCCGCTGCAGCTCCGCCGACACCGTCACCGCGTCGGCCGGCTCGCCCCGGCCGTAGAGGTCCAGGATCGTCTCGTAGACCGTCTGGTGCGCGGGCCGGTAGAAGTCCTCCGGCCGCAGCACCTCGACGACGTCGGCGATCGCGTCCTTGCTCAGCAGCATGCCGCCCAGCACCGACTGCTCGGCCGTGAGGTCCTGCGGTGGCTGGCGGCGGTCGTGGGTGTAGTGGGTGGCTGGGGGAGTGGTGTCGATGGGCTGGGCGGTCATCGGAACCTCCGGGCGCGGAAGGGGCGGGGGGTGCGGCGTGGTCCGTTGGCGCGGTCGGCGCGGGCGCGGGCGAGGGCCCGCTCGTGAGCGGTGGCGGCGGTCGGCTCGTGCGGCGGGGCTGGGGCGGGCGTGGTGGGTGCCGGCGGCTCGGCGACCGGCACGCTCGGGGCGGTGGGGCGGGCGCCCCTCGTCTCATCGAGCGTCTTGCTGATCTGGGTCAGGTGGCTGGTGCGGCTCTGCGGGGTGGCGACCTCGGCGTCGGGGCGGGGCGCGTTGCGGCGGGCGTGGAACTCGCGGGCCCAGCGGCGCACGAGCTGGGACTCGGCGGTGGTGCGCTCGGTGGCGGTGGCGGGCAGGTCGGTGGGGGACAGCTCGGTGGCGCCGTAAGGCAGCCGCTGGGCGGCGGCGTGGCCGCGGGCCAGGGCGGCCGAGCGGCGCTGGCGGGCGTCGACGGTGGGCGAGACGAGCGGGCCGTTGGTGTCGCGCCACCAGCTCAGGCGGTGGCGCAGCCAGCCGTCGGGGCTGCGCAGCTGGTGGGCGGGGCAGCGGTAGGCGGGTTCGGCGGGGCCGTCGGGGCGGGGCCGGTGTGCGAGGGCGTAGCGCAGGTCGTTGTTGGTCCAGCCGGCCTGCCACCAGGTGCGGGTGATGGAGCGGATCCAGCGCGGGGTCAGGCGGCGCAGGGCCGGGTCGGTGCGCAGCTCGGCGGCCGCGGCGAGCATCTCGGCGCCGGTGACCGGGACCCGACGATCGAAGTGGCCGCCCTGCTTCTCCTCCTGGCCCGGCCCGTCAGGGCCGTATGCGGCTGCCGAAGGTGGGCTGACCTGCGAACTGTGGATGCACGCTCTCGCGCGTGTAGGAACCCCTGTAGAAGTCTTAGAAAGATCTTTAGGTGTGTGGGTTGGGGTCCAAGTTGTGTCTGTAGTGGTCTGTGCGGCGGCGTGTTCGGTGCTCGGGTCGCGCGGGTCCGGCTTGGTCGGGACGGCCTGCTCGGCGGCCTCTGAGGCGGGTACGCGGAGCTGGTAGACCGCGGCCCGGTTGCCGGTGAGGTGCTGCAGGGCCAGCGGGCGGAACTGCGGGGTGGTGCCGCCCTCGATGCGCAGCAGCCAGCCGTGGTGCTGGAGTTCGGCGAGCCAGCGGGCGGTGCTGCTGCGGCGCCATCCGCTGGCGTGCTGCAGGCGGTCCCAGGTGGGCCAGCTGGTGTGGTCGTCCCAGTCAGCGCGGCGGGCGAGTTCGGTGAGCAGGCCGCGCAGCCGTTCGGCGGCGTCGCGGCGGACCTGCTGGTACCAGGGCGAGGCGAGCAGGGCGCGGAACCAGTCCAGCGCGGTGCGGGGGAGCAGGGTCGCGACACCGGCGAGTAGCTCGTCGGCGGCCGCGGTGTCGTCCTCGGTGGTGTCGGTGAGCTCGGCGGGGGAGATGTCGCCGCCGCCGGCGAACCAGCACGGCGCGCAGACGATCGAGCGGAGCGGGGTGTTACGCGCGATTCCCGACCGACGTCGGCAGCTGACGCACATCTGGGGGAGTTCGATCGTCCCCGGATGGGTCGGCCAGGACGCCGGCAGCCCTGCCGGTAGCGGCAGAACGGGCTGCACGAGGAGTCGAGATCCCGTGTTGGGGTTCGACTCACGTGACGCACAGCGCGATGGTGCTGTGCGAACTTCGGGACGCGCGCTACTATGAGAGCGCGCAGGCAAGCGTTGCGCCTCCCTTCTGGGAGGGGCTGGGTGTAGGAGTTGGCGCTCCGAACCCCGTTACGTTGGGCCCGTTCCTCTTGGCCGGAGGGACGGGCCCTAGCGCGTTTCAGGGGTGTGCACTCAGCCCGGATGTTCGATTGTCGGGACGCCGCTGCGGGCGGCGACCGAGGTCACGCAGACCGTTTGAGCGCCTCCTGGGATGGCTCGTCGGCGAGACGCAGCTGGTCGTCCTCGGTGCTGGTTCGCCGGTTGGGGAGCATGTCGGTGAGCGTGGCAGCCGTGGCCCGCACCTTCTTCGGGTCCTCGAGCGCCATCAGGATCGCCGCGAAGATGTAGTCGGTGCGCGTCAGCCCGAGGGCTTCACGCTCGTCGTCGATCCGGTCGTTGATCTCCGGCGGGACACGCGTCCCGACCAGCTCTCGCGGACCCTTGTAGCGCTTCGCGGCCCCGTTGCGGCCGCGCGGCCTCCGCTCGCTCATGCGCGGCATCCTGTCAGCCGTACCTGTTACAGACCTCTCCGACGCGCCGATGCCACCAGGTCGGATTTTCATTCGATTCGTCCTCTCGCACTCGCCACCGCCTGCTCATCGACGGGGCAAGGCGCTGTCTCTGGGGCAGACTTGGGCCGCTACTCAAGGTGCTCGATGACCGACTGCACGACGACGAGCGCGCTCCGCACGTGCCGCGCGGGGGTGTGCTGCTGCGCAGCGGTGGCTGTCTCGGGGCTACCGACGGTCTGAGCGGCGGCCAGAAGCGCTTGTGCCGCTTTGATCAGGTCGCCCCGGATCCAGTTGGGGTCGGGGTCGCTCTCCGGCCCAGCGCTGTCGAGAGGGCCGCTCGGGGCGGGGATGCTCTCGACAGCGGGCAGCACCTGGTGCACGGTGACCAGCCTCCTGTGCTCAGTGTCGGGTGCGGTACGGACAGAGCATCGACGTCCCGACGACCGCACCGACCCCGCAGCGCCTTGCTCTGGGCACGAGGACCCGGATGTCGACTCGGGTCGGTCGATCGAGGGGTCGCGCCGAGACGAGGGGCGTAGGCGCGATGACGGCGCGGGGCCTGCAGGCTCGGGAGGACTCGCCGATCCAGCGGCTTCCGTGCCGAGGCCCGTCGCGCGCCACTGCGGGCCCGTACGGGCCTTCGCCTTGGGCATCGCTACCGCCCCGTCTTCTGGGAGAGGCCGTTCGGCCAGTCCTCGGTCAACCGCTTCGGCACGACTCACCTCTCCTGCGACTTTCCGGCTTGGTATGGCGAGGAGCGAAACTAGGTCGCTCCGCTGCGTACTATCGCCTCGCCCCTGTACAGACGCCACCTTCATGCTAGCGAACACACCATCAGGTGAGACCATGACGCGATACCAACGTGGCGACCGCGGCGCAGGGCCGGCGCCGCGCACCCACAGATCGAGCGGCAGCCCTGGTGGGTCTCAGACCTGCGGCAATGGCGTCGAGGCGCAACTGCAGTAGGCTAGATGGACGATCCGTCACTCGTCATGCATATCAGCGAAACTAGGCGGATGCAAGATTCGCTGTGCGGCATCACCCACCTACCCCCCGGCGATGACACCCTCCTAGCGGCGACGGCGTCAGCGGCTACGATGGCCAGGAAGGTCAGAAGAAGAGAGAGGCACGTCCATGTCCGAGGCTCAGGCAGATAGTCCAGCACTCGACTCACTGGCCGAGCGGATCAACTACTTGTTCGCGAAGGTCACCCCTGAAGGTGGCGAGCGCTCGGAGTACACCGGGCAGGAGGTGATCGCTTGGCTACGCGAACACGGCTATGAGCTGTCGGCCTCTCACCTTTCCGAACTGCGGCGCGGTATCAAGATCAACCCCACCATGCGAGTCATCGACGGTCTCGCTCGATTCTTCGCGGTCCGCGTCGGCTTCCTGCATGGTGACCCGGACGCGGTCCGCGACGTCATCGCCGAACTCCGACTTCGTCGGGCCCTGCGTGAAGCGCAGGTAACCGATATCGCCGCGCGGGTTGCCGGGCTCGACCCGGCTCAGCGCCATGCAGTAGCTGACTTCATCACACAGATGGTGTACGAGCAGGGTTCCGGCTCGACGGGGGCTGACTCCTCCCCGGCGGGTGGCGCCAATGCATAACCGGTCTTCGTTCGCTCCGCTCGAACCCTCCCGAACCGAAACCGGCTAATGAGCTGTCCTCCAGCCGGCACCCTGGGCGGTGCCTCCGACGGGTTATCGGTCCGAGTCACGCGCCTCTTCAGCCTGGTTCGCGTACCCGTCGAAGCAGAAACACCGCCCTTCTGGCAGCCTTTAGACGACCACCTCAGAGAGCGGCTTCGGCTCGGTACGTCACTGAACGAAGCCGAACAGGTGCTGGCGTCGCATCTGAATTCCCCAGTCGAAGATGGCGCGCTGTCTACCCGACAGCTGAACGCTGTCCTGCAGCACCTGGGTGCACCGGCCAACTATTTCGACCTGGCGCAGCCGCGATATGAAACTGAGACGCAGCTTCTACTGACGCAGTTAGAACACATGGGTATCTCCGCATTTCGACTGTGCAGGGCGCACGTGCGTGAATTCGACCGGGTAGCAGCCCTGCAACTGCTGGTCGATGTGGCGACCGGGGTGGCCCCTCGGTCTCGCGAAATTGACTCCGCCCAGTAGGATCTTGGAGCAAAGGATGCCAGGACGGACGGTGACGAACTCTGTGAACGAGCGCCAGCTCCGTAGCCAGGCCAGAAAGTTGCTGCGCAACCTGGGGTATCGCCGGACTCCTCCACCGGCCGAGCTGTGTCGTGGCTTATCGGGCCAGCTCGGCGTCCCGATCGACCTAGCGGGCAGAAGTCTTCCGACCGTCAGATCGTTCGGCTGCGTCATACCGTTTCCCGACAAATACCTCATCACGTACCTGACTGATCTGTCGGTCGAGCGTCAGAACTACACAATCTACCACGAAATCGCCCACATCTTCCTCGGGCATCTCGACGCAAGTGGAACCGGCACTCCGATGCTGTGCGGTTCCCTTCTCGTCGATCGAGACGCTCCACCGAGCGGTTCTCACTATGACCAGCACGCCGAATGGGAGGCTGAGACGTTGGGAGCCATACTCTCGGACTGGTCAAAGCTGCCTATCCGGGCCAGCTGGGCTGACCTAGGACGTACAGGCGAAGCGCTCGGAAGCGCTTTCGGCGGCCGGGGCGTGTGAAGCTCGGTGCCGACTCTCTTGACCATCGCATGCGGTGTGGCCTTCGTATGGACTCTTACGCATGCGCTTCGATCACCCGCGTCGCTCGATCCCTGGGCAGGAGTACTCTTCAGCGCCGGTCTCGGATTGATGGTGCTCCTGGACGGGAGGGGCTTCGCCGGATGGGTCGACGCTGCAGTCGGCCCCAACACAGCAGGCTGCATACGCAATCTCGTTCTAGTGGGCGCTTTCGCGTCGATGCAGTTCTTCTATCTCCGCAAAATTGCCGAATACCGCCCACGTCAACGGCGCTACGCTGAAGCGGTCGCACTACTTGTCACAGTGGCTGCAATCCTCATCACGCCACTCTTCGTGAAGCCGCCGTTCAGCTTGCAGTTCACAAATGCGAACATCCAGCACCCGCCCGTGCTAGTGTTCTTCCTTACTGTAAGCGCCTACCTCGTTTACGCCTGCCTCACGCAGATCGTGTGGTCCAGTCGCGACATCCTCCCCTTGTACCGGGAGCGGGCATGGGATTTTCTTGTCGTGGCTGTCTCGCTCACTGTTGGCTGCAGCTGCTACCTCATCCTGCTAGGCGCTCGTATCACGTACTACTGGCAAGCGCTAGTCGGGGCGCACATCTCCATCAACTTCTGGTCAGGAGGGTTACTCCTGATCCGCACAGCAGTGCTGGCTATGCTCCTTGCCGTCATTTACCCGGCCGCCGTTGATGATATCCGCCGCGCGCTCCATCGTGCCGGGCAGCTGCTGGGCTACGTACGGCTAGGCTCCCTGGACTCGGTGGTCCGAGCTGTCTACCCGGAGCTCGTCAGACCTGACACCCCGGCCGGCAGCAGCGATACCGCGGAGGAGGGGCGGCGACGCTGGCCGTCGCGGCTGTCCTGCGAGCTGCGCGAGGCGCGTTGTAGCGACGGGTACACGCGTATGTACAACGTCTATGCGGGGTACAACAGCGACCAACGAGCTAATGTCGCAATTGCGGTGAACGAGCTTCGGCAGATGCCTGACGAGCTCCCGGAACGTGCACGAACCGGGCAGGCCGGGCCGCTCATGGAAGTATCCAGGTGGCTACGTAGACGGCGTGTTCCGCAGGTGATATCGGAACAGCACGTCAAGCATACGGACTAACGGAGGACCGGGAGTAGTGGCAACAATCTATGTGGGGGACCGGCTCATCTCGGCCGGGCAGATACTGCCCGACGGTCGGGATGCGGTGCTCGTCTCACGTGGCCGCATCGAGGCCGTAGGGAAGGCTGCAGAGCTCATCGCCGCCGCCCCCGAGGCGTCGGTCTCGCGGTTCGCCGGCTACAGCATCACGCCCGGTCTGATCAACAGCCACGTGCACCTGGCCGGTGACTGCAGCACGTCGTCGTTCGCCACTCTGTGCTCCGGCGCGCCGGACGAGGTACGGGCGGTGATCCGAGGCAACGCCCGCGCATGCCTGCGGGCGGGCTGCACGACCGTGCGGGATCTCGGCGACGCCCGGGGCTACGTCGCCCGATTCCGGGACGCGACCGCAGATGTGGACGGCGTACGCCCGCGGATCCTGTCCGCAGGTTCTCCGCTCACGATTTCCGGCGGACACTGCTGGTATCTCGGCGGGATCGCCGATACAGCCACGGAAATCCGCGACGCCATTGATCGCGCAGCCGAGACCGCCGACCTCATCAAGATCATGGCGGGCGGAGGCTACGTGACATCGGAGGGGCCCACGCCCTTCGACGCGCAGTACTCCACGGAGCTCCTCCGAGTCGCTGTCGACCACGCGGCGCACTACGGCCTCACAGTCGCAGCCCACGCGCACGGAACAGAACCGATCGTCCGGTGCATCGAGGCCGGAGTTCACACGATCGAGCACTGTGGGTGGCGGTCCGGGCCCGGAAAGCGGGACCAGAACGACTGGGCGGTCCGGCAGATGGCCCAGCAGGGATCGGCCGCCGGCGACACGACCCCCGCCGTGTGGCGAGAGATTGCTAAACACGTCACGACGCCCGATTACCAGTACGGTGGCCAGCTGACCTGGATGGCCGAGAACGATGTGACGATCCTGGTCGGGACGGACTCCGGAGTTCCTGGCACAGCGTTCGATCAGCTGACGCTGAGCATGGAGCTCTACGAAGAACTCGGCTTCACGCGCAGCAGCATCATCGACATGGTCACCACCGGGGCAGCGCAGACCCTGGGGCTCGGCGACGAGACAGGAGACCTCAGGGCGGGGCTGGCCGCGGACCTGCTCATCGTCACCGGCAATCCGCTCGACGACCTCGGCGCGCTACATCGTCCGCACCGGGTCGTCGTCCAGGGCGCCGAGTACTCCCAGGACGAGCTCGACTGAGGTTGTGTGCGGGCCGGTCTCGTCCCTGCTGACCGCTCTGATTGGTCTTGGACCGGGGGATCACCAACACGGCCCGGCTCGTAAGGGTCATCTCGCCGCGGCCAGCGCCGCCCGGAGTTTCTCAACCCGGGCCAGGGTCGTGCGGAGGCGGTGGCGATGGTCCAGGGCCAGCGTCGACGGATGCGCTCGCAGCTCGGCTGCCAGTAGACCGGCCAGCGCAAACGTGGCCGGTGTGAGGACGTCGTCCTGGTAGTCGACAGCGAGTTCGTCCGCCCAGTCTCGGATGTCGTCGGCCGCTGTGTCAGCGTGGTTGTCGTCGGGCGTGGTCTGTTCAGCGCCTTCGGTCTCGCGCAACAACCATCGGGCGTGCCCGACAAGCGCGAGGAGCACCGGCCGGACCTCGCCGCGATGGTGATCGAGCCAGGACTGGCCAGCGTCGCGCTGGCGAGCACCGCGGCGGGCTTCTCGCCCGAGCTGCTCATCGGGCCGGTTGTTGGCCAGTAGGGCGTCGAGACGGTCCAGACGATCGCGGACTCCCTGCCGAGACCGGATCCCGAGCGGGGCTCCCAGCTCGGTGGCCGATAGCCCGAGCGTGATTCCTTGGCGGAGCAGGCGCCGTTCCCGGCGCCGCTCCTCCCACCAGCACCAGCTCGACAGCACCACGGCGTCGTGGTGGTCTGCGGCCTGGATCCATCGTGGGACGCCGGCAGTGCCTCGGTTGAGGACGAAGGTGACGACGTCACGTGGGTCGCTGCCCAGCTCTGACCTGCGCGGATCGTCGATGCGGTCGTGTCGTTCGACGATGCGTGTGATCGCAGCATCGCGCTCGGCATCGGTGATCCGGGGCGGGGTCGCCATGGCGTCAGCATTTCACTGACGCTGATTCGGACACTCCTGGGGCGGGGCTTCGGTCAGCCGCTCCGGCTCGAACAGCGCTGTTACGGATCGAGCGCGCGGCCCGGCTTGCGCGGTCGAGCCGCTCCGAGCCCTATCAGCGGCGGACCGGGTCGCGGCGGTCGCGGTCGGCCTCGGAACGCGGCCGCATGAGAGCTGTCGCCAACGTGGTGATCCCCCAGGCCACGGCGACAACCAGAACCGCCACCGCGACCATCGGAACCAGCGTCGCAGCATCCGCGCACGATGTCGGAACGGGCGCACCGGGGCCGCCTCCTGCCCCGCTGGCCGCGGCACAGTCCTGGCGCCCCGGCCCATCGGCCCTATGAGAGTCGTACGAGGCTCCTCGAGTCAGCGCTCCAGCTCGAACAACGCTGCCTGCGCGGCCGGTGCCGCTAGCGGGAGCTGTGCGGCTCGGTGAGCGCACTTTCGGCAGGTGGCCGGGTCGTCGGTGGCGATGAGGTCCCCGGAGGCGGCGAATCCCGACCAGCCCTGGTGGCAGGCGGGCACGGGCAGGATCAGCTCGCCGAGCCACGGCCGCCAAGCCACCTCGTGCACGATCCCGGACCGGCCAATACGCAGGCGGCGGCCGGTGAAGTGCTCGGCCTGCTCTTGGGCGAACCCTTCGGGGTTGACTCTGGCACGGGGAAACAGCTCCAGCGGTGCCGCCATCCCGAACCTCCTTGTAGGCCTCTCACCTGCAGGTCACCACCTTGGCACGGGACTCCGACAGTCCGAGTGCGACGACCTGGGATGCGACCTGCTCGCCATGGTGACCACGGGAGTCGGGGGCAAGGTGGTCGGCAGACCACCGCGGCAATCACCAGGGGCCTGCCATTGCGAATCCAGGCAAGCCGATGGTCGAACATGCCCAGCGTCGGGCATGCAACGACAATTCCCCCGAGGTAATGACTTCGAATCGCTTCGGGGCATCGGTGTCCAGCAAGCCAGTGCAGGCACGGATGCTTCGACCCGCTGGCCTGCACGTCGTGATGCTCCGACCAGGCCACGAGTGCTTCGCGCGCTCCCTCTGCAAGGACGCCACCGGGCCACTGGCGAATCCCCCGCCGATTCGCTCGACGCTTTAACGTGTTCACGTTAAACCTCCACGACTCCACACAGCATCATCCTTGCTAATTATCCCGCCCCCCGTTCCGAATTGAGCGGCAGGGCGCGAACGGAGCCATCGCCGTCGCGTAGACACCCTGCGAGGCGCCCGTCAGCTCATCTGCGGTCGGAGCATCCTCACCGCTCACGGTCGTATCATCTTGCTTACCGAAGTTGATACGCTCGGGTACAGTCCCGCCCTATGAGGAAGTGCGGCACCGAGTCTCGCGTGCTGGACCCGGTCTGTGAGGGGAGCCAGACCGAGTCCGGCGCTTGCTCGCCTCGGCAGACCTGACCCCCAGGAGATCGAGGTGTGTGCTCGACGACTCGGCCTGGCCCGGCCGACGGTCTCGGTCTGTGCGGCCGTTGCGGTGGCCCTGAGCGCCAGCCTGCTCGCGACCCCCACAAGCGAACGCGCGGCGCATCGTGCGGCCGACAACCAGTCCTCTGCGAGCGATCCGCCGTATCTGCAGGTCGACGGTCGGTTCCTCGCCGCGGACGGGGAGCCGTTCTTCTGGCTGGCCGACACCGCGTGGGCGATGCTGGGCAAGCTCAGCGAAGACGAGACCACCGAGTATCTCGACGTTCGTGCTGAGCAGGGGTTCAACGTCGTCCAGACGGTGGCGATGTTCCCCCAGGCCGGGGCCGAGTCCCCCGGTGACACCGTGGACGCCGCGGCTGAGAACGACGAATTCTGGGATCGGGTGGAGTTCGCGATCGATGCGGCCGCCGCGCGGGACATGTATCTGGCGATCCACCCGGTGTGGGGCGACAAGCAGACCGGCTCGGCGATCACGGAGTCGTCTGCCCGTGGCTATGGGGAGTTCCTGGGCGAGCGGTTCGGTGCCCGCGACAACGTCACCTGGACCCTCGGCGGGGACCACCCCGCCGACGGGGAAGAGCAGTTGTGGACCGAGCTGGCCGAGGGCCTCGACGCCACCGGCGGGACCCAGATCAAGACCTACCACCCGCGCGGGGATCAGTCGTCGGCGACGTGGTTCGCCGCCGCGGATTGGCTGGATTTCAACATGATCCAGGGCGGGCACTGTCTGCGCTACGACGTGCGCGCAGACCTGGTCGAGTCGACCTACGGCGCGGACCCGGCCAAGCCGTTCCTCGACGGCGAGCCGATCTATGAGGAGCACCCGTACTGCTGGGAGCCCGAGCAGGGCTTCTCCACCGCACTCGATGTGCGCCGGGATGCCTACTGGTCGGTGCTGGGCGGGGCGGCCGGGCACACCTACGGCCACCACGCGGTGTGGCAGTTCAACGACGGCGGCGACGGGGAGCTCGGCGCGCGCGGGAGCTGGACCGAGGCGCTGGAGTTCCCCGCCGCCGGGCAGATGCGCCACCTGCGCGAGCTGATGGAGTCGCTGCCGTTCACCCGCGGCGAACCCGACCAGTCCGTGCTGGGCTCCGAGCCGGGGTCGGGTGCGGAGCGGGTCGTGGCCAACGTCGCCTCCGATGGCTCCTACCTGCTGGTCTACAGCCCCGCCGGTGAGGGGTTCTCGGTCGACACCAGCGTCGTGACCGGCAAGCCGAAGGCGTACTGGTTCAACCCCCGCACCGGCGAGTTCGACACCACCAAGGTCACGAAGACCTACAGCCCGCCCACGAGGGATGAGGACTGGCTGCTGCTGGTGGAGGACACGGCATGACCAGCAACCACAGGGGCCTCGACAACGGCGGTGGAGCCGACGACGGCGAGTTCGATGCCGATGACCCCGACGACTACGGGCACGTGCCGTTCCCGGCCCGGCGGCACTGCCGCGGGATCGACGGGCCGGGTGGGCAGGTGACTGCGCGGTTCGCCGATGGGTCGCTGTGGTTGGCCTACACCGGCACGGGCGAGGGCCGCTCGGACTGCACGGGTGTGTTCGATCCGCTGGCCACCGAGGACTACCGGCCACCGACCGAGCACGACTGACCAGTACCCCCGAGGAGTGGAGGATGCGATGAGCAGCGGAGACGACCAGTACGACGGGCAGGCCCCGGCCTACGGTCACGGCTTCGAGGCCCGGCCGTTGTGGTCGGTTCGTGATCGCGACGCCGAGCAGCTGCGCGAGCTGTTGCGCCGGCGCGGCTTCGTCGAGTTCACCGAGGGCGGCGACGGGTTCGTCGTCGAGCATCCCGACGACGAGGGGCCGATGCTGCTGGTCCACACCAGGCAGCCGCGATCCGAGCGGGTCGCCGCCGAGCAGGACTACGGGCGTCTGCTCGAGCAGGCTGGGTACCGGTTCGCGCCGAACGCGACCGGCGACGGTGAGGGCTGGCGGGTCCGGCCGCAGCCCGCCGCAGCAGGGGACACGAGCACCGATGGTGCTTGATCGGCGCGCGTTCCTGGCCCGCTCCGGGCAGGCGGGGATGGCGGTGAGCCTGCTCGGCGCGGTCGATGCCCTGCTGGCGGCGCCGGGGGCCCGCGCCCAACCCGCCGGGTTCGGCGGCTATGGGCCGCTGGTCGACGACCCCGACGGGCTGCTCGCGCTGCCCGAGGGCTTCTCCTATCGGGTGGTGACCGAGGCCGGCACGACCCGCATGAAGGGCGGGGAGCCGAGCCCGGGGATTCATGACGGGGCCGCGGCGTTCGACGCCGACGACGGCAACGTGCTGGTGGTGCTCAACCACGAGGTGCGCGGCGGCCCGGACGATGACGGCGCCGTCCCTCACGAGGAGGGCCTGGTGTATCGCGACGATGCCGGGGGTGGCTGCACGATCATCAAGACCAGCCCGGAGGGTGAGCTGCTCTGGGAGCAGGTCGGGCTGGCCGGGACCTCCACCAACTGCGCGGGCGGGGTCACCCCGTGGGGCACGTGGCTGACGTGCGAGGAAACCGAGGACGACCGGCACGGCTACGTCTTCGAGGTCAACCCGCACGACCTCGACGACAACCAGGACCCCACCCCGATCACCGCGCTGGGCCGATTCGTCCACGAAGCCCTCTGCATCGACCCCGACACCCTGACCATCTACCTGACCGAGGACACCACCGACCCACTCGGCACCGTCTACCGGTGGACACCACCCTCGGACTTCCGCGGCCGCCCCGGCGAGCTCGCCACCCTCGACACCGATGCCGGCGAGCTGGCCGCGCTGGTGTGCACCGATGACAGCGGCGCCCAGGTCGACGACCTCGCCCAGGCCACCGAGGTCAACACGACCTACGAGGTGGAATGGGCCCCGGTCACCGATCGCGGCGCCGAGAACGGGCCGCTGCGGGCGGCAGAGGGCATCACCCGCGCCCACAAGCTCGAAGGCGCCTGGTGGGCCGACGGGGGCGCCTACCTGGTCTCCAGCTACGCCGACTCCCACCGCGGCCAGATCTGGCACCACGACCCCGCCAAGGCCACGTTGCGGTTGACCACGGTCTTTGGCACCGACGCCGACGGCGAGACCGTCGAAGCCCCCGACAACATCGTCGCCGCACCCTATGGCGGGCTGATCCTGGCCACCGATGGCGAGAGCGACAACCACCTCGCCGGGGTCACCCGCGACGGGACCGTCTACCCGCTCGCGCGCAGCCAGATCGGCTCGGAGTTCACCGGGCCCGCCTTCTCCCCGGACGGTCGGGTGCTCTTCGCCGGCATCCAGAAACCCGGGATCCTGTTCGCCATCACCGGCCCCTGGCAGGAGTCCGCCCCCGCCCCTTCCTCATCGGGCGGTGGTCCCCGTCCCTCCACCGAGGGCGACAACGCCACGGGCGAGAAGCGGAAGCGGGGGTCGTCCAGCCGCTCCGAGACGTCCTCGTCGCGCAGCTCCGAGTCGCGTCGGCGCAGCTCGACCCCACGCTCGGGGGCAGGTCGGTCGTCGGGGGCATCGGCCGACGGTGGGTAGCGACGTGCACCGACGGATTCGGGTCGCCGTGAGCGGGCTGGCGGCCGCGGGTGCGGCGCTCGCCCTCGCCGCAGCTGCCGGGGTGCCGGTTGCCGCGGAGCATCCCGCGCCGGCGCGGATGGCGGTCGCGCTGCGCGCCGACGACAAGCCGCTCGATGAGGAGAGCGGCGCCGGGGGCGCGGGTGCCACGATGAGCCTCGGCGGCACCCGGGTTCCGGACCCGCTGGTGCTCGACAACGGCGACACCGTCGACAGCATCGACGACTGGGAGAGCCAGCGGCGCCCCGAACTGCTGGAGGCCTTCGCCGACCACGTCTACGGCCACACCCTGCCCACGCCCGAGCCCGACGAGGTCGCCTTCGACGACCAGCCCCTGTCCGAGGGTGGGAAGAAGGTGCGCATCGAGGTCACCGGGCCGGAGGGCTCGGCGAGTTTCACCCTGCGGGTGTTCGTCCCCGAGGGCGGGACGCCGAAGGGCACGTTCCTGCTGATCGACCACCGCGGCTCGGTCGGTGACGAGCCCGGATCGTCGGGCTACGCCCCGATCCCCACGATCCTCGACGCCGGCTACGCCTTCGCCGCGCTCGACGCCGGTGAGGTCGCCCCCGATGACCCCGGCAGCTACCGCTCCGGGGTCATCGACGCCTTCTACCCCTCCGGCACTGAGCTGCCCGACGATGCCGGGCGTGCCATCAGCGCGTGGGCTTGGGGTGCCAGCCGCGCCATGGACTACCTCCAGGACGATCCCGACATCGACCCGGACAAGGTCGCGGTCATCGGCCACTCCCGCGGTGGGAAGGCCGCGCTGTGGGCCGGAGCCCAGGACACCCGCTTCCCCGTGATCGTGTCGAACAACTCCGGCTCCACGGGCGCCAAGCTGGCCCGCCGCGACGACGCGGGCGAATCCATCGCAGCCATCACCGACGCCTTCCCGCACTGGTTCCCACCCACCTACAGCGACTACGCGGGCAACGCGGACTCGCTACCGGTCGATCAGCACGAACTCCTGGCCTTGATCGCGCCGGGGCGGGTCGTCGTCGGCAGCGCCACCGAGGACGGCAACGCCGACCCCCAGGGCGAGTTCCTGTCCTACCTCGGCGCCGCCCCGGTCTACGACCTCTACGGCCTCGGCGACACCGGAATCTCCTCATCCAGCTGGCCGCCCACCACCGACGAGGGCTTCCGCGGCCCGGCCATGAGCTACCACCTACGCTCCGGCGGCCACGGCCTCGACGAGGCCGCCTGGGACATCTACCTGGCTGGCAAGCTGTTCAAGCGGTAAGGGTGGGGCAACATCAGAGCTACGGACAATCTGTTCGCGCGGTAGATCTGTACAGGAGCGGCTCCTCACATGCGTGGCCTACTACGCCGTTTCTCATGGCGCGCCATCAGCGCGGCGATCTCGGCAACCGCCGCGTCCGGCTCCTTGGTCATAACCAGCTCCTCGAGGTAGGCCTCCAGAACATCCTGGATCCCGATCCGCTTAGCGCGCTCGCCACGCTGCGCACGGGCAAGCGCCCTAAAGACCTCGAACCGAGCAGCCAACTTTCTTGATACGCGCACAGTCATGATCTGGGTATCTCCGGACGACCTCCGCCCCGCTGACCTGCTGTCCGACACGATGAGATACCTCTCCGTTGATCATGCTGAACTGCAGCAAACGTTCCTGCTCAGTGTGCATCACGCTTCAGGAGACCACTACGGATGAGCTGAAGGAGAGCGTTCATGATCAACCTGCCGCAGCCGGCCGATGCGGCGCCGCCGTTCTGCCACGCTGTCGTGGAGCTGGTGCACCGGACCTTGCACGCCCCGAGCTGGACGCCATGGGTACGGCTCGTAGTCCTCGTGGTGCTGCTCGCCGCGGTGGGCTTGTTGTAGCCGGAAAGCGGGGCGCGCCTGTCGCTGCCTGCGAGCCGTTCGGGAGCACTTCGCTCCCGAACGGCTCACCGCTGACGCAGAGCGGTGACGAGCGCCGTGATGTCGTCGGGATGTAGCCGCTGCCCAGTGGTTTCGCCGACACGTCCGACGGCGGTGCGGAGTTCCCCAACCTCGACGGCGTAGGCGTCGCGTTCCTGATGGGCCGCTATGAGGTCGGCACGGAACTGGTCGCGCTCGGTCCGGTCTGTGACCGCGGTTGCCCGAACCTCCGCCAGCTCTTCGCGCAGCGTCGCGACGTCGGTGCGGGCCAGCTCGGCGGCAGTGCGATGGTTCTCGACATCGCGGCGCAGCGCCGCGGTGGTCTCGGTCAGGCCGGCGTGTTCGGTCCGCAGTTCGTCGAGGGTGGCTCGCAGCTGGTCGAGCTGGGTGCGGGCGTCGTCGCGTTCGCGTTCGCGGGCGGTGGCCTGGCGCTGGGCGGTGTCGCGGTCGTGTTCGGCGGCCCGGGTGGCCAGGACGGCCTGCTCGCGGTCGTGGCGGGCCTGGTCGGCGTCGGCGCGGGCCGCGCGGGCGTCGTCGTGTGCCTGGTCGCGGGCGGTGACGGCGTCGGTGGCTTGCTGGCGGGCAGCACCGAGGGCCTCGGTGGCGTCCAGGGCGGTGAGCGCGGCCTCGTCGGCGCGGGTGAGGGCCTCGGCGCGTTCGCGGCGCGCGTCGGTCGCGGCCGACTCGGCGTCGCGGGTCCGCCGAAGTGCAGCGTCACGATCCTGCTCGGCCTGCTGGCGGCCGGAGTCGGCCTCCGCGGCCCTGGCACGAGCCTGCTCGGTAGCGGTGAGCGCGTCGCGCTGCACCTCATCGAGGCGGTCCTGCACAGCCTGCAGTGCGGCGGCGAGTTCGGCGACCGGGCCGGCCACCGCAGTGACGTGTTCGCGTAGCCGGTCGGCGTCGAGGGCGAACGCCCCGGCGCCGGTGTCCAGCCCGAGCGCGCCCAGGGCCTCGCGTTCGGCGCGGGCCATCTGCGCACACGTCTTGCCGCCCTCCCAGCGGGTGTCGCGGCAGAACGAGCGCGGCCGACCTCCTTGGGGTCCGGGAGGCGGGAGCTCGGCCCGACAGCGGCTGTATCCGCAGCGTACGGCGGTGTCGACCATGCTCGACAGCCTACCTGATCAGTGGTTTATAACTTCAAAACCCGATTTTAGTTTGTTCGAACGTATCCATGAGCCAACGGAAGCATCGTTTCGTTGGCGCGAATCGGACGTCGTTCCTGGCGGCGCTACATGCTGTTCCCCACCTCCTTGAGTAGAACTCGTGAGCCGGCAGTGCCGGCGGTCAGCCACGAGGGCCTGTCCCGATAGCCGAACCCCTACCGGGACACCCCCGCCCCGGCCAGCGCCGAAGCATCGGCCCAGTACGAGGTGTCCCGTAAGCCTGGTTCGGTGAATAGTTCCGGTGAGGGGGCCATAACCGGCAGACTGCCCCGGTGACCGGACTGCTGATCGGCTACGCCCGCTGCTCCACCGACGCCCAGGACCTCACCGCTCAACGCGACGCCCTCACCGCGCTCGGCGTCGCGACCGAGCGGATCTACGTCGACCACGGCCTCACCGGCACGAACCGCGCCCGGCCCGGGCTACGCGAAGCCCTTGCCGCATGCCGCGCCGGCGACACCCTCGTGGTCACGAAGCTTGATCGCCTCGCCCGCTCGGTGCCCGACGCCCGTGCGATCGCCGACGAGCTCACTGCCGGCGAGATCAAGCTCTGCATCGGCGGCTCGGTGCACGACCCCACCGACCCAATCGGCCGACTGCTGTTCAACGCACTCGCCATGATCGCCGAGTTCGAGGCCGATCTCGTCAGGATGAGGACACGAGAGGGTATGAAGGTCGCCAAAGCCAAGGGCCGGCTGCGCGGCAAGCAGCCCAAGCTCTCGCCGCGGCAGGAAGCACACCTCGTCTCACTCCACGCCGCCGGCGAGCACACCATCAGCGAGCTCGAGGAGCTCTTCTCCGTCACCCGCTCCACGGTCTACCGAGCGCTCTCCCGCGCTCGCGCGAAGGTGGGCTGACCCGACCGGCTCGGCCGTTACCTTGCACTTCGGGCCGTCGCCAACTGCGGTCTCCCGCGCAACCACCATCCGCAGCTCAAGAGGCTACTCAGCTATATCCGCCCGATTTTCGGCGAGAACTACGGCGACCCCGACTCCTCGAGCGACCGCACGGGTCCACGCTACTCACCCACTGCTTCAGTACAGGTCTGTACTAATACAGTACAGGTATATACTATTGTGGGGGTGAGAGTCTCCGTAGACGAACTTCGCCCGGACGTCGCCGCCTGGCTGGGCAGGTTCGAGACCACCGTGACCGAGGTGGAGGCGGAGCAGCTCACCGCGGCGTTCGACCGCGTCCTTGCCCGCTACCCGAGTGTCGACCAGGCAGAAGAGCGAGAGCTCGCGCTACTGGGAGTCAAAGGCGTGGTCCTGCGCGAGCAGTCGCTGGAGCAGGTCGGCACGGCATGGCAGCAAGCCCGAGACGCGGAGCGGGCGGCGATGTACCGACTCACTGGCGCCATGCTGGCGACCACCGAGGGGTCGGAGTACCGCCTGGCGACGCGCGCCGGGGTGCACCGCTCGACCGTGCGGAAGGCGCTGGGCAAATGAGGGCACCGCCGCGAGCTGGCCCACAGGGACCCGTCTGACCGCGCGAGGAGACCCTCATGAGCAGTATCCGCCCGAGCCCCGCGCCCGTCTGCAGCGACACCGGTCCTCCCTACCGATCCGGACGAGGCATGGCTACGCCGATCGCGTGCTGCGGCCGTCGGTGGGCCGGCGCTGACCGCGCCCACTGCTGTCGGCGACACCGCGGCTGCGGGCACGTGTTCGACGATGCTGACCTGTGGGACGCCCACCGCCCCCGAGGCCGCTGCCTCCCGCCGGACGAGCTAGGACTGGTCTTGACCAGCGAGAACGTATGGGTTCGGGTCCTACTCAGCCCTAGCCCCTGAACTGGTAATCCCCGGCGCGGCATCTCCCGGCGTCGCCCGAACACGCGTCGGAATGCTCGAGCCTGGACAAAGCCAACGGCTACCGCTGGCGCCGACCCACGTGTCTGACACACCCCCACCCAGGAGGCACCCAGTCATGACCGCGACAAGCTCTGACCCGCGGGTGAACCCGCACCACCCCGAGCACGTGCACGACTGGCACGGCCAGTACAGCGACAGCGGCCGCTACGAGGGCGACACGTGCCGCTGTGGAGCGACCCGATGACCGGCCACGCCACTCAGCCGATCCCCGTCGCGGTACTTCCAGACACCGGCATGGTGTACCGGCAGATGGATGACGGCGCCTGGTATCCGCTCGATGTGGACACCCCGACCGGTTCGGTCGCGCTGCACGACTGCGATGCTGCCGCGCTGGTCCGGTACGCCCCCGTCGCGGCGAGCGCCGACCCGGCCAGGCCTGATCTGACCGTGCACGATGTGCTCGCCACGCTCAGGGAATGGCTTGACGCCACCCCGGCCAACTCTCAGTACGGGGACGCGCTCCGGGACGTGATCGCGTTGGCGGCCCCGGCCAGCGGCCCGGAGTACGCAATCATCGAAACGAACCGCGGAGACGGCATCGAGTACCCGGTCGCGGAGCGGAACACGAACGGGACGACCGGGTGGCGGGTCGGCGACGAACTGGTGCCGGACTCGGCCGTGACGCACGTCGAGCCGGTGACCGTGATCCGACGCGACCCGGCCCCGGCCGTCGACCTGTCGTGGCCCGTCGACAGACCCGACCCCATCAACGCGCTCCGGGATCTCCCCGGAGCCCAGCCGCACATCGACATCGTCACGGCCCGCCTGTACGCCCTCCTCCCGCCCGCACTTGAGGCTGGCTGCCCGGAGTGCGGCAGCGACGACTGCGACGACTACGACTGGGCGACCCGCGCCCGGCTAGAAGCGGCGGTCCTGGCGGTGTTCGAGGAGTACGGCTACCGCGAGGGTGGTTCGTTGGCGCGGCTCGCCGTCATCGCCATCGAGGAGCTCGACACCGCCGCCGCACCGGACGGCCCGTGGCGGGCCGTTCACGACCTGTCCGTGGTCGCCGCGGACGGCGAGCAGATGGCGCAGGCGTTCGACGAGTCGACTGCCCTGCTGATCGCGAACGCCGTCAACGCCTACCGCGCCGGGGGTTCCTCTCCCGCGAGCACGGACGGAGGCCAGTGATGGTCGACAGGCTCGAGGTAGTGGCTCAGCTCAGCATGGCGGGGTCGAACTCGGCGCCGGTGGAGTACAGCAGGCTGTAGGTCAGGAGCACGCCCTCGTGGTCCAGGGCGCCTTGCTGGAGCCATTGGTCGGCCACTGCCGGCCACCCGCCCTGTTCGTCGGCGAAGGTCGCGAACAGCCCGGTCAGTGTCTCGGCGACCTCGGTGTAGCGGTCCGGGCTGGATACCCAGCGCTGGAGCACTGTCGCGATCGTGGCCGCGGCCGCGGCGTCGTAGCGGCTTTCCTTGTTCTTGTTCGCCCACAGCTGCAGCTCGAAGAGCCGGACAGCTTCCCAGGAGCCGGGACGGCCCGCGGCGAGCTGCCGCCGGGTCACCTCGTAGCTGTGTGGGGCCGCGAGGCCTCCGTTTCCCTCCCGCAGGCGTCCGAAGGCGATCTGCACGGCGACAGCCGTCGTGTACGCGGCTTTGCGTCCGGCGACCGTCCACGCTCGACGCAGCTCGGCCACGTCCGCCTCGGTTGGGGGCACCACCGGCCGCAGCGGCCCGCACTGCTCGGCGAGCTCCCCCGGCGTCAGGAGCCGCTGCGCCTGGTAGTCGCTGGCGTCCCGATACCCCAGGGGCCCGCCCAGGCCGCCGTCGTTGCTGAGCATCCAGCCGCGGTGCTCAGCATCCACGACGCGGGAGGGCAGCTGCTCGTCTGGCATGGCGGGGAGTGTGCCAGCCCGCACCGACGAGTCCGCGCGATGGAGCTCCCCCTGCTCATCAGGCAGCTCTTGGCTCGCACCGGCGGCGGTTACCACGCTCGCCAGAGTCGAACACCTGTGCGATTCTGGGGTGGTGGTGAATGAGTCTCCGGCCCAGCGGCGGGCGTCCCGGCTGCGGGAGAACAAGCGGCGCTGTCACGAGGCGGCCGGGGTGCTGCGGCACCGGATCAATCAGGGCCTGTACGCCGGGATGCGTGGCACGACGGAGGGGTATGCGCTGGCTGCGCTGCTCGAGGCGGCGGGGTTCGAACTCGACCGCCTGCCGCAGCTGACCGCGCGCGCGACCCTGGCCAGCGTCGACGAGCTGCTCGACGATGCCCCGACCAAGCCCGGGGCGGTGGCACCGCTCACGGCCGGCGAGGGGTTCTGACGGGATCTGCGCATCGACGCTCCGCAGGAGCACTCCCCCTGACCGCGCACGCGGGCGATCAGCGGGTTGGGCCTGGTCCGCGGCGCCGCTGTGCGGCAGTCGGCGACGGTGCGGTCGCGGTGTCGGGTCCGGTGCTTGGGCGCCGTGGTGGACGTCCGGCGGTGGGAGGTCGGTGCAGCCTGCGTACGGCCACTGCGGGGTGTGTCAGGTCGCGGTTGTTCTGCCGGAGCAGCTCGGGTGCCTGGTAGGCGGCGAGACGTTCGGCGGAGGGGGTGAGGAGGTCGGCGGCGAGCTGCTCGACGTGGTGCAGGCGTGGTCGCAGGTCCTCGGCGAGGGTCGTGCGCAGCTGGTCCTGGACGACTTCGTAGTTGCGGATCTCCTCGGCGTCGAGGGGCCGGTGCCGCTCGATCTCGATCGCGTGGGCGAACCCGGGCGGCCGGCGCCATGCGCCGCGTTCATCCAGCTCGTTCACATAGGCGGGCCCCTGTTCGTCGACGGTGCGCCGATACACCGCGACCACGTCTGCGGCCTGGCGCTCGTCGATCAGGCGTGCGGTGTCGACGATGCCGCGGTAGGAGCGTTCCGCGTTCTCGGCGACGGTCAGTCGCCCGGCTCCGCGCTCGTTGACCTGTTCTTGGTAGCGGTGCAGCACGCCCTGCAGGCTCTGGCTCTCGTGGACTCCGAGGGCCAGAACGGCGATGCGGTAGTCGGCGGCGCGGTAGGCGGCCAGCGTGTCGAGGGATTCCTGCGGGTCCTGCGCGGTCTCGTGGAAGACCGCGTTGAGTCGATGCTCGCGCACGTACTGCTGGACTCGGGCCATCCAGGCACGGCCGTCTGCCCGCGTGGCTGCCGCCATCAGCTGGTCGTCGGTGGCCATCAGCTCGTGGTAGTCGGGATGGAACGGCTTGTAGAGGTCGCTGTCGATCTCGACCACGCCGCCCTCGGAGGCCAGCTCTGCCCGGATACGGGCCGCGTGCGCCGACTTCCCGGCACCGGGTTGGGCCATGAGCACGATGAGCAGGGGCTGGTCCTGCGGTTCGAACCGGGCCAGACGCAGTGGAACGATCTCCTCGCGGAAGACTCGCTCGTTCTCCTCGGCCGAGAGCCGGTAGTGGGCCAGGTCGTCGTGCTCGGGGTTCACCGGAGTTCGGCCCGCAGTCCGTCCAGCACGTGGCGGTAGGAGCTGCGTACGGCCGCGATCTCGGACTCCTCGCCCGGGTCCAGGGTGCGCTGGCGCTGGTCGCAGTCGGCGATCTGTGCGCGCAGCTGGCGGATCCGTTCCGGGTCGGGCCGGCTGCTCGCGCGTTCATGGTTGAGCAGGGCGACGTAGCAGCCGATCACGTCGTTGATGAGTTCCTGGGTCGCTTCGTAGGCGACGGCGACGTTGCTGTCCCAGGTGTGCGGGGGAAGCTTCTTCACCACTTCCTCGGCAGTGGTCGGCCGGGTCGGTCTCGTCAATGCGAACTCCCATCCCGCCGGTGCATGCGGCGGCTCAGTGTAGCGAGGAAACGCTGGTGCTCGGGTCGAAGCAACGAGCTGGTCATTGGGCGGGTAGGTCGTAGGCGAGGGTGAATCGGTCGCCGAGCATGGTGATGTTGTTGACCTCGACGACGCGTTCGGTGGTGAACGCCCGGCGGGTCAGCCGGAACACCGCGGTGCCGGCGGCGACGCCGAAGGTCTCGGCTTCCTCGACGTCGGCTTGCCCGATGCGGACGGTCTCTTCGAAGCGGTCGAGTTCGTGTCCGGCTTCCTCGAGGCGGGCGTAGATCCCGCCGGGGCCGGAGTCTTCCTCGTGCATCTCGGGGGTGGCGAGCGCGGAGGGCAGGTAGCTGGTGGCCAGTTGCACGACTTCGAATCCGGCGGACATGGTGCGGTCGCGGACGAGCAGCTCCTCGCCGGGGTCGATGTCGAGCTGGTCGGCGAGTGTGTCGGTGGCCGGTTCGGTGCGGACGGTGACCTCGCAACGCGGGGTCCAGCCGCCGGTGTGGGCGTCGGTGGTGAACGCGCCGCGGCCGGCGGCACGTTCGGCGCGGCTGAGTCGGTTGCGGGCGGAGCGCAGCATCGGCCGCTGTGCGCGGGCGTAGACCCCGGAGCCGCGTTTGAGCTCGACCAGGCCCTCGGCGCGCAGGATCTCGACCGCGTTGCGCGCGGTCATCGGCGACACGTGGAAGCGCTCGGTCAGCTCTGCCCGGCTGGGCAGGGGCACCCCCGGGGGATAGTCACCGGCCAGAATCGACGCGCGCAGCTCGGCAGCAATCTCCCGTGTCCGGTTCGGCCGTTTCGCCATACCCCAACCGTACCCGTATAGCCAACTTGCGCGTGGTGGACATCCCGAGGCCCGCGTGTCGACTTCAGTCGATCCGGTCACGGGGGCCCCGTATCGGCCTGCGAGGCCTTTACCCGAAACGGCTCGGCCGGAGCAGATCACGCATCGCGGCCACGGGATCAGAGCAGGAGTGAAAAGCAACTCTGCCATCCTGACGCAATGAGGCTTTCCCAGTAGTGGCGGCTCCGGACGGCGACACGCCGAGGACACGGAGATGATCAACAGGGGCGCGGGACCCCGGTAGGAGAGGTCGGTCCGTCCAAAGATCGACTCTCACCGAGGTCCCG
>NZ_JBEDNP010000024.1:0-39381 GCF_040105315.1 Pseudonocardia tropica
CCGAGGCCATCAACGGCCGACTCGAAGCCCTCCGCCGCAACGCCATGGGCTTCCGCAACCTGATCAATTATCGGATCCGGTCGCTACTGCACTGCGGAGCGCTCGCACTCTAAATCCGGAAGAGCCACATTAGCGTTTCCGCAGCGAAGATAGTAGTTGCTGCGGGCATTCACGGCGAACTGCCGCACCAACTTGGACTCTGGAGTGCTTGCGCCGCAGGCCCCCCAGGGCGCTGCCTCCGCCGGGGGAGCCAACATCAAGGAGGCGCCGACAAGTGACATCGCAACTACCGCAAACGCGGTGAAGTGTCTTACCCAACGATTCATCGTCGCCCCCCATGGTTGATGTTGATCAGCCTAGCACCCGAGATGGACCGTCGAACACGATTCATCCCCGAAGGAGTGGTCAGTTCCTTTTCAATCAACGTTCGGCACCCACAGACTTGACTTCCGGGGCCGAAGCATTCTTTCGGGGGGGGGCGTTGCGGTTGGCCTAGTACTGCAACGGCAGTTGTTCAGTCTGGTGGTCGTTCGCCGCGGCGCCGGTACTGGCAGGCGCGGGCTTGGTGCTGGCGTATCCGCCGCCAGCGCGACCAGTGCATGACCCGGTCCGTGCAGGTCAGCGGTGCGGAGGCGAGGGTGGCGAGAGTCGTCGGATCTCGTTGCTGCTCAGCGGAATCAGCTGTGCTCGGCTGGGTGGAGGCCCCCCCGCATTGCGGCTTCGCAACGGAAATCGCGACGGCGTCGGTCGCGCTGCGGCGATGCGAGCACGATCTCCACCCGCCGTAATGGGATCAGGTACTTCGCCGTCGTGGTAGTCCTTACCAGGCGTCGAGCCTCATCCCGGTCGGCCTCGCGGACGAACATCTCAGGCTGACATCACATCACCTACCTCGTGTGGCAGCCTTCCAGGCCGCTGTCGATGCGGTTACAACTACAACGTTCCCGAACGAGGGAACACCAGCTCCGTACGGGGACTTCCGTAGTGAGAGGCTCGGTCAGACGAGTCCCTGCCGCTTGAGCCAGTCCCGGGCAATAGTTTCCACTGACGGCTTGTCAGACGCTCCCGCCGCCTCCCCCATCCCAAGTAACTCCTGCGTTGTCAGTTTTGCCGTCACGGCATTAAGTGCATCAACTACCTGCGGAGTCGCCTTCGCCTTATTGATCAACGGAACAACATTCTGCGCAGCAAAATTGCTCTTTGGATCGTCAAGGACCACGAATTCGTTCGCCGGGATCGCCGGGTCGGTGGTGAACAGGTCGGCGGCCTGGACGTCACCGTTCTTGAGCGCCGTGACCGTCAGAGTGCCGCCGGCGTCGAGCGAACGGTAGCTCTTGAACGTGCAGTTGTAGGTCTTCTCGATGCCGGGGATGCCGTCCGGGCGGGTCTGGAACTCCGGCGGCCCGCCGAAGACGAGCTCGCCGCAGCGGGCGGCGAGCGCGTCGATGGTCGGGGCCGACAGCTGCGCCGCGGTCTCCTTCGTGACGACGACGGCGTCCTTGTTCTCGGCCTCGGCCTTGTCGAGCACGATGAGGTTCGGGTCGGCGGTGCCGAGCGTCGACTGCAGGGCGGTGTAGACCTGGTCCGGCTCGGTCTGGGTCGCCGCCTTGTCCAGGTACTGCAGCAGGGTGCCGGAGTACTCGGGGATGAGGTCGATCGAGCCGTCCTTGAGCGCCGGGATGTAGGCCTCGCGGGACCCGATCGGCGGGCGGGTCTCGACGGTGACGCCCTTGGCCTGCAGCGCCTGGGCGAACACCGACGCGAGGATCTGGCTCTCGGTGAAGTTCGCGGCACCGACGACGACCGTGTTCTGGTCGGTGTCGGCGGGCTGCCCGCCGCCGGCGAGCGGGTCGGAGCCGCCGCCGCAGGCGGAGAGCGCGAACGCGGCGGTGACGGTCGCCGCGACGGCGGCGAGCAGTCGGGTGCGTCTCATGGTGGGTCCTCTCGGGGAGGGTCAGGCCGCTTCGCGGACCGGTTCGGGTCGGGTGGGGACCGCGCGCAACCGGCGCGGGGCGGCGGTCCGGCCGGTGGCCTGCAGGCCGGGCGAGACGATCAGCTTCTGCAGCCCGCCGAGCAGCAGGTCGGCGATGATCGCGAGCAGCGCCACCAGGATCGAGCCGCCGATCATCACTGAGAAGTCGCGCTGGCCGAGGCCGTCGATGATGAACCGGCCGAGGCCGCCGAGGGAGACGTAGGCGGCGATCGTCGCCGTCGCGATGACCTGCAGGGTCGCGCTGCGCAGCCCGCCGATGATGAGCGGCAGGGCGTTGGGCAGCTCGACCTTCCACAGCACCTCGGGGCCGCGCATGCCCATCCCCCTGGCCGCGTCGACGACGGCCGGGTCGACGTTGCGGATCCCGGCGTAGGTGCCGGCGAGCACGGCGGGGACGGCCAGCACGATCAGTGTGATGAGCGGGCCGAGCAGCGACAGCCCCAGGAACGTCGCGAGCAGCACGAGCAGCCCGAGCGTGGGCAGCGCGCGCAGCCCGTTCGCGAGCCCGACGACGAGGAACCCGCCGCGGCCGGTGTGCCCGATCCAGGCGCCGAGCGGGACCGCGACGACGACCGAGACCAGCAGGGTCAGCGCGGTGTAGCCGAGGTGCTCGGCGAGCCGCGCCAGGATGCCGCCGGTCATGGTCCAGTTCTCGGGCGTGAACAGCCATCCGAAGAGGTTCACGTGGTCGCGCCCGCCTTCCGGGTCCGGGCCCGCTGCCACGGGGTGAGCAGCCGCCCCGCGAGCAGCAGCGCGGAGTCGACGACCAGCGCCAGCAGCAGGACGAGCACGATGCCGGTGACGATCTGGGCGTCGTTGCTGCGGTTGAAGCCCTCGGTGAACAGCAGGCCGAGCCCGCCGAAGCCGATCACGGCGCCGACGGTGACCAGGCTGATCGTGGACACCGCGGCCACCCGCAGCCCGGCCACGATCACCGGGACGGCGAGCGGCAGCTCGACGCCGACGAAGCGGCGCAGCGGCGTGTAGCCCATGGCGTTCGCGGCGTCGACGACGTTGCCGGGGACCGCGGTCAGCGCGTCGGACACGGTGCGGACGAGCAGCGCGACGGTGTAGATCGTCAGCGCGACCACGACGTTGACCGGGTCGAGGATCTGGGTGCCGAGGACGGCCGGCATGAACACGAACAGTGCGAGCGACGGCACCGTGTAGAGCAGCCCGGCGGCGTTGGTCAGGACCGCGCGGACGGTCGGGTTCAGGTTGGCGAGCCGCCCCAGCGGGATCGCCAGCACCAGCCCGAGCAGCACCGGGACGAGCGCGTAGACGACGTGCTGGCGCAGCGCGCGCAGCACCGGGTCGAGGTTGCCGAGCACCCAGGTCACGACGGCGGCCTCACGCGGCGTCGCGGGCGGCGGGCAGGGCGGCCAGCACGGCGTCCGCGGTGACCGCCCCGGCGACCCGGCCGTCGGCGTCGACGGCGACGCCCTGCCCGGACGGCGACGACAGCGCCGCGTCGAGCGCGCCGCGCAGCGAGCCGGAGCCGACGGTGTAGAGCGAGCCGCCGGGGACGACGTCGTCCTCGCCGATCGGGCCGTCGCCGGCGGCGACCCAGCCCAGCGGCCGGCCGGTGCCGTCGACGACGAGCGACCAGCCGTCGTCGGGCAGGGGGTCGCCGACCGAGAGCACCGGCAGCGGGCCGAGCGGGATGTCGTCGGAGCTCAGGAAGCCGAGGCCGCGGTAGCCGCGGTCGCGCCCGACGAAGGAGTCCACGAAGTCGTCGACCGGGCGGGACAGCAGCACGCCCGGCTCGTCGTACTGGGCCAGCTTCCCGCCGACCCGGAACACCGCGACCCGGTCGCCGAGCTTGATCGCCTCGTCGATGTCGTGGGTGACGAACACGATCGTCTTGCCCAGCTCGGACTGCAGCCGCAGCAGCTCGTCCTGCAGGCTCTCCCGCACGATCGGGTCCACCGCGGAGAACGGCTCGTCCATCAGCAGCACCGGCGGGTCCGCGGCGAGCGCACGGGCGACGCCGACCCGCTGCTGCTGGCCGCCGGACAGCTGCGCCGGGTAGCGCCTGGCCATCGAGGTGTCGAGGCCGACGATCTCCATCAGCTCCATCGCCCGGTCCCGCGCGGCCTTCTTGCTGCTCCCGACGAGCATCGGCACGGTCGCGATGTTGTCGACGATCGTGCGGTGCGGGAACAGCCCGGCCTGCTGGATGACGTAGCCGATGCCGCGGCGCAGCTCCGCCGGGTCGGCGGCCAGGACGTCCCGGCCGTCGACGTGCAGCTCGCCGCCGGTCGGCTCGATCATCCTGTTGATCATGCGGAGGGAGGTCGTCTTGCCGCAGCCGGACGGTCCCACGAAGACCGTGATCCGCCCCTGCTCGGCGACGAGGTCGAGCTCGTCGACCGCGACCGTCCCGTCCGGGAAGCGCTTCGTGACGCCCCGGAACTCGATCATCGGCGGTTCCCCCTGCCGTCGCGCGGGACCCCTGCTCCCCGCTTGGTCGCAGCACACTAACCCGGTCGTGCGCGACGGGCGAGCGGTCGGCCGCAGGTCACGGGACCCCCTCACGCGTGACCTGCGGTCCGGTTCGGCACCGACGCCGCGGGCATGACCCTGACCACTGCCGCGGGCCCGCTCTGCCGTGCGGCGGGTGCGCCGCGGCGCAACAGTGGGGCCATGCCGAAGGAGCCCACGCGCCTGCCGAAGCCCGAACTGGACCTCGACCCGGACCACCCGCACGTCGCGGACTGGTTCCACTACGCCGACCTGCTCACCGACGCCGAGCGCGCCGACCTGCGCCGGGTGCGGGAGTTCCTGCGTGCCGAGGTCGCCCCCGTCGTGCTCGACGCCTGGGACCGCGCCGAGTTCCCGATGCAGCTCGAGAAGGGCTTCGCGGGCCTCGACCTCGCGGGGGCCGGCTACGCCGACCCGCCGGCGTCGCGGCTGTTCCTGGGGTTCCTGCACGCGGAGATCTCCCGGGTGGACCCGTCGGTCAACAGCTTCTACGGCGTCCACACAGGCCTCGCGATGGGCTCGATCCACGCCGGCGGCACGCCCGAGCAGCGCGAGCGCTGGCTGCCCGCGATGTCCCGGATGGACTCGATCGGTGCGTTCGGGCTGACCGAGCCGCACGGCGGGTCCGACGTGGCCGGTGGCATGGAGACCACCGCCACCCGCGACGGCGACGAGTGGGTCCTCGACGGCGAGAAGCGCTGGATCGGCAACGCCACCCTTCGCCGACCTGATCATCGTGTGGGCCCGCGACACCGACCCGGACGCCGGCGGCGCGGTCCGCGGGTTCGTCGTGCCGTCACCGTCGGAGGGCATGACGATCACGAAGATCGAGGGCAAGCAGTCGCTGCGGATCGTGCAGAACGCCGACATCCTGCTCGACCGGGTCCGGGTGCCGGAGTCGCACCGGCTCTCCGGCGGCTCGGGCACCTTCCGCGACGCCGGCCTGGTCCTGCAGCGCACCCGGGCCAACGCCGCCTGGGGTGCGGTCGGGGTGCAGATGGCCGCCTACGAGCTGGCGCTGTCCTACGCCGCCCAGCGGGAGCAGTTCGGCCGCCCGATCGGCGGGTTCCAGCTGATGCAGGACCTGCTGGTGCGGATGCTCGGCAACGTGAGCGCCTCGCTGGGGATGGCGGTCCGCAACGCCCAGCTGCTCGACGAGGGCCGGGGCTCGGACGCGCACTCGTCGCTGGTGAAGGAGTTCTGCGCGACCCGGATGCGCGAGACCGTCGCGCTCGGGCGTCAGCTCGTGGGCGGCAACGGGGTGGTGCTGGAGAACCGGATCGCGAAGTACTTCGCCGACGCCGAGGCGATGTTCTCCTTCGAGGGCACCCGGGAGATGAACACGCTGATCGTCGGGAAGGCGATCACGGGGCAGAGCGCGTTCGTGCGGTGACGACGGCGGTCGCGCCCGCGGTGGGCGGGCGCGACCGGCTCACCAGACGCCCGGGGTCCCGTCGGCCGGGGTCGCGCTCGTCGCCGGGGTGGGCAGACCGCCGCCGCGCAGCACCCGGTGCAGGTCGTCGGGGCGCAGCGAGCGGGCGAACAGCCAGCCCTGGAACGCGTCGACCCCGAGGCCGCGCAGGACGTGGAACTGCTCGGCGGTCTCGACGCCCTCGGCGACGGTCTTGCGGCCCATCGCGCGCGCGACCTCGACGACGGCGCGGGCCAGCGCGAAGTCGGCCGGGTCGGTGCCGACGCCGGTGACGAAGGCGCGGTCGACCTTGACCGTCTGCGCCGGGAGCTCCTTGAGCCGGGCCAGCGACGAGTAGCCGGTGCCGAAGTCGTCGACGGCGAAGCGGACGCCGCGCTGCACGAGCTCGCTCATCGCGTCCAGCGCGGGGCGCGGCAGCGCGACCAGGCTGGTCTCGACGAGCTCGAGCACCAGCTGGTTCCACGGCAGCCCGGCGCCCTCGACGACGGCGGTGACGTCGGCCAGGAACGACGGGTCGGCCGGCAGCAGCCCGGCCAGGTTCACCGCGACGGCGACGGCCTGCCCGGCACGGGGCCAGGTCGCCGCCTCGGTGGCGGCGGTGCGCAGCACCCACAGGTCGAGGTCGCGCTGCAGGCCGCCGCGCTGGGCGACCGGCAGGAACTCGCCGGGCGAGACCTCGCCGTGCACCGGGTGCGACCAGCGCAGCAGCGCCTCGGCGGACAGCACGGTGCCGTCCGGCGCGACGACCGGCTGGTACTCCAGGCGCAGCGCGTCGCTCTCGATCGCGGCGCGCAGCTCGGCCTCCAGCTCCAGCTGGCGGCGCGCCGGGGCGACGGCGCCCCGGTCGGCGACGGCGACCGTGCCGCGTCCGCGCTGCTTGGCCTCGCGCACCGCGACCTCGGCCGAGCGCAGCAGGTCGTCGCCGCGGGGGCCGCGGGCGTCGGCCTGCGGGCCGGCCACGGCGGCGTCCCGCCCGGCGACGCCGACCGAGGCGGTCAGCGTGATCGGCCTGCCGGCCACGGTGACGTCGCCGCGCAGCAGCCCGGCGACGACGGCGGCGAGCGCCTGCGGTCCGCCGACCTCGTCGACGTCGGCGCAGACCACCGCGAACTCGTCGGCCGACAGGCGCCCGGCCGTGCAGTGGTGGGGCAGCTCGCGCTGCAGCCGCCCGGCCAGCTCGACGAGCAGGGTGTCGCCCGCGTCGTGGCCGAGACCGGTGTTGACGCGGGCGAAGTCGTCGACGTCGCCGCAGACGACGGCCACCCGGCCGGCGTCCGGCCCGGCCAGCAGCCGGTCGGCGAGCTCCAGCAGCCCGGCCCGGTTGGGCAGCCGGGTCAGCGGGTCGACGGTGTCGGCCTCCCGCAGCACGTCGGCGGCGCGGCGGCGCTCCCCCACGTCGGTGACGACGAGCAGCCAGAACGGGCGGCCGTCGTCGGAGGGGGCGGCGTTGACCACGACCTCGCAGTCGACCCGGGTGCCGTCGGCGCGCAGCAGCGGCAGCGACTCGATCCGGTAGGTCGGCTCGGGGTGCGACGGGTCCCGCAGCCAGTCCGGCAGCCCCCCACGCCGGTCGGACTGCGGCTCGGCGGACAGGCTGCGCGCCGGGACCCCGCGCAGGGTCTCCAGGTCGGCGTCGAGCAGCCGGCACAGCGCAGGATTGGCGTCGACGATCCGGCCGCGGCCGTCGAGCATCGCGACGCCGGTCGTGATGGTGGCGACGAGGTCGGCGAACCGCTGCCCGGAGCGCTGCGCGCGGGACTCGGCCCGGCGCCGGTCGGACACGTCCTGCACGGTCCCGATCAGGCGCAGCGGAGCGCCGCCGGGGGTGCGGTCGATCCGGGTGCGGCACGACAGCACCGCGCCGCCCTCGGGGCGGATCTCGGAGCTGTGCGCGGTGGTGGGCTCGGGCGCGGCGTCCGAGCCGCGACGCAGCATCCGGCAGACCCGCTCGACCTGCTCGCCCTCGATGGGACCGTCCGGGCCGTCGGGCCGGACGCCGAGCGCGCGGTAGAGCTCGACGAGCCCCTCGCTGCGGGTCAGCGTCCCGGCCTGCAGGTCGAAGGTCCAGGTGCCGGAGCGGGTGGCGCGCTCGAGGTCGAGCGCGGGGGCCTCGTCCGACGGCGCGGGCGCGGCGTCGGGGAACGCGGTGAGCAGCACGACGGTGCGGTCGCCGGGCTGGTTCCAGCGGACGACCTTGACCCGGGCCAGGCGGCGGTCGGCCCGGACCAGGCGCGCGTCGGAGTCCGGGCCGACGAGCAGCTGCGGGAGGCGCATGCCGGTCGGGTCGGCGGAGCCGGCGAGGCGGCGGAGCGCGGCGTTGGTGTGGACGACGACGCCCCCGGCGTCGCAGACCATCGCGGGCGACGGCGGGAGCTGCACCGCGGAGTGGTCGGCACCGTCGGCACCCACGGGCCCGGTGATCCCCGGCCCGGGTCCCGGGTCGGCGACCGACGGGGCCGGGCCGGCCGGGCGCGGCGCACCGGGCAGGCGGCGGGCGCTCCCGAAGGGCGGCTCCCCGAAGCCCGCGCCGGAGATCCCGGCGTCCGGCGCGGCGGCGAGGTCCAGAGCCTCCGCCGGGGCGAGGAGCGGCTCGTCGTCGGGACCGGGCCGGGCGCGGCCCGCCGGGGTGCCGCCGGGTCCCGCGAAGGCCCGGGCGAGGTCACCGGCCAGACCGGGGTCCCGGTCCCTGTCGCGGCGGGCGCCCGGTGCCTGCTCCACGCGCCCACCGTCCGGCTCCCCGACCGATGCACCCGGACGGTGTCCCGCCCGCGGTTCCTGCTCCGACACGCCCGCCTCCGTTCCGTTCGGCAGCTCCGTGGGGGACAACGAGCCACCGTGCCGGGCGATCCGGGCGGGTAGACCGATCGAGCCACCCGATACAGCGAGTGATGGAACCGTTCGGCCCAACACCACTACTCCCCCCGTCACTCACGGATGGTGACAGGTAGTCGCCGGAGGGTGAAGGGTGTGACGTGCTCGGCGAACGGTGGCAACCGATCCGGCCGTGTGTGTTCGACCGCTCACAGCGAGCCGCACCGTTCGGCGCAGACCCCGACCGCACACGTTTCGTAACCGGGGTTACGGCTGCTCGTCAGCGCGCGGTCACGCCGGCGTCGCCCGCGGCGCGGGCCACCGCCGCGGCGACGGCCGGGGCCACCCGCGGGTCGAACGGGCCGGGCACGATCTTCTGCGGCGACAGCTCGTCGGCGACCACGTCGGCGATGGCGCGGGCCGCCGCGACCTTCATGTCGTCGGTGATGCGGCGGGCGTGCGCGTCCAGGGCGCCGCGGAAGATCCCCGGGAAGGCCAGCACGTTGTTGATCTGGTTCGGGAAGTCGCTGCGTCCGGTCGCGACGATCGCGGCGTGCCGGGCCGCGACGTCCGGGTGCACCTCGGGGTCGGGGTTGGACAGCGCGAAGACCATGCACTCCGGGGCCATCGTGGCCAGCAGCGCCTCGGGCAGGGTGGCGCTGGAGAGCCCGACGAACACGTCCGCACCGGCCAGGGCCTCGGCGATCCCGCCGACGACCCCGCGCGGGTTGGTGACGGCGGCCAGCGCGGCCTTCTCCCCGCCGCGGCCGGCGTCGACGATCCCGCGCGAGTCGAGCAGCACGACGTCCGAGGCGCCCGCGGTCAGGAGGATGCGGGCGCAGGCGATGCCGGCCGCACCGGCCCCGGAGATCACGATGCGCAGGTCCGACAGCGAGCGGTCCTGCACCCGGCAGGCGCCGTCGAGGGCGGCGAGCAGCACGACGGCGGTGCCGTGCTGGTCGTCGTGCATGACCGGACAGTCGAGCGCCTCGACCAGGCGGCGCTCCAGCTCGAAGCAGCGCGGCGCGGCGACGTCCTCGAGGTTGACCGCGCCGAAGGTCGGGCGCAGCCGGACCAGGGTCTCCACGATCTCGTCGACGTCGGTGGTGTCGAGGACCAGCGGGATCGAGTCGAGTCCGGCGAAGGACTTGAACAGCGCCGACTTGCCCTCCATCACCGGCAGCGACGCGCGCGGCCCGATGTCGCCGAGGCCGAGCACCGCGGTGCCGTCGCTGACGACGGCGACCAGCCGGTGCGCCCAGGTGTAGCGGGCGGCGAGCGAGGCGTCGCCGGCGATGGCGCGGCAGACGTCCGCGACGCCGGGGGTGTAGGCGATCGACAGGTCGCGCTCGTCGGCCAGCGGCGCGGTCAGGCCGGTCGCGAGCTTGCCGCCCTCGTGCGCGCCGAACACCTCGTGCCGGTCGGGGGCGGAACGGGTGGTCGGGTCCTGGGCGAGCGTCATGGGAAGACTCCACGGGTGGTGCGGTACGAGAGCGGCGCACGGACACGCCTGCCGTTGCACCGGGCGTCGCGGGTTGACGTCGACCTGCTCACGGTGCCGGACGGCCATCCCGCGCGCTGCGCCGGGATAGGGGCGCCGCGCCGGGACGAGCTGTCGGGTCTGGCGCCGAGTCTAACCGGCTGGACGCCGGGAACCGGTCACCCGGCGGGTCCGGAGTGGCCACCCGCACACCGACGGGAGCCGTGGGCCGGGTCAGCGCAGCGGCGCCGGGGTGAGGTCGGGCAGCGGGAGCGCGGGCAGCGACGGGCCGCTGGGCAGCTCGGTCAGCGGCAGCACACCCGGCGTGAACGGGACCCGGCCGGGCACGACCTCCAGGGCGCCGACCTCGCCGTAGCGCTCGGCGTAGGCCAGCGCCCGGGCGATGTCGGTGACACCGTTGGTGTCGGTCGGCAGCATCAGGCTCGACAGCAGCCCGAACGCCCGGCCGCGCGCGTCGAGGTAGCCCGAGCCCGAGTCGCCCGGCACACCCGGCGGTGTGGTGGAGACGACGTGCGTGCGCGGCCCCTCCGGCTGCCCGAGGCTCAGTCCCTGCTTGTACGGCGTCGCCACGAGCTGGTTGGGCTGGAAGCTGTAGACCTCCTCCCCCTGCTCGGTGCCGTCGGTGTCGAGTCCGGTCGGGCCGCCGAAGCCGGGGACCGTCGGGTCGGCGACGGCGACGGCCGCCGGGCCGAGCTGGATCAGCGAGAGGTCGTTGTGGAGGCACAGCTGCGGGTCGGTCTCACCGCGGTCCTGCATGACGGCCCAGGAGTTGTAGGCGACCCGTCCGGTGTAGTTCCTCCCGTCGCGGCCGCGGATGCCGACCTCGATGCCCTCCGGCATGACCGGCTCGCGGCAGCCGTCCACCGAGGACATGGCGTCCTCGCCCGCCATGCAGTGCGCGGCCGCGCCCAGGTAGAGCGCCCCGGCCGGGGCGGCCTGGCGCTCGGCGCCGCGGCCGCCGGGCTCGTCGCGGTGCCCGTCCTGCCCGGCGGCCGGGGTGTAGAGGAAGTTGGCGGTGCACAGCTCGGCGCCGCCGGCGACCGGGGTGGCGATCTGCACGCCCGGGCCGATCGCCCCGGCCTGCACCGCCGGGGCGGCCACCGCGGTGCCCGCGGCGGCGGGCGCGGTGAGCGCGGCGGTGACCGCGAGGCCGGCCGCGGCGGCGATCCCGGCGATGCGCCGCCGCGCGGGGCGGCGGGAGAACTGCGACGACATGACGCTCCTCGGCTCGTGGTCCGCCACGGATCCCAGCCGACCCGGCCACCCTGCGGGTACGGCGCGCCCGGCGGACCGCCCGGTCGGGGGCGGATCCGACCCGACCGGGTGACGTGATCACCGCGAGCGTCCCGCAGCGTCCGCGACTAGCGTCGCCGCCCGTGAGCACCGACGCCGATCCGGACGGACGGATCCTCCTGCTGCGCCACGGCGAGACCGAGTGGTCGCGTACCGGGAAGCACACCGGCCGCACCGACGTCCCGCTGACCGACGAGGGCCGGGCCGCCGCCCGCCGGGTGCGCGACGCGCTGGCCCTGGTCCGCCACGACGCCCCGCCCGCCCGGGTGCTCTGTTCTCCGCGCACGCGCGCGAGGGACACCGCCGAGCTGGCCGGGCTGCGCGTGGACGCGGTCGACGACCGGCTCGTCGAGTGGGACTACGGCGACAACGAGGGCCGGACCACGCCGCAGATCCGCGAGTCCCTGCCGGGCTGGACGATCTGGGACGGGCCGTGGCCCGGCGGCGAGACCCCCGGCGACGTCGCCGCGCGCGCCGACGCCGTGCTCGCCGACGCACGCGCCCTGCTCGGTGGCGGCGACGTCGTGCTCGTGGGGCACGGCCACTTCTCCCGGGTGCTGACGGCGCGCTGGATCGGGCTGCCCGCGAGTGGCGGTGTGCACTTCCGCATGGACCCGGCCGGGGTCAGCGTGCTGGGGTTCGAGCGCGGGGTCCCCCGCCTCGACCACGTCAACCAGCGCCCCACCCCCGCGGAGGACCCGTGAGCGTCCGTACGGCCACCCCCGACGACGTGCCGGTCATGGTCCGGCTCGTGCACGAGCTGGCCGACTACGAGAAGGCCGCGCACGAGTGCGGGCTGACCGAGGGCCGGCTGCACGCCGCGCTGTTCGGGCCGGACCCGTCGGCCGGGGCCCTCGTGGCCACCGACGACGACGGCGCGGTCGTCGGCACGGCCATCTGGTTCCGGACCTTCTCCACCTGGGAGGGCGTCGCCGGGATCCACCTGGAGGACCTCTACGTCACCCCCGGCGCCCGCGGCGGGGGGCACGGCGCGGCCCTGCTCGCGGAGCTGGCCGCCGAGGTGGCCCGGCGCGGCTGGAAGCGCCTGGAGTGGAACGTGCTGGACTGGAACACCCCGGCCATCGGCTTCTACCGCTCCGTCGGCGCGGTGCCGAACGAGGGGTGGACCACCTACCGGCTCACCGGCGACCCGCTCGTCGCGCTGGCCGGGCGGACCGGCGGGGCGGCCGGCCGCTAGTCCTCGGGGTACTCGTCGCCCATCGACCAGCGCCGGGACTGCTCGCTGATCAGCATGAGGAACGTGAACAGCACGAACAGCCCGCAGACGATGCCCCACACCAGCTGACGGCTGGGACCCAGCGCGTAGTAGATGGCCGGGAACAGCAGCAGCTGCACGACGATCGCCGGGGTGCGGCAGCCGTGCACCCCGCGGACCAGCCCGTAGCCGACACCGGCCACGGCGGCCGCCAGAAGCACGAAGATCCCGGCCTCGGCGAGTCCGTAGTAGAGGCGGGCGCCACCGGCCTCCAGGGCGCGTACGCCGAGCACGACCGCGAGCACGGCGCCGACGAGACCCTCGGCCGCGACGAGCACCCCCGCCACCCGTACGTTCTCCGGCGGTCGCTCCCGGGTCACGGGGCGGTCGTCGCGGTCATCGGCCACCCGCCGAGGATAGGCCGCCCGCCGCGACGGCCACCGCCGGGCGGCCGACGGACCGGCCGGTGCACGGTCGATACAGTCGGGCCGTGCGCGCGCTGCTCGTGGTCAACCCTCAGGCCACGTCCACCACCGCCGCCGGCCGGGACGTGCTGACCAAGGCCCTGGCCAGCGAGCTGAAGCTCGACGTCCTGCAGACCCGCTACCGGGGCCACGCGGCGGAGGCGACCGCGGCGGCCGTGGCGGACGGCGTCGAGCTCGTCGTCGCGCTCGGGGGCGACGGGACGGTCAACGAGGTCGTCAACGGGCTGCTGGCCGCGCAGACCGGCTCGGGCAGCGGCGCCCCGCGGCCGGACCCGGACGCCACCGCGATGCTCGCGGTGGTCCCCGGCGGCTCGGCGAACGTGTTCGCCCGCGCCCTGGACATGCCGCGCGACCCGGTCGAGGCGACCGGGCACGTGCTCACCGCGCTGGCCCGGCGGCGGCGACGGCTGGTCGGCCTCGGCTGGGCCGACGACCGCTGGTTCACCTTCAACGCCGGCATCGGCTGGGACGCCGAGGTGGTGGCCGCGGTCGAGCGCGCCCGCGCGCAGGGACACGAGGCCAGCCCCGGCCGCTACGCGCTGACCGCGATCGCGCAGTACCTCGCGCAGCTGCGCCGTCCGCCGTCGATGACGGTGGAACTCCCCGACGCGGCGCCGCTGACCGGGGTGCGGCTCGCGTTCGTCTCCAACACCGACCCGTGGACCTTCCTGTCCGGCCGCGCGGTGCGGACCAACCCCCGCTCGTCGTTCGGCAGCGGACTGGGGCTGTTCGCGCTCACCGGGCTGAGCCCGCGCACGATCGCCTCGACCCTGCGTCAGATCCTGGCCGCCGACGGCGACCCCCACGGGCGGCACATCGTGCGGCACGACGCCGTCGGCCGGGTGCGGATCACGTCCGAACAGCCTCTCGCCCTCCAGCTCGACGGCGACCACCTCGGAATGCGCACCGACGTGGAATTCCTCAGCGTGCCCGGAGCGTTACGGGTCGTCGTGTGAGACGGACGGTTCGTCGCGCATCGTGCGGACGCTCTCACACGCCGGAGTGAGCAACCGCGCCATTCACCGATGTGAGCGGACCGTCGGTCCCGTTGGGGCTTACACCAGGCCAAACCCGTGATCCAAGGTGGTCCCTACGCAAGCGAGGCCACGAGCAACGCCGCTCGTGGAGGTTCCGTCCCACCGGGCCGGTCCCCTCACTCAGAGGGTGTCCGGGTCGACATCGTTTTCGGGTGGCCGATTCCGGGTGGGACAGGGACACTGGATCGTGGAACCGGCCCAGGGCGGCTCGAAGTCCCGGGCACCGGTCTGTCTGCGTGCGTTCCCTATGAGGGCGCTCACGCATCCCGCGAGCAGTTTCCCATTGAGGACCGCGGTGGCTCGTGAAAGCATTCACAAGCTGCGAAACATGCACGTAACACCCAGCGCACAGACGATCGGCGCGACCCCGATCGCGCACCAGAGGAGAAAGTGATCATGGACTGGCGTCACGACGCGATCTGCCGCGACGAGGACCCGGAGCTGTTCTTCCCGGTCGGCACCAGCGGCCCTGCCCTGATGCAGATCGCGGAGGCCAAGAGCGTGTGTCGGCGTTGCCCGGTCACCGAGTCGTGCCTGCAGTGGGCTCTCGAGTCCGGCCAGGACGCGGGTGTCTGGGGCGGCATGAGCGAGGACGAGCGGCGCGCCCTGAAGCGGCGCAGCACCCGTCCGCGCGCCCGCACCGCGTAGGCAGCCCCGCCCGGGCATTCGCCCGGAATGCGGCAGGAAAAGCTGTCCCGGACAGCGGCTCCGAACAGTAGAAGAAGAAGCTCCCCGACCTCGGGCCCGTAGCCGGACGCCACCGGCCACGGGCCCGAGGTGCGTTCGGGGTGATCTGCCACCCCGCTGTGAGGGTCGACCACGGTGCCGGCGCGACCACGGCACCGGGATCAACGGTCACGGCACGAGCGTATCCGGTGCCTTCCGGGCCCCCGTCCACGCCCCGGGTCACCGGGAGTGACCGGGATCGGTCACCCGCCGCACCGCAGCGACCGCCCGGGGACGGCGGGCGGTGGAACCGTTGCCCCGCCGCCCCTCCCACCGCGGCGCTCAGGAGCCGCCGAGCGGTACCCGGACCACGGCCACCGTGCCGCCGCCCTCCCGGGCCCGCACCTCGATTGTCGCCTCCAGCTCGGAGGTCAGCAGGGTCCGCACGATCTGCAGGCCCAGCCCCTTGGACCGCTCGAAGTCGAAGTCGACCGGCATGCCGTGGCCGTCGTCGGCCACCGCCACCTCCAGCCGGCTCGCCGAGCGCACCGGGCTGACGACCACCTCCCCCGCCGTGCCGGGGTCGTAGGCGTGCGCCAGCGCGTTGTGGGTCAGCTCGGCCAGGACCAGCACCAGCGGGGTGGCCTTCGCCGCGGGCAGCGCCCCGAACCCGGAGTCGACGCGTACCCGGGCACGGGACTCGGTCGTCGCGCCGTCGCGGATGGCCGGCAGCACCTTCGGCAGCAGCTCGTCGAGCTCGACGACCTCGGCGACGGAGTAGGCCAGCGCCTCGTGCACCAGCGCGATCGAGGTGACCCGGCGGACCGACTCCTCCAGCGCCCGGCCCGCCTCCGGGTTCTCGCTGCGCCGGGCCTGCATCCGCAGCAGCGCCGCGACCGTCTGCAGGTTGTTCTTCACCCGGTGGTGGATCTCCCGGATGGTGGCGTCCTTGCTCATCAGCGCCGCGTCCCGGCGACGGAGGTCGGTCACGTCGCGGACCAGCACCAGTGCGCCCGCCGCGTCGCCGCGGGGGCGCAGTGGCAGCGCCCGCACCAGCATCGTCGCCCGGCGGCCCTTGATCTCCATCCGGGTGGACGGGGCGCCGTCGAGGGCCTCGTTGATCCGGCCGGCGACGTCCTTCGCGTCGAACGGGTCCAGCACGAGCGCCTTGGTGACCGTCGCGAGGTCGGCCCCGGCGACGTCGCTGGCGTGGCCCATGCGGTGGTACGCCGACAGCGCGTTCGGGCTGGCGTAGGCCACGTTGCCGTGCACGTCGAGGCGGACCAGACCGTCCCCGGCGCGCGGGCTGCCCTCGGCCGAGCCGGGCGGACCGGACTGCGGCGGGAACGTCCCGTCGACGATCATCTGGCACAGGTCCGAGGCGCTGCCGAGGTAGGCGATCTCCAGCGGGCTCGGGACGCGCGGGGTGGACAGGTTGGTGTCCCGGGACAGCACCGCCACCGTGCGACCCCTGAAGCGCACCGGGATGGTCTCCCGGCGCACCGGCACCTCCAGGTGCCAGCGCGGGTCGTCGTCGCGGCAGATCCGGCCCTCCAGCACCGCCCGGCGCAGCTGGCCGACCTCCACCGGCACCGCCCGGCGGCCGACGACGTCGTCCGGGTGGGCGGTCGGTGCGGTGGTCGGCCGGGCCTGGGCGACGCACAGGAACTGCGCGGTCGCCGCCCGGGAGGCACCGCCGGTCCCCGCGTGGAGGTCGTCCAGCGGCACCCACAGCAGGAAGTCGGCGAAGGACATGTCGGCCAACAACTGCCACTCACCGACCACGCGCTGGAGGTGATCGGCGGTCTCGCCGTCCATCGTCGTGTGCTCGGCGAGCAGCTCGCTCAGCGTGGTCACGATCGCCCATCCCACCACATGCGAGAATCGCGCGTACGAAGCTCCCGCGGCAACGCCGCGGAACCGTGACCCGGACGGGAAGGAGGGTCGAGATGTCCAAGCGTGCACGCAAGCGCCGTGACCGCGCCAAGAAGGGCGCCAACCACGGCAAGAAGCCGAACTGCTGAGTTCGGCGACACCGACGCGAGAGGGCGGGCACCCCGGTGGGGTGCCCGCCCTCTCGCGTGCGTCGCCGGAGCGGCGGTGCCGGTCAGCCGCCGGAGCGGCGGTACTCGGTGCGCTGGTGCGACACCGAGACGCTGGTGCCGTCCGGGCCGCTCTCCACGGTCACCTGGGCCTGCTCGAGCACCGCGGAGCGGATCTGCGACCGCAGCCGGTCCTTGAGCGCCGCCGGGGCCGCCTCGCCGCCGCACTTACGGGCCAGCAGCGCCTTCAGCTTCTCGTCGATGCCGTACTCGGCCAGGCAGGGCGCGCACTCGTCGAGGTGCTGCTGGAGCAGGCGTCGCCGCTCCTGGTCGCACTCGTGGTCGAGGAACAGCCACACCTCCGCCAGCACCTCGGTGCACCCGGTGTTCGCGGGCGGGTCCTGGATCATGGGGTTGCGCTCGAGCGGTGCGCCCGAGCCCTCGGCGGCGCTCACGATGCCGTCACCTCCCGGTCCCCGGTCGCGCCGGCGGCCCCGTCGCGGACGAATCCGCGCTCGCGGGCGACGTCGGTCAGCATGTCGCGCAGCTGGCGCCGGCCGCGGTGCAGCCGCGACATCACGGTGCCGATCGGGGTGCCCATGATCTCGGCGATCTCCTTGTAGGCGAACCCCTCGACGTCGGCGAGGTAGACCGCCATGCGGAAGTCCTCCGGCAGGCCCTGCAGGGCCTCCTTGACGTCGCTGTCGGGCAGCGCGTCGAGGGCCTCCACCTCGGCCGAGCGCAGACCGGTCGAGCTGTGCTCACCGGCCTGGGCCAGCTGGTAGTCGGTTATCTCGTCGGTCGGCGACTGCAGGGGCTGGCGCTGCCGCTTGCGGTACCCGTTGATGTAGGTGTTGGTCAGGATCCGGTACAGCCACGCCTTGAGGTTGGTCCCGCGCCGGAACGACCCGAACGCCGAGTACGCCTTCAGGAAGGTCTCCTGCACCAGGTCCTCGGCGTCGGCCGGGTTCCGGGTCATGCGCAGCGCCGCGCCGTAGAGCTGGTCGAGCAGCGGCATCGCGTCGCGCTCGAAGCGGGCCGTGCGATCGGAGACGCTCTCGTCCTCGGGCGCACGGTTGCCGTCGGCGTCGGCCACACCGACCAGGGCGGCGAGCTCCGCGGGATCGGTCCCCGCCGCGCCCGTCTCCGGCTGGTCCGGCTGATCCGGCTGTACTGACAAGGGTTCCCTCTCCAGTGACACGAGTCGCGCGCCGGTGCGGGTCACCGGCACGGCGGACGCGTCGGAGGGTACGCGCCCCGGCCGCTCGCGGCCGTCCGGCGGCGCGGCCCCGGGCCTCTCCATCACTGTTGTCGTCACGGCCGGAACAACGGTGCCGCGCCGGACGGCATTCCCGTAGGTTCCCCGTCACCCCCGGGTCGGACCCGGGACGGGGACGGGAGGACGAGGACGATGGCGGGCAGGGGCACCCCGGCGACGGCACTGCTGAGCAGGCGTGGGGTGGCGCACGAGCTGCACACCTACACCCACCACGACGGCGCCGGCTACGGCGAGGAGGCCGCCGCCGTCATGGGGCAGGACCCGCGCCGGGTGTTCAAGACCCTCGTCGCGCTCGTCGACGGGACCATGACGGTCGGGATCGTGCCGGTGTCGGCCCAGCTGGACCTCAAGGCGCTGGCCGCCGCCGCGGGCGGGAAGAAGGCGGTCATGGCCGACGTCGCCGACGCCGAGCGGACCACCGGCTACGTCGCCGGGGGCATCTCCCCGCTGGGCCAGCGCAAGCGGCTGCCGACCGTCCTGGACGCCTCGGCGCAGGAGCACCCGACGGTGTTCTGCTCCGGGGGCAGGCGCGGCCTGGAGATCGAGCTCGCCCCGGCGGACCTGGTGGCGCTCACCGGCGCCGTCGTCGCACCGATCGCAACCGGCTGACCGCAGAGGGTCACCCGGACGGGGCCGATCCGGGCCCAGCGCCAGTAAGGTCGATCACCGGCGGCGGCACGTCGCCCTCGGCACCGATCGAGACGAGCTACGGGGAGCACGCGTGGACCGACCGGCATGGGCGCCCGACGAGGTGGACATGACCAGCCCGAGCGTCGCCCGGGTCTACGACTACTACCTGGGCGGGTCGCACAACTTCGAGGCCGACCGCGCCTTCGCCGACCGGGTGCTCGACGCGCTGCCCGAGATGGCGGCGGTCGCGCAGGCCAACCGGGCGTTCCTGCGCCGGGCCGTGCACCAGCTCTGCGCGCACGGGATCCGCCAGTTCCTCGACCTCGGATCGGGCATCCCGACCGTCGGCAACGTGCACGAGGTCGCGGCGACCGCCTGCGACGACGCCCGGGTGCTCTACGTCGACAACGACCCGATCGCCGTCGCCCACAGCCGTGCGCTGCTCGACGGCGACCCGTCGACGGCCGTCCTCGCCGCCGACCTGACCGACCCGCGCCGGATCCTGGACGACCCGCTGACCCGCAGCCACCTCGACCTGTCCCGGCCGGTGGCGGTGCTGCTCGTCTCGGTGCTGCACTTCGTCCCGGACGAGGCGGACCCGGCCGGGATCATCGCCGCCTACGTCGCCGCGACCGCACCCGGCAGCCACGTGGTCGTCAGCCACGCGAGTGACGAGGGTGGCCTCTCCGGTGCGAGCCGGGCCCAGAACCTCTACAACAGGGACAGGTCCCCGAACCGGATGCGGATGCGCGACACCGAGGAGGTCGCGGCGCTGTTGGGCGACCTGGAGCTGGTCGAGCCCGGCGTCGTGCGGATCCCGCTCTGGCGTCCGGAGTCCCCCGTGGGCCCTGAGGCGCAGCGTTACCCCGGGCTCGCCGCCGTCGCCCGTCACGCCGGGCGGCCCGGGATCTGATCATCGGAGGGAGAGCCGTCGTGGCCAAGCCCGTCCCCGTGCTGCCCGGTGGGCAGGGGCCGGGGCCGTCGGCGCTGGCCGACGCCTGGGTCGGCGCCATCGAGGCCCGCGGCTACGTCTCGGCCGCCCGCGCCGACCTGTACGCGGTGCTGTCCGGTGCGGCCTGGTGGTTCACCGCCGTCGTCGAGGGGCGGGCGGAGGAGGCGATCGCCGAGGAGGTCGGGGCCGAGCTGGTCGCCGCGCACCTCACCGACCCGGCCGCACTGCGCTGCTCCATCGACGTGCTGTCCGCGCACTTCGCCGGGCACACCGTCGCCCCGGAACGGTTCCGCCGCTGGACCACGGCGGTCGGGGCGCTGTCGACGGGCTACGCCCGGACGCTGCGCGACCGCACCCGGCTGGAGCAGGAGCGGATCAGCTCCGCCGCGTTCGCCGCGCGCGCGGCCGCCGAGGACGCCCGCTGGCGCTCCGAGGCGCGCTACGGAGTCGTCTTCGAGAGCTCCGTGCTCGGCATCAGCGTCGCCGACACCGAGGGCCGCATCCTGGAGGCCAACCGCACGCTGACCGCGATGCTGGGCTACCGGCCGGGCGATCTCGTGGGCCGCTCGGTGTTCGAGTTCATCCACCCCGAGGACACCCCGGAGATGTGGCCGCAGATCGAGGCCATGCTCGCCGGGCGGGTCGGACACGTCCGGATGGAGAAGTCCTACTTCCGGGCCGACGGCGACCAGGTGTGGACCGAGCTGACCGTCTCGCTGGTCCGCTCCCCCGACGGCGAGCCGCGCTACCTCGTCGCGATGGTCTCCGACGTCACCGAGCGGCGCCGCCTGCAGTCGCGGCTGCGTCACCAGGCCGAGCACGACCCGCTTACCGGGCTGCCGAACCGCTCGCTGTTCTTCACCCGGCTCGAGACCGCACTCGCCGGCCCGTACGGCTCCCCCGCCCCGGTGGGGGTCTGCTACCTCGACCTCGACGGGTTCAAAGCCGTCAACGACACCCTCGGCCACGACGCGGGCGACCAGCTCCTGCGCACCGTCGCGCACCGCCTCGACGCCGAGCTCCGCCCGGCCGGGCACACCGTCGCCCGGATGGGCGGCGACGAGTTCGTGGTGCTCGTGGAGCGGTGCACCGGCGTCGAGCAGCTGACCGCGGTCGCCGACCAGGCGCTGGCGGTCGTCCGGCGGCCGGTGCACGTGCGTGGCCGGGAGGTCGTCGTCTCGGTCAGCATCGGGATCGTCGCCCGGCCGTTCGCGGTGGACTCCGGCGCCGTCGGCGCCGAGGGAGCGGCGGAGCTGATGCAGGCCGCGGACACCACGATGTACTGGGCCAAGCGCGACGGCCGGGACCGGATCGCGGTGTTCGACCCGGCCCGTCACGCCAACGACGTGCACCTGTTCGAGCTGGCCGGGCGGATGCCGGGCGCGCTGGACCGCGGTGAGTTCCACCTGGCGTACCAGCCGCTGGTGTCGCTGCACGACGGCTCGGTCGTCGGGGTGGAGGCGCTGGCCCGGTGGCGGACCGCCGACGGCGAGCGGCTCGGCCCGGACGTGTTCATCCCGCTGGCCGAGCAGACCGGCCTGATCGTGCCGCTCGGGCTGCACCTGCTGGAGCGGGCCTGCACCGACGCCCGGTCCTGGGTGGACGCGGGCGCCGACGCCGGGCTCGTGCTCAGCGTGAACGTGGCGGGCCAGCAGCTGCGCAGGCCCGACGCCGTCACCCGCATCGCCGACGTGCTGGAGCGGACCGGGTGGCCGGCGTCGTCGCTGCAGCTGGAGCTGACCGAGAGCGACCTCATGTCCGCCGCCGGGCGTCCGGTGCAGGCGCTGGAGGAGCTCTCGCAGCGCGGGGTGCGGATCGCCATCGACGACTTCGGCACCGGCTACTCGAACCTGGTCTACCTGCACCGGCTGCCGGTGGACGTGCTCAAGCTGGCCGGCTCGTTCGTCACCGGGCAGGGCGGCCCCTGCCCGGCCGACGAGGGCGGCCCCCCGCACGACGTCGACAGTCCGGTCATCCTCTCGGCGATGATCGAGCTGGCGCACACCCTGGGACTCTCCGTCGTCGCGGAGTCGGTGGAGACCGAGGGCCAGGCCCGGCGGCTGCTCCAGCTGGGCTGTGACATCGGGCAGGGCTGGCACCTGGGCTCCCCGGTCCCGGCCGCGGAGATCGCCGCCCGGCTCACCGCGCCCGACGGCGACACGGGCCTCAGCCCGCGGCGGCCCGCTCTCGGACCTCGTCGATGACGCGCTCGGCGCCCAGCACGCCGATCCCGACCATCCACGTCTCGTCGTCGACCTCGTGCACCGCGCCCGCGCGCACCGCGGGCAGCGGGCCCCACAGACGTGCGACCGCGGCGCGGGAACCCGACGACGGGTCCTGCGCCCGGTCGGTGAAGAACACGACGTCGCCGTCGATGCTCCCGGCCAGCTCGGGGGCACTCTCGATCATCGAGTACTCGTTCCACGGACGGTCGCCGAGGTCGAAGCCCATCGCGGTGAGCACCGAGCCGGAGAAGCTGCGGGGGCCGTAGAGCCGGAACGACTCCGGGCGGAACCGCACGATCGAGGCCGTCCGGCCGGGGGCGCCGACCTCGCGTCCGACCGCGACCGCGCGCTCGCGCCAGCCCGACAGCAGCTCCTCCATCCGGGGCCGGGCGTCGACGGCGTCGGCCGTCACCCGGGCCTGTTCCTCCCAGTCGGTGCCGCTGCCGACGGAGAACACCGTCGGGGCGATCCGGGACAGCTGCTCGTAGAGCGGGCGGTGCCGGACCGCCGACCCGATGATCAGGTCGGGATGCAGCCGGACGACCGCCTCCAGGTCCGGTTCGGTGACCAGCCCGGTGGACTCGGTGCCGGCGAGCCGGTCCGCGAGGTAGGGCGGGAAGCCGGCGCCGGCGCTCGACACGCTCGCGCCGACCGGGACCGTCCCGAGCGCGACCAGCGCGTCGAGGTGCGGGGTGTCGAGGACGACGACCCGGGCCGGCCGGGCGGGCAGGCGGGTCTCGCCCATCGCGTGCGTCACGGTGTAGCCGCCCGGCGCCTCCGGCCCGGGGCCGGAGCCCGCACCGCAGCCGACGGCCGCCCCGAGTACCAGCAGCACCGCCATGAACCGGGCGAACGGTGTGATCATCACGAACCGAACATAGCGCCGGACTGAGGGGAGGCAACCCTCACGAGGTCACGGGATGAGTGTCGCGAGCCACTCCCCCACGGCGGGCCCGAGCAGGTCGTGCTGTTTCGTCAGACCGTGGTCGCCGTCCAGCAGCGCCACCGTCCGGTCGGGTCCCTCGGCCGGGACGCCGAAGCGGTCGCTGCGGCCCTGCACCACGAGCACCGGCACCCCGGCCCCCTCGAGCTCCGGGGCCCGGGTCCGCTCCGGCCGGCCCGGCGGGTGCAGCGGGAAGGCCAGGCACAGCACCGCGGCCGCACCGGCCGTGGTCGCCGTACGGCAGGCGACGCGTGCCCCGGAGCTGCGGCCGCCGACGACCAGCGGGCCGTCGTGGCCGGGCCGCACCGCCGCGACGACGGCGAGCCACGCCTCGTCGAGGTGCCCGGCCGGGGCGGGGGCCCGCCGGCCCGCGACCCGGTAGGGCTGCTCGACCAGACCGACGTCGAACCCGGCGGCGGTGGCCGCGGCGGTGGCGGTGACCAGGTCGGGGGCGTCGACGCCGCCGCCCGCGCCGTGCCCGAGCAGCAGCAGCCCGCGCGGGCACCCCGCCCGGTGCAGGGTCACCCGGGCCGGGCCGCGCGGGGTGTCGACCTCGCGCGCCGCGGTCACGACAGCAGGTCGAGCTGGATCGGCTCGGGCACCTGGTCGTCGGGGAGCCGGTCGAGCAGCTCGGGCGCGTTGTTGCGGACGTTGTTGACCTGCGGCGAGACCGGCCGGATGTCCAGGGTCGCGACCAGCTCCGGCGACGGCGGCACCAGCAGCCGGGTCACACCCTCGTCGCCGGTGCCGCGGTCCGGGTCGAGCCAGTCCGACCAGTCGTCGGGGCGCAGCACCAGCGGCATCCGGTCGTGCACCTGGGCCAGCGGGCCGACCGCCCCGGTGGTGAGCACGCAGGCGGTGACCAGCCCGTCCGGGTACTTCTCGGTCAGCTCGTCGCCCTTCGGGCGCCAAAACTCCCAGATGCCCGCCATCGCCATCGTGGCGCCGTCGGCGTAGTGGGTGAAGTACGGCTGCTTGGTCGGCTTGCCGGTCCCGCCCTGGGACTTCGGCACGGCGTCGTGGCGCTGCCACTCGTACCAGCCGTCCATCGGGAACAGGCAGCGCCGCGACGCGGCCGCGCGTCGGAACGCGGGCTTCTCGGTGATCGTCTCCGACCGGGCGTTCACCATCCGCGCACCCGCCGACGGGTCCTTCGCCCAGAACGGCACCAGCCCCCAGCGCACGGTGCGCAGCGACCGCTCGGTGCTGTCCCGGTCGGGCTCGCCGCTCTCGTCGCGGGGGTGGCGTTCGACCACCACGGTGATGTCCTTGGTCGGCGCCACGTTGTAGTCCGGACGCTGCGAGGACTCCTGCGTCGCGTCGACGGCGTGGAACTCGTCGGCCAGGTCCGCGGGGGCCTTGGTGGAGGCGTAACGGCCGCACATGCGCCCCATCCTCCCACGTGGGGAAGGATGGAGGCGTGAGCAACTGGACCGCCCCCACGCCCGGGTCGCCGGTGACCGGCACCGTCACCGTCCCCGGGTCGAAGTCGGTGACCAACCGTGCGCTGCTGCTCGCCGGCCTGTCCGGCGGCGACGTCCGGGTCGACGGTGCCCCGCCCACCCGCGACACCGCGCTGATGACCGGGGCGCTCGCCGCGCTCGGCGTCCCGGTCACCACGCTCGGGGACACGGTGGAGATCGGCGCACACCCCGGGCTGCGCGGCGGCCCCCCCGGGGCGCCCGCCGAGGTCGACTGCGGGCTCGCCGGCACGGTGATGCGGTTCGTCCCCCCGGCCGCGGCGACGGCGTCCGGTGCGGTCCGCTTCGACGGCGACCCGCGCGCCCGGGAGCGCCCGATGGGCACCGTGCTGGACGCGCTGCGGACCCTCGGCGCGACCGTGTCCCACGACGGCGCGGACGGCGCGCTGCCGTTCGTCCTCGACGGCGGCCCGGTCCGGGGCGGCGAGGTCACGATCGACGCGTCGGCGTCGTCCCAGTTCGTGTCGGGGCTGCTGCTGTCCGGATCGCTGTTCGAGCGCGGGGTGACCGTCCGCCACGAGGGTGCGCCGCTGCCGTCGCTGCCGCACATCGCGATGACCGTGGACATGCTGCGCGACGCCGGCGTGGTCGTGCACGACGACGAGCCGGACACCTGGCGGGTCGAGCCCGGACCCGTCGCCGCCCGGGACTGGGCGGTCGAGCCCGACCTGTCCAACGCCTCGGTGTTCCTCGCCGCGGCCACCGTCACCGGCGGGCGGGTCACCGTGCTCGGCTGGCCCGCGCAGACCACCCAGCCCGGCGTCGACGTGCTGCCGGTGCTGGAGCAGTTCGGCGCCACCGTCACGCACACCGCCGACGGCCTCACCGTGACCGGGCCGGACCGGCTCACCGGCGTCGACGTCGACCTGCACGACGCGGGCGAGCTCGCCCCCACCGTCGCCGCGGTCGCCGCGCTGGCGTCGGGCACCTCGCGGCTGCGCGGGATCGGCCACCTGCGGGGCCACGAGACCGACCGGCTCGCCGCCCTCGCCACCGAGATCACCGCGCTCGGCGGCGCCGTCACCGAGACCGACGACGGCCTGGTGATCGAGCCGAAGCCGCTCACCGGGCGCTCCGACCGGCCCTGGGGCGCCTACGCCGACCACCGGATGGCCACCGCGGGCGCGATCGTCGGCCTGCTCGTGCCCGGGGTGGAGATCGACGACGTCGGGTGCACCGACAAGACCATCCCGGACTTCCCCGGACGCTGGGCCGCGCTGCTCGGGACCCGTGTGGACGGCTGAGCAGGGTGCCCCGCGACATCAGCAGGCTCGACGAGTCCGACGTCCGTGTCCGCCCCGGACGGCGCGGGAGCAGGCCACGCAGCAAGCGCAGGCCCGCGCACGCCGACGCGACCCGCGCGATGGTCACCGCCGTCGACCGGGGACGGTGGACCTGCGCGGTCGACGCCGACCCGGGCCTGCCCCAGGTCGTCGCCATGCGGGCCCGTGAGCTGGGCCGGACGCCGGTCGTCGTCGGGGACCGGGTGGACCTCGTCGGCGACCTGTCCGGTGAGCCGGACACCCTCGCCCGGATCGTGCGGGTCGCCGAGCGCGACACCGTGCTGCGCCGCACCGCCGACGACACCGACCCCTACGAGCGGATCGTCGTCGCGAACGCGCAGCGGCTGATCGTGGTCACCGCCGTCGCCGACCCGGTGCCGCGCAGCGGGTTCGTCGACCGCTGCCTGGTCGCGGCCTTCGCCGGTGGGCTGCAGCCGGTGCTGTGCCTGACCAAGTCCGACCTCGCCGACCCGGAGCCGTTCGCGGCGCAGTACCGCGAGCTCGGCGTGCCGGTGCTGGTGACCGGGCGCCCGGAGTCCGGGCCGCCGTCCGGGCTGGACGCGCTGCGCGAGGAGCTGTCCGGGCGGCTGTGCGCGCTGGTCGGGCACTCCGGCGTCGGCAAGTCCACCCTGGTCAACGCGATCGTCCCGGCCGCGACCCAGGCCATCGGACGGGTGTCGGGTGTGGGGAAGGGACGGCACACGACCACCGCGGCGCTGGCGTTCCCGCACGCCGAGGGCTGGGTCGTCGACACCCCCGGGGTGCGCTCGTTCGGGCTCGCCCACGTCGGCGCGGACGACGTCGTCGCCGCGTTCGGCGACCTCGCCGACGCGATCGAGGACTGCCCGCGCGGCTGCGGGCACCTCGGGCCGCCCGCCGACCCGGAGTGCGCACTGGACGACCTGGTCGCCTCCGGCGCACTCGGAGGAGGCAGACTCGAGGCGTTGCGCCGCGTGCTGGTGGCGCTGGCGAGTGACAGGTTCTGACCATCACGACGACGGCCGGGGAGCGGGTAGTGCCGGGACGGCGCGCGACGACGCTGCTGCTGTGCGGGGCGGTGCTGGCGCCCGGGCTGACCGGCTGCGCCTGGCCCGGCTCCTTCGGCGACACCCCCGCACCGCCCGCCGCCGCACCGGCCGCCCTGCCCAAGTACTACGACCCGGCGCCGTTGGTCACCGACGTCCGCGCCCGTACCCGGCTCGACGGCGGCTCGACGCTGTCGGTGGCGGGCACCCTGACCCACGACGGCACGACCGTCCCGGTGACCGGCGACGGCGCCCTGCGGGTCGACCAGGCCGGGGACGCCCCCGCGGTGCGGCTGCTGCTGCGCTCGGGGCCGTCCGGCGCGGTCGCGCAGAGCACCGAGATCATCCGGATCGGCGGGCGCACCTGGCTGCGCCCCGGCGACGGCGGCTGGGGCGAGGCCGGGCGGGTCCCGCTGCCCCCGGAGCTGATGACGCACGCGACGCTCGCCGCGAACGTCGCCGCCGGCGTCGACCCGCTGGGGGCGGTGGCCCGCTACCCGGACGCGGTGCTCGTCGCCGCCGCCGACGACGACGCCGTCGACGGCACCCCGACCGTGCACTACACGCTGGTCGTCGACCTGGTCCGGGCCGCGGCGACCGAGACCGACCCGGCGCGGCGCGCGGCGCTGCAGGCCCAGCAGCGGGCGGGGCTGACCCGGCTGAGCGCGGAGATCTGGGTCGACGCCGAGCGCAGGCCGCTGCGCAGCCGGGTCCGCCAGCAGCTCCCCGACGGCGCGGCGCTCGACGTCCTCGTCCGCTACGACGGCTGGGGCGCCCCGATCACCATCGAGCCGCCGGTCCGCGGCTGACCCGGGGCCCACGGCGGCGGGACGCCGGGTCCGGGCCGTCGACCGGCCGGGTGCGGCGGTGGAGCCGCCCCCGTCCCGACGAGGTGACCCGGGATCGGCCCGGGTCGGGCCGGTGGGTGCGGACCGGCTGGGTGTCGCGCACCAGGGCACGCAGCGCGCCCAGATCGGATCCGGTGAGTCCGGCGGCGCGGACCTGGACCAGGGCGTCGCCCGGTGCCGCGGCCTCCGCCGTGCGGGCGTCGAGGCCACGGAGCTGCTGTTCGGCGGGGAGTGGTGGTGCGGCCCGCGCCCACCCGCCGCGGGCTCATCCCAGCTCGACGAGGAACGGCAGCTCGGTGCCGTCGTACCAGGCCAGCTCGTGGTCCTCGGCCTCGCCGACGAGGAACTCGGCGTCCATGTCGCCCAGGTCGGCCGTGTCCACCGCACCGGCCGCCTCGCGGACGGCGTGCTCGGCCTCCGGCAGGTCCACGTGCACGGCGGCGATCTTCGACAGCGGCACCGGGCCGGTCACCCGGACCGCGCCGTCGTCGAGGTCGGGCCGCAGGGTGACGTCGTCGGTGTCGGCGGACACCACGACCCGGCGGGCGGGGGTGTCGTCCTCCCCCAGCCCGAACTCGACCGCGAGCAGCCGCAGCGACGCCCGCGCCGCCTCGTTCATCGCCGCGTACTCGAGCTCCTCGTCGTCGCCCGCGGTGTAGGACTCGCGCAGCTTCGGAGTGAGCGCGAACGCGGTGCCGCCCAGCGGCTCGAAGTTCCCGGTCTTCACCGTGCGGGCCAGCATCGGCCAGGTCGCGGGGAGGTAGATCCTCAACGGTCGTCTCCTCTGACGGGTGTCATCGGTGTCTGTCGCAGTGTCTCGAGGAGCTCCTCGAGTGACTCGTCCACCATCCCGGCGAGCACGTCCAGGTCGCCCATGGCGTCCCTGTCGCCGTTCAGCCCGTAGTACACACCGCCGTCGTAGCTGGTCAGGCCGATGGAGACGGCCTGCCCCTTCGCCAGCGGCACCACCGGGAACATCTCCAGCATCCGCGCCCCGGCCGCGTAGAGCGGGAACTGCGGGCCGGGCACGTTGGTCACGACCAGGTTGAAGAAGTGCCGGGCCATGCCGTTCGCGGCGCGCGCGCCGACGGCGTGCAGGGTCGGTGGGGCGAACCCGCCGATCCGGACCAGCGTGTCGGCGCCGACGGCGTCGCCGGTGTCGGTGTGCTCGCGCATCTGGTGGGTGACCTGGTGCAGCCGCACCAACGGGCTCGGCTCGCCGACGGGCAGGTCGACCAGGAACGACGCCACCCGGTTCCCGAGCGACCCTCCGGCGGCCGAGCTGGGCACGTCGCCCTCGCCGCGCACCGACAGGGGCACCAGCGCCCGCACCGACGACGACCCGGCGACCGGCTCGCCGCGCGACATCAGCCAGGTGCGCAGGGCACCGGCGATGACGGCGAGCACCACGTCGTTGACGTCGCAGCCGTAGGCGGCGCGGACCTTGCGGTAGTCCTCCAGGTCGGTGCGGGCCATCGCGAACCGGCGCTGGGTGGAGATCTCGGCGTTGAGCGGCAGCCCGGGCGCGCGGCGGCCCGCGGTGCGGGCCATGTTCAGGACCTTGCCCGCGGCCCCGGCGAGCTTGCCGAGGGTGGCCAGTGCGTCGCCCGCGGCGACCCGGACGTTGTCCACGATCTCGGTCGGGCGGGTGACGGCCTCGGAGATCGCGTCGAGCACGAGCTGGCCGTCGGTCGGCTCCGGGCGCGGCATCCACAGCTCGTCCGGGGTGTCCCGCGGCTCGGCGGACACGTCCAGGATGACCTGTCCGATGTCGATGGCCGAGATGCCGTCGACCATGGCCTGGTGGGTCTTGGTGAGGATCGCGACGCGTCCGCCGTCGGCGGACCCGGCCGGGGCGAGGCCCTCGATGAGGTACATCTCCCACAGCGGACGGGTGTGGTCCAGCGGGCGCGACATCAGGCGTCCGACCAGCTCGGTCAGCTGCTCCTCGCTGCCCGGACGGGGCAGTGCGGAGCGGCGCACGTGGTAGGCGATGTCGAACTCGGGGTCGTCGACCCACACCGGGCGCGCGAGGTTGCCCGGGACGTGGCGGACCTTCTGCCGGTAGCGCGGCACCAGCGCGATCCGCTGCTCGATCAGCTCGACCAGCCGGTCGTAGTCGAAGCCGTCGTCGGGGCGGTCGAACACGGCGACCCCGCCGACGTGCATCGGTGTGGTCGCCTCCTCCAGGTACAGGAAGGACGCGTCGAGTGCGGAGAGCCGGGACGGCATGGCCGCGATCCTACGTGCGACGCTTCTCCCCGTGAGCGATGCAGGTGCGGTCTCCCCGAAGGACCGGTTCATCACGGTCTACGGCCGCAAGCCCGTCCTGGAGGCGCTGGCCGACCCCGATCTGGAGGTCGACAAGGTCGTGCTGGCCGACACGGTGCGCGGGGGCGGCGAGCGCGAGATCACCGCGGCCGCCCGCGGCCGCGGGGTGCCGGTGCGGCGTGCGACCGCGCAGCGGGTGAAGGTGCTGGCCGGCAACGGGCGCCACGACCAGGGCGTGCTCGCCGACGTCGTCGCCCCGCGGATGTCGCCGCTGGAGCACTTCCTGTCCGACCTGGGCACCCGGCGGCCGGCGTCGGTGCTGGTGCTCGACGCCGTCACCAACCCGTCGAACGTCGGGATGATCCTGCGCAGCGCGACGGCCGCCGGTCTGGACGGCGTGCTGCTGCCCCGACGCGGGGTGCCCGCCATCGACCCGCTGGTGATCAAGGCGTCGGCCGGGGTGGCGTTCGCCGCGCCGGTGCTGCGCTGCGCCACCGCCGCCGAGGGCGTCGACCTCATGCACGCGGCCGGGTTCGGGGTGTTCGGGCTCGACGCCGGCGGCGACTCGCTGCTGGAGGCGTCGCTCCCGGCCCGGGTCGCGCTGGTGCTGGGCAACGAGACCGACGGCCTGACCGAGGACGTCCGTTCCCGGCTCGACGGGATCCTGTCACTGCCGATGTACGGCGGGGTGGAGTCGCTCAACGTCGCCTCCGCCGGAGCCGTCGCCGCCTACGAGCTGCTGCGCCGACGCTGACCGCTCACCTAGTGTCGGGGCGATGGTGCGCCGTCGCATTCCCCGCCCGTCGGAGCTGGCACCGCTGCTGCGGCCGGCCCCGTTCACCCTGGACCGTACGGCGGCCCGGCTCGCCCGCGCGTCGAGCATCGGGGACCTGCGCGAGCTGGCGCGCCGGCGCGCGCCGCGGGCGGTGTTCGACTACACCGACGGGGCCGCCGAGGACGAGGTGAGCCTGCGGCGGGCGCGCGAGGTGTGGGCCTCGGTGGAGTTCTCGCCGACCGTGCTCACCGACGTCTCGCGGGTGGACACCGGCCGGGAGATCCTGGGCGGGCGCTCGTCGCTGCCGTTCGCGCTGGCCCCGACCGGTTTCACGCGGATGATGCACACCGAGGGCGAGCGCGCGGTCGCCGCCGTCGCCGCGCGGGCCGGGATCCCCTACGCGCTCTCGACGATGGGCTCGACGACGATCGAGGGCGTCGCCGAGGCCGGGCGCGGCGGGCGGCACTGGTTCCAGCTCTACCTGTGGCGCGACCGCTCCGTCGCCCACGAGCTCGTCTCCCGGGCGCGGGAGGCCGGCTACGACACGCTGCTGCTCACCGTGGACACCCCGGTCGGCGGCAACCGGCGCCGCGACGCCCGCAACGGCCTGTCCATCCCGCCCGCGCTGTCGCTGCGGACCTTCGTCGACGGCGCCCGCCACCCCCGCTGGTGGTTCGACCTGCTCACCACCGAGCCGCTGACGTTCGAGTCGCTCGCCGCCGGCGGCGGCAGCCCCTACGAGGTGATCAACCGGGTGTTCGACCCGGCCCTCACCCTCGACGACGTCGCCTGGCTGCGCGGAGCCTGGCCCGGGAAGCTGGTGGTCAAGGGCGTCCAGTCGGTCACCGACGCCCGCCGCGTCGCCGACGCGGGCGCCGACGGCGTGCTGCTGTCCAACCACGGCGGACGCCAGCTGGACCGGGCCCCGGTGCCCGCGGAGCTGATCGAGCCGGTGGTGCAGGAGCTCGGCGACGACGCGGAGGTCCTGGTGGACACCGGGATCACCCACGGCGGCGACGTCGTCGCCGCCGTCGCGCTCGGCGCCCGCGCGGCGCTGGTGGGCCGCGCCTACCTCTACGGGCTGATGGCCGGTGGCGAGGCCGGGGTGACCCGCGCGGTCGAGATCCTGCGCGCCGAGGTCGAGCGGACGATGCAGCTGCTCGGCGTCGTCCGGGTGGACGACCTCCGCCCGGAGCACGCCCGGCTCCGCTCGGCGACCGGAAGCCACCATCACCCGAACGAGCGACGGCCCGGCACTGCGGCCCGGCCCTGACGGGGCCAGCATGGGGCACATGAGTTTCCTGGACAAGGCCAAGGAACTGCTCGGCAAGCACGACGACAAGGTCGACCAGGCCCTGAACAAGGTCGGCGACGCGGCCAAGCAGAAGTACGGTCACGACGGTCAGATCGACACCGCGACCAAGTTCGCCCGCGAGCGGACCGGTACCGGTGACACCGCTGCGCCGCCGCCCCCCGGTCAGCCGGGTCCGGACGGCCAGGCCCCCCCGCCGCCGCCCGCGCCGGGGCATGCCCCGCCGCCGCCCCCGCAGCAGTAGGCAGGGCACGACCGGTCCGGCCGACCGCCGGGCTGCCCACGAGGCGCCGTCCGCACGCTGCGGGCGGCGCCTCCGCATGTCCGGGGTACCGCTGCACAGGGATCGGCCCGGGGACTCAGTCCCGGGCGGGCACCCCGAGCAGGACCTCCAGCTCGCCGAGGGTGGTCTCGGCGCCGGTGTGGCGTACCCCGACCGCCCCGGCCGCGGCGGCGCCGCGCACGCACGCCCCCATGTCGTCGACGACGACACAGTCCCCCGCGGGCAGGCCCAGCTCCGCGGCGGCGGCGGCGAAGGAGTCCGGGCTCGGCTTCCGGGCCCCGCGGACCGCACCGAGCAGCACCGTGCCGAACGCGGCGGCGACCTCGTCGGGCACCGCGTGCGCGCCGGAGAACAGCGCGGTGCGGATCCCCGCGGCCGCGGCGCGACGGGCGTAGGCGAGCAGCAGGGCCCCGTCGGCGGGGTCGTCGAGGACCCCGCCGTAGTCGACGATCAGGCCACGCAGGGTCCGGGGGTCCGCCACCCGGCCGACGGTACCGAGTGTCGCCGCCTCCCGGGGCCGCCGTGGCTCGGGGCTGCCGCCTCGCCGCTCGACCGCCGCGGCTCAGTCGAGGGCCCGGCGCAGGAAGCCGCGGATCCCCAGCAGGGTGAACAGCACGATCGCCGCCACCGGGACGAGCACGCACACCCACAGCGGGATGTGCGGGACCTGCGGCACCAGCGACGCGCGGATCCCCTCGCTCACGTAGGTCAGCGGGTTGACCGCCGACAGCACCTGGAACCAGCGCAGGTCGGCCAGGGTGAGCCACGGGTACTGCACCGAGCCGGTGAACAGCAGCGGCGTGAAGATCACCGCGAACAGGATGTTGATCCGCCGCGGCGGCACCGCCGTGCCGATGGTGAGCCCCATCGCCGCACCGAGCAGGCTCCCCAGCACCACCATCAGCAGCGCGGGGGCCAGCCCCTCGGCAGGCCACCGGATGTCGATCATCGCGAAACCGATGGGCACCATCAGCAAGCTGGCGAGCAGGCCGCGCAGCCCCGCGAAGGCGATCTTCTCGACGGCGACGGCCCACACCGGCATCGGCGCGAGCAGCCGGTCGTCGATCTCCCGGGTCCAGGACAGCTCGAAGACCAGCGGCAGCGTCACCGCCTGCAGGGCGCCGAACATCGCGTTCAGCGCGATCAGGCCGGGGAGCATGATCTGCCCGTACTCGGGTGATACGAAGCCGGCGCGGCCGAGGACCACGACGAACACCAGCAGGAAGAAGAACGGCTGCACCAGCGTCTGGGCGAGGAACGAGGGCAGCTCCCGGCCGGTGACGAACAGGTCGCGGCGCAGCACCGCCAGGAACGCACGCCCGGTCATCGCAGGTCCCTGCCCGTCAGGTCGATGAACACGTCCTCCAGCGTCGCCCGCCCCAGGCTGACGTCGCGCACCGTGGCGCCGTGCCGCCCGAGCAGGTCGGCGGCCGGTGCCAGCAGCGCCGCCGGCTCCGCGGTGACCGACAGCCGGAACGCCGACGCGGTGCCGTTCTCCCCCGGGCGGCGGCCCGGCGGGGTCTCGGCGCGCGCGACACCGCCCAGCCCGGCCAGCGCCGCGCGCAGCGTCTCCGCCGCGCCGGGCCCGTGGTCGGCGACGATCTCCACGGTCGCGCTGCCCGGCAGCGACCGGACCAGCGCGTCCGGGGTGTCCAGCGCGAGCAGCCGCCCGTGGTCGACGATCCCGATCCGGTCCGACAGCTTGTGCGCCTCCTCCATGTCGTGGGTGGTCAGCACGACGGTCACGCCCTCGTCGCGCAGCCCGCTGATCTGGTCGTGGACGAACAGCCGGGCCTGCGGGTCCAGGCCGGTGGAGGGCTCGTCGAGGAACAGCACCTCCGGGGAGTGCATGAGCCCGCGGGCGATCATGACGCGCTGCGCCTGGCCGCCGGACAGGTCGTCGGCGACGGCCTTCGCCTTGTCGGTCAACCCCATCCGCTCCAGCAGCTCGTCGGCGCGGCGGTTGCGCTCCGCCCGACCGACGCCGTGGTAGGCGGCGTGGAAGACCAGGTTGTCGCGGACGCCGAGGGACCGGTCCAGGTTCTGGCGCTGCGGGACGACGGCCAGCTTCGCGCAGACGGCGACGGCGTCGGCGCGCACGTCGAGCCCGGCGACCCGGGCCGTGCCCGACGTCGGCACCACGCGGGTCGTGAGCACGCCGACGGTCGTGGTCTTCCCGGCGCCGTTGGGCCCGAGCAGCCCGAAGACCTCGCCCTCGGCCACCGAGAACGACAGGCCGTCGACGGCGTTGCCCTTCGCCTTCGGGTACCGCTTCACCAGGTCGACCACCTCGACCGCGGTCCGTCCCATCGCACTCCCCCGCCGATCACGTCACGTCGGCCCGATCCTGCTCCAGGTCGGCGATCACCGCGAGCAGGTAACCGCGGAGGGCGTCGTCGAACCCGTCCGCCGGCGCCCGCAGCCACGGTCCGCGCCCGTCGGGGCGGGCGGCGCGCCACCGCTCCCGCCCGGCGTCGGTGAGCGCGACGAGCCGGACCCGCCGGTCGGCCGGATCCCCGCGGCGGGCCACCAGCCCTGCCGTCTCCAGCGCGTCGACGACCGGGGTCAGGCTGGTCGGGGCGACCCGGACCCGGGCGGCGAGCTCGCGCTGGGCCAGCCCGCCGCACCGCTCCAGCACGTCGAGGACGGCGAACCCGGTGACACCGAGGCCGTGGCCCCCGGTCCGCCGGCGGCGTTCGGCGAGCACCGCCGCCCCGGCCCGGACGACGAGGTCGGCCAGCGACTCCGCGGGGCCGTCCACCGGGTCGGGAGCGGCGACGAGACGGGGCGGGGTGAGATCGATGCGTCCCGGTGGGTGGGGTACGGGCATCGCGGGAGGGTAGGACGCGGCGGGGCCCGGCGGGGGCCGTCGGGCGGGGCCGGTCGCGTTCGTGAACACCGGACCCCGCCGGGCTGCGGGCCACGAGCGCGGCGCCGCTCGCAGCCGGATCTCCGTCGGGGCGTCGGACGCACGCCGGCCGGACGTGCGCCGTCGGACCGTGCGGCACCGGACCGTGCGGCACCGGATCGTGCGGCGCCGGAGGATCCGGTGGCGCATCCGGGCCGGCCCCCGTCGCGGCCGCGGGGGCCGTCGCAGTCTGGCGCCGTGACCACGACGACGACCGACACCGCCCCGGCGGACGGTGCCGCCCCGCGGACCGACACCGCCCCCGGGACCGGCTCCGGCCTGCGGACCGACGCCGCCCACGGTTCGCAGGCCGCCCCCGCACCACCGCTCCCCGGGAGACGGATCCGTTCCGTCCCGGTTGCGGCCGGCCACGTGCCGCACGCGCCCTCGCAGGTGGGGACGGCGGCGCTCGCCGTCGCCCCGACACCGGGCGCCGATGTCGGTGCCGTCGGCGCGTCCGGTCCCGGGGTCACGTCCGCGCGGGCCGGGGCCGGCTCCGGGGCCGGGCAGGCTCCGCCGCCCGGCCCCGGGGCGTTCCTGGTCCGCGCCCCCGCCGACGTGCCGGAACCGCTCGCACCGGGGGTCGTCGTCGTCCTGCCGGGTGGGTTCCGGATGTCCTCCGGACCGGCGCCCGCACCGCGCGAGGCGGTCCGCCCCGGCCCGGTGCCGACGGTGCCGGAGGACGTCTCCCCGGACGACGTCGCGCGGGTCCGGGCCCCGGCCACCGGGATCGTCCGGCTGCTCACCGAGGTGCTCGCCGGGCGCCGCCCGCCGGACGGGGTCACCGCCGTCACCACCCCGGCGGTGCGCCGCTACCTGACCGCGGCCCGGATCGTGGCGCCGGCCCGCCCGTCCAGCGGCCGGTCGGGCCCCGGTGGACGGGTCGGTGCCCCCGGCTGTGGGAACCCGGGCGGTTCGCCCGCGCGCCGGGCGCCGCGGGTGCACGTCGGTCTGCCCCGGCCGGACGTGGCCGAGGTCTGCGCGACCGTCACCGTCGCCGGGCGGGTGCGTGCCCTGGCCCTGCGGCTGGACCGGGCACCGGACGGCCGGTGGCTCACCACCGCCGTGCGGCTCGTGTGAGGCGTGACGCGGTGGGCCCCGGCCGGGTGCGGATATCCGTCGCAGCGGGACCTGCCATGTGCCCGGCCGTGCGGAGCGCCGCGACCACGGAACCGGCACGACCGCGACCGCGGAACCGGCGCCGCCGGCGGGAGGTCCCCGCCGAGCGGCGCCCGGAGCTCAGCGCCGCCGGCGGGCCTTCTCCGCGCGGCGCCGCTCGGCGCGGTTGACGCCGTTGTCACCGTTCGGGGACGCCCCGTTGCCGCGGGCCGGGACCTGGTGGCGACCGGTACGACCGGTGCCCGGGGCTGCCGCCCCGCCCTCGCCGCGACGCGCGACCCCGCCGTCCTCACCCGGACCGCTGTACTGCAGGGTCTGCGGCGGGCTGGTGCGGAACAGGTTCGGCAGGACCACGGTGGACTCGGCGGGGTCCTCGGCCGGGACCCGGCGCACGACCGGGATCTCGGTCGTCTCCGGCTCGGCCTCCTGAACGGGGGCGGCCGGCTGCTGCACCTGGACGACGACGTTGAACAGGTGCCCGATCGTCTCCTCCTTGATGCCCTCGAGCATCGCGGCGAACATGTCGAAGCCCTCACGCTGGTACTCGATCACCGGGTCGCGCTGGGCCATGGCCCGCAGCCCGATGCCCTCCTTGAGGTAGTCCATCTCGTAGAGGTGCTCGCGCCACTTGCGGTCGATGACCTGCATCAGGACCTGGCGCTCGAGCTCGCGCATGCCGCCCTGCGGGCCGATGAGCGCGTCGATCTCGGCCTCGCGCCGGGCGTAGGCGGTCTCGGCGTCGGCGAGGATGACCCGCTCGAGCTCCTCGGCCGACAGGTCGTCGACGTCGTCGGCGACGGTGCGCCAGTCGAGCTGGATCGGGTACAGACCCTTGATCGCCGTCCACAGCTTCTCGAGGTCCCAGTCCTCGGAGTAGCCCTCGGCGGTGGCACCGACGACGTAGGCGTGGATCACGTCCTCGAGCATGTTGCGGGTCTGGCGCTGCACGTCCTCCCCGTCGAGGACCCGGCGGCGCTCGTCGTAGATGACCTTGCGCTGCTGGTTGAGCACCTCGTCGTACTTGAGGACGTTCTTGCGGATCTCGAAGTTCTGCTGCTCGACCTGGGTCTGCGCGCTGCGGATCGCGCGGGTGACCATCCCGGCCTCGATCGGTACGTCGTCCGGCAGGTTGAACCGGTTCATGATCGACTCGACGACCTGGCCGTTGAAGCGGCGCATCAGCTCGTCGCCGAGGGACAGGTAGAAGCGGGACTCACCCGGGTCGCCCTGCCGGCCGGACCGGCCGCGCAGCTGGTTGTCGATGCGGCGGGACTCGTGGCGCTCGGTGCCGAGCACGTAGAGCCCGCCCGCGGCGCGGACCTCGTCGGCCTCGGCCTTGACCTGCTTGCGCATGCGGTCGAGCACCGCGTCCCACGCGGCCTCGTACTGCTCACGGGTCTCGACCGGGTCCAGGCCCTGGCTGCGCAGCTCCAGGTCGGCGAGGAACTCGGGGTTGCCGCCGAGCATGATGTCGGTACCGCGACCGGCCATGTTCGTGGCGACGGTGACCGCGCCCGCGTGCCCGGCCTGGGCGATGATCTGCGCCTCACGCGCGTGGTTCTTCGCGTTGAGCACCTCGTGCGGCACGCCGCGGCGCAGCAGCAGCTTCGCCAGGTACTCGGACTTCTCGACGCTCGTCGTGCCGATCAGGACCGGCTGGCCCTTCTCGTGCTTCTCGGCGATGTCGTCGGCGACCGCCTCGAACTTCGCCGGCTCGGTCTTGTAGATCAGGTCTGCCTGGTCGGCACGCACCCGCGGCCGGTTCGGCGGGATCGAGACGACCGACATCTTGTAGATCTCGTGCAGCTCGGCGGCCTCGGTCTGGGCCGTACCGGTCATGCCGGCGAGCTTGTCGTAGAGCCGGAAGAAGTTCTGCAGCGTGATCGTCGCCAGGGTCTGGTTCTCCGGCTTGATCTCGACGCCTTCCTTGGCCTCGATCGCCTGGTGCATGCCCTCGTTGTAGCGACGACCGGCGAGCACACGGCCGGTGAACTCGTCGACGATCAGGACCTCACCGTCGTTGACGATGTAGTCCTTGTCCTTCTTGAACAGCTCCTTGGCCTTGACCGCGTTGTTCAGGTAGCCGACCAGCGGGGTGTTCGCGGACTCGTAGAGGTTGTCGATGCCGAGCTGGTCCTCGATCAGCGCGACACCCTCCTCGGTGATGCCGACGGTGCGCTTGCGCTCGTCGACCTCGTAGTGGATGTCCTTGGACAGCATCGGCGCGAGCCGCGCGAACTCCTGGTACCAGCGGGCGCTCTGCTCGGCCGGACCGGAGATGATCAGCGGGGTGCGGGCCTCGTCGATGAGGATCGAGTCCGCCTCGTCGACGATGGCGAAGTTGTGCCCGCGCTGGACCATGTCGGCGGTGTTCCACGCCATGTTGTCGCGCAGGTAGTCGAAGCCGAACTCGTTGTTCGTGCCGTAGGTGACGTCGCAGGCGTACTGCTCGCGGCGCTGCGCCGGGGTCATCTCCGAGAGGATCACGCCGACGGTGAGACCGAGCCAGCGGTGGATGCGGCCCATGGTCTCGGAGTCGCGCTTGGCGAGGTAGTCGTTCGTGGTGACCACGTGCACGCCGTCGCCGGGCAGCGCGTTGAGGTAGACGGCCAGCGTCGAGGTCAGGGTCTTGCCCTCACCGGTGCCCATCTCGGACACGTTGCCCATGTGCAGGGAGCCGGCGCCCATCAGCTGCACGGTGAACGGGCGCTGGCCCAGCGTGCGCTGCGCAGCCTCGCGCACCGTGGCGAAGGCCTCGGGCAGCAGCTCGTCGAGGGACTCGCCGTCGGCGTGGCGACGGCGGAACTCGTCGGTCTTGGCGCGCAGCTGCGTGTCGGTGAGGCCCTCGAAATCGGGCTCCAGTCCGTCGATGTGCGCGGCGATCTTCGCGAGCCGTTTCACCAGCTTGGTCTCGCCGGCCCGGAGGAGTCGACTCAGGAAGGGCACTGCCGACCTCATTCACGTCGCGGTCAGGACACGGGGCCTCCCACCACGGTCTCCGCGCCGCGACACGGTGTCGCGGGCGGCACCGGCACGGCACCGGCGCCGCACGGCGGGCCGACCCCGTCGTCCATGGTACGGGCACCG
>NZ_JBEDNP010000025.1:0-33743 GCF_040105315.1 Pseudonocardia tropica
TTCAAAGCGCTGCGCCGGGTCAGCCTCTGCCCCTGGCGCATCGGCGCCATCACCGCCGCCGCGCTCGTGCTGCTCCACATCGAACACGGCCACACCACATGATCAAATCCCTACTGGGAAAGGTTCAGTGACCTCAGCTCAGGCTCGCCACGTGCCATTCCGTCAGGAGATAACTGTAAGCCATTTGCTGTGCCACGAATAGCCCTGTTCGGTGTCGGCGGCGGGGTCGGCGCCTGGCGCATTCGTCGCGTACTCGGCTCTACTGCCGGATCCAGATTCCGTTTTTCGTCCGGGCCAGTCCGAGTTCGGCCAGTTCTTTCGGGTTCCGACACGCGCCACGACTCCGGTGGGCATCCCACAATGCGGCGTCGTCGAAGACCTGCCCGCACCCGCCGTGGCGCCCGCAGCAGTGCGCCCGGTCCGGGCCGACCCACGACCGACCGCAACACGAGAGTGCGACGAGGCCAGTCATCACCCCCACCGTGCCATATCCGGCGGAGGCGGCCCCGGCGCGACGCGACGAGGCCGCCGACGGCATCGAGCGGGCGTGTCCCATCGCGACGCCGACGCGATCCTGCGCCGGGCGTTTGCGCGAGACCGGGATTCCGCCGGTCCGGCGCTGGCTGATGCGGAGCGGCGTCCGCTACGGCGCGCTGTGGGCCGGGCGCCGTGACGGTGGGTGGCGCGACACGTCCCTCGTCGCCGCGCTCGCCGCGCCCGTCGTCCTGCCGCCGACCCTCCTCGCCGCCGCCGCGTGGCTGGTCTACGCCGTCGTCGAGGCGCTGGCCGGGCTCGCCGGGAAGGGAGTGAACCCGTGAACTCGATGCTGCTGACCGTCCTCCTCATCCTGCTGATCCTCGCCGTGATCATCGCGCTCGCCCGCCGCTTGTAGCGCCGGACGGGCGGCGGGCGATGCAGGAGATATGCCGTTCCGCCTCTCGATTCCGCTGCCCGGCCCGGTCTCCTGGGTCCCGCGCCGCAAGCGCCGGGCCCCGATCCTCACCCCCGAGCAGCGCGAGACGATCATGCGTCGGGCCGGCTCCGCGGCCGGCGCCATCGACCGTCGCAACGAGGCGGGGTGGGAGCGGCACCGGGAGCGGCAGGCGGAGCTGGCCGAGATCCGGACGTTGCCGCCGGTCGCCCGGTTCAAGGCCGCGATGCGGTTCCCGCTGCGGTAGGTCGGCCAGGCCGGGTCGGGGCCGCCCCGGCTACGCGGGCGGGATGAGCATCCCGGCGACCCAGCCGAAGGCCAGCAGCAGCGCCAGCGCGAGGAACAGCAGCGTCCGGACGCGCCGGTACGCCTCCCCGTCGCCGCCGTGCACGACCGACCCGAGCCGGGTCGGCGGGACCGGGGGACCTGAGTAGCCGGGCTGGGCCCGGCCATTCGAGTTGTCGTCGCTCGGCTGTACAGTCATCAGCGAGTACCGCCCTTCATCCGATTCCGAGATTGCACCTGGGATTCGAGACGGAGATGGCAGCTCACACACGGGCGGCACCCGGCCAGGTGCCGCCCGCTGCCATTTCCAGACTCATGAGTGAATGTAGTGGCGGGCCCCGACGATGCGATCGGCCCCCGTCGTGCCGGGGGCCCGTCCCCCGCGGCACGAGGCGGCACGAGGCGGGCACTGACGGCCTCAGCGGGACAGTCGGGAACTCGCGGGAACCGATGGGGCCCCACGGCGCGCACCACGGGACCCGCTGTGACGTTGCTCACATGTCCGGGAACTCGTCGCCCGAGACGCGCCGAGTCTCGATCCGCGGCAGTTGCAAGGAGCGACACGCCGAATGTGGCGTAGCCGACATCCGTCGTTCCACCGCGTAACTGACGGGCTCTCGCCAACATGAGTTGGCATAACCGTAAATATGCCAACCTCGACCCGAGGCCGTTCGCCCGGATGATCCGGGTCGGCGTGTCGGCCGGGGCGCCGGTGGCCGACGGTGCTGGGATACCCCGATGACCCGAGCCGGCGGCGCCGAGATCGCCTGGCGACCGGGCGACGACGAGCCGGCGGCCGTGGCGGCATGGCACCCGCCGCGCCGGGAGACCATCGCCGGGGCCTGGCTGCTCTCGGTCCGCTCGCCGCGCACCCGCGCGGCCTACCGGGTCGATCTGCGGCAGTACTTCTCCTGGGCCGACCGGTTCGGCATCGACGCATTGGCCCCGGCCCGGTTCCACGCCGACGGCTACCGCGAATGGCTCGCCCACACCGCGGCCACCCCGCGCGGGACCCGCTACGCCGAGGCCACCGTGGCCCGCAAGCTCACCGCCGTCAGCTCGTTTCTGCGCTACGCGAGCACCCACTTCGCCCGCGACGTCGCGGCCAACCCGTTCACCCACGTCGCCCGCCCGGAACTCGACGACGACTCGACCACCGTCGGCCTGAGTCTCGACGAGGCCGGCGAGCTGCTCACGGCCGCGACCCGCATGGGCCCGCGCGAGCGCGCGCTGATCGAGGTGTTCCTCGGCACCGCCCTGCGGGTCTCCGAGCTCGCCGGCGCCGCAGTGACCGACCTGGGCGCAGAGCGCGGCACCACCACCCTGCGGGTACGGCTCAAACGCGGCCGGATCAAGCGCATCGCCCTGCCCGACGAGGCCGCCGCCGCGCTGGCCGATTACCTCGGTGACCGCCGGGCCGGGCCGCTGTTCCAGTACCGGGCCGCCTGGCCCACCCGCCAGGTACTGGCCCACGCCCTCGACCGGATCGCCCGCACCGCCGGGCTGGGCGCCAAGGGCATCAGCCCGCACAGCCTGCGCCACACCGCCGCGACGATCGCCCTCGACGAAGGCCGCGACCTGCGCGACGTGCAAGACATGCTCGGCCACAAGGACCCCCGCACCTCGCGCCGCTACGACCGCGCCCGCGACCGGCTCGACCGCGCCGCCGGCCGCACCGTCTCGGCCGCACTGCACCGCCCCCGGCCCGAGCCGGACACCGCCACCGGCGCCGCAGTACCCCTCCACCCAGCGGCAACTCAGGAGGCCCCCCGGCCGGAGGCTTACGGTCCCAACGGCCGTGGTCCCAGCATCGGGCCACAGGGCTAGTTCAGGTCGTGGCCGACCCGCAGGACCACGATCGGGAAGAGGATCACCGCGGGCCCGGGCGGACCGGGCGTGCGGTGGCTGAGCGCGTCTGGGTTCGCGCGCCGGGCGCGGCGCGTCAGCGCAGCTCACCGTGGTAGATGCAGCGGTCGTTGGTGGTTAGCCAGTCCAGCACGTCGGTGTAGCCGTCCCACGCAGCACGCAGCGCCTCCACCGTGGTGAGCCCGCTGCCGGCCCCATCACCGCCGGCTCGGTCGTCGGCGGCTCGGTCGTCGGCGGCCTGAGCGTCGAGTTGTGCACGAACTCCGGCCGCGAGCACGGTGATTTCGGCGATGCCGAACCCGTTCAGGCTGTCCCGCGTGCGCGAGCGCATCGCCGCGGCGGCCTGATCGCGGCCGTGCTTCCCCGCGCGTACCAGCCGGATCTGCTGCGCATCCGGGGTCTCCGCCCGCGGCGGCGTCGGGAACCCGGCGCCGACCAGGCGCAGATGCCGCCGATCACGGGTGGGCATCGGGGACTACCTCGATTCGAGCCGCCACTCGTCCCGGACGCCGCCCAGGCCGGAGCCGTCCCGACCGGCCGGTGCGCCGCCGCTGTTGTCATCGGTGGTCTTGTCCACGGTGTTCTTGTCAGTGAGCGTCAGTCCGATCGTCTCGGCGTCGGACCACCACTCATACAACCACGACGACCGCACCCGGAGCTGGTCGGCCCACAGGAACACCGACTCACCGACCAGGCCGAGCCGCACCCACCGCGGCCGCTGCGGGGACAGGTCGGGGCCCCAGCGCCGGATGGCAGCTCACCGGCCCGATCTGCCCGGGTTGCGTCCACGAACTCCGCCGCCGATGACCTGCTCGGCAGCTCGGTCGCGTGCAAGGATGCGGATGGACAGCGCCACTCGCCAGCCACAGTCGATCGCCATCGATGGCATCCCGGCGCCCGGGTCCGCAGCCGGGGCGGGGTGCAGAGCGGGCCGTCTGTAACCCGGCCTTGCGGTTGGGTCGGCGCCGGCTTGGCCGAGGGGCCTGTCTGGGCCCAGCCGGCTCGGCAGAGTCGACCACCTCACCCCTACGCAGCATCGAGATTACGCGCCGTAGACACCCGAGTCCGTCTACCGCTGATATAGGCCCATTCGTCGGTAACCGCCTGGGCTGACTGCGTCACTGTCACTGCGCAGCGTCACCCTATGACGGCCCGACCAGTTGTGGGCAACAGAGCGCCGGGCCGCCGCGCGGACGGGCAGCGACGCGAGGAGAGGCGGGTGGGGGTATGCGCCTGGAGGCGACTCGCGTGTGGACCAAGCCGATCCTGGTGGCGATGTCGCATGCGATCGAGCGCTTCGCCCTGGCGGTCGAGCCCGAGGACCCCCTTGTCGTGGTGGCGTTGTTTCAGCGGCTGTCGTATTTCGAGCGCGAGGTCGAGGTGTACAGGCGGATCGCCGCCCGCGCCGCGCTGACCGTCGTCGGGGTCACCGAGGACTTCCCACCCGGCTTGGCGCCAGGGGTCAGCCACGTACGACTCGACCCCGACGAGTCGCTGGCCGGGGAATGGAGCGTGACCGCACTGGGGCCGCGTACCGGCGCCACACTGGTCGCCCGCGACCTCGAAACCGTGACCCCCGCCGCGGCCACCCTCGAGAGCGGACGCCAGTTCAGCGGCGGATGGTCGTTTCGCCGAGAGCTGGCCTACACCGAGCTGCTGCGCCTACGCGACCAGCTCGGCGACCGGCTGGACCCCGCACAGTTGGGCGTGCTCGACCAGGTACTGACCCGGGTGCTGGCCACCCCCGGGGTGGCCGCCGAGGCCCAGCTCGCCGACGCGCTCGGATTCACCGCCGACCTCGTCGAGGCCGGAGAACAGCGCGGTGATCACTACCTGCGCGAGCTCGACCGGATCCAGGGCCGAGGCCGGGACCCGCAGACCGGGCTACGCACCCCCGGGTTCCTGGCCCACTACAGCACCGGGTCCGGACCCGGCACGCTCCCGGTCGGGATGCTGCTGATCCGCCTGCACGCGCTGGCCGGGCTGCGCCCCGCCCACGGCGCGCGCGCCGAACTCGCCGTGCTGCAGAGCCTGGCCCGGACCCTGGCCGCGCCGCTGGCCGCCTGCGACATGGTGGTCCGCACCCGCCCCGACGAGTTCCTGATCCTCCTGCCCGGCCACCGCGGCGACACGGTCATCCGCATCCACCGCCAACTCACCGCCGCCATCGCCGCCCTGGGCCGCAGCTACCCGTTCGTGCCGCTGCCGGCCCTGTTCGCCGCCACCGTCACCCGCACCCGGCCCCTCCCCGTGAACGAGCTGGCGGCCGCGCTCGACGAGACCACCGACCCCGACCCCGACACCGGCGCCGCGACGGCGGGTGAGGCCGATGGCGTGCCGCACAGCGGTTCGCTGGTCTTCCTCGCCGGGCCGTGACACCGGCCGCCGCCCAAGAGCCCTCGATGAACCCCCCAGACCACCAACCCGATCCCGCCGAGGGCCCTGCCCCGCCCATCCCTCGAGGCGCTTCTATGGGCGCGGGATCGGCCGGCGACGAGACGACCACCGACATGCTGCGCACCGCCACGGCCCGGCTGCTCGAACTCGCCTCACCCCACGGCGCCGACCCCACGGTCCTGGCCCGCCGAGCAGCCGACCGCGCCCGCGCCCGCGGCCCGTACCACCACGACACACTGTCCGCGGCCAACGAGCTCGCCCTGTCCAGACTGGCCAGCGGACACCTACGCCACGCCCTCGCCGACCTGCACGGCCTAGCCCACACCTGCGCCCACACCCTCGGCGCCGAACACCCGGACACCCTGGTCGTGCGGGGAAACCTGGCCCTGGCCCAGCTGGCCGCCGGCGAGCTCGACACCGCAGAAGCCGCCCTCGCCCAGCTCCACCACGACCGCCGCCGGCTCCTTGGCGCCGAGCACCCCAGCACCCATAACGCCGCCCTGGCCCTCGCGCTGGCCCACCACACCCAGCACCGGCCCGACGATGCCCGCGCGCTCGCCTCCCCGATCCACGAGCACCTCCACCACCTCCACGGGCCCGACCACCCGCTGACCCAATTCAGCACCTCCCTGCTGAATTGGGACCTCGTCGAACCCACTGACACCGCCGAGATCGGGTAGCAGTGGACGGGTGTCCAGTGGAGCCCCAGGCGAGCGAGTTCCCGGCGTCGACGTCGACGGTGATCGAACCGATCAGCCTCAATGTTCTCGCCGCGGGCCGGGAAGTGTGGGCCAGCAGCGCGGCGTCGACGTGGCGGCCCTGCTCACGGACGTGGTCGACGCCGGCGGCGGCGTCGCGCCACACCAGGTAGACACCACTAGCACTGCTAGCTGTCATCGGCCGCCTCGGGCCAGCCCCCGCACGAGCGGAACCGACGCGGACGGGCGAGCAGCTCAGCCGCAGTCGCGGCCGTCATCGGCCGCGCGCAGCCGCTCGAGGTAGGCGGGGTCGGCGTCGTTGTCGCCCTGATACACCCCGGTGTGCGGGGCGCCGATGACACTGATGCCGTAGTCGGCGCCGGAGGGCAGCCGTACGTAGCGTAGCTGGCGACCGTAGGGGTCGGTGTCGACCTCGGGCTCGGCGACCAGCGTGACGGTCTGGCCGGCCAGCAACCGGCGCGCGTCGGCGGTCGCCGCCGGGCCCTGCGGCGTATCGGATTCACACGAGTCTTCTTCTCAGGGTTGCAGCGTGTCTCACCGACCTCCCTGTCTCCGGCCGCCGCGGCGGGCAGGTGTTGCAGTTGAGGATCCCTCGGCGGGACACGCGATCGCCTGTCCTTCCTCGGGCGGCGACGGTCCCGGCGCCCCGCGTTGGCGTCGGGGATACGAACCCGGCCCGACCGTCCCGTTAGCCGTCTGCCGGGGTCGACAGGGGGAGGTGCTCGTGTTGATGTGGCAGTCGTTGGCGTTCTTTCGGCGAAGGCGACGGAGGCTCCGGTGTCCGCGACGGCCCTGGCGACCTGGACGGTGGTCGCGCTCCTTGGCGTCATGACGCCCGGCATCGACACCGTGCTCGTCCTGCGGCACACGATCGTCGGTGGCGGGCGCAGCGGGCTAGCGGCCGTCGGCGGGATCGCGGCCGGTTGTCTGGTCTGGGCCGTCGCCAGTCTGGCCGGGCTGGCGGCGCTGCTGGCCGCGTCCACGCTCGCCTACGACATCGTCCGGATCGCAGGAGCGGTCTACCTGGTTTGGCTGGGGTTGTCGGCCATCTGGAAGACCCTGCCCCGGCACAGGACCGAGGGCGGCGGCGTCGATGCCCTCGACGCGCCGGGCGTGTCGGCCCGTGTCGCACTGCGGGCGGGGTTCTTCACGAACCTGCTCAACCCCAAGGTCGGGGTCTTCTACATCAGCCTGCTGCCGCAGTTCCTCCCGGTCGGCCCGGCCGCGACAGCGTGGGGCATCGTGCTCGTCGCGATCCACCTGGGCGTCACGTTCCTCTGGTATCCGGCCCTCATCGCGCTCGCGGCCCGAGCCCGGGGCGTCCTGCTCCGCGGCCGGGTGCGGGCGTGGATGGAGCGCGTCACCGCCGTCGTTCTGATCGGTGTCGGGGTGCGGCTGGCGACGACACCGTGACCGGCGGTCAGGATGGCCGTCATGGAGGATCAGGCAGAACCTCGGGAGCGTCCGGTGTCGGCCTGCGGCCCGCTTCCCCGCAGGACGTCGAGACGCTGCACCGCTTCGTCGTCGAGCTGGCCGAGGCGGAGTCCTTCCCCGGCGAGGTCGAGGCCAAGCCCGTCGACCTCGCCGACGCCCTGTTCGGAGCCCGACCGATCGCTGAAGCCGTGGTCGCGACCATCGGGGGGCGACCCGTCGGGTTCGCGCTCTTCTACCCGACCTACAGCACGATCCTCGGCCGCGGGAGCATCCACCTCGAAGATCTCTACGTCGAACGCGAGCACCGCGGGCTGGGGATCGGAGAGGCTCTGCTCGGCTACCTCGCACGGCTGGCCGCCGACCGTGGCTGCGCCCGGCTGGAATGGTGGGTTCTGCGCACCAACATCAACGCGATCCGATTCTACGAACGACTGCAAGCACGCGGACTCGACGAGATCGAGGTCATGCGCCTGGATGGAGATGCGCTCGACTGGTTCGGGCGGGATCTCACCGACGGCGTGTAGGTGCTCAGCCCGGAAGAAGCTCACCTCGCCGCCCCGCTCTCGGTCGGGTCTATGAACCGCCATCCATGTCGTGACGGGAGGATCGCCCAACGAAGAGACCAGCTCTGGCGGACGGGAACCGGGTGCGCGAGCCTTGAGGGATGGAGCACGCGGTAGACCTCAGAACCGAGCTGGCCGCCCTCGAGCAGCCGTGGTCGCCGCGAACAGTCGCGGTACTCAACGACTACGACGTCCGGGTCGTCAAGACCCAGGGCCAGTTCACCCGCCACAGCCACCCCGACACCGACGAGGTGTTCCTCGTCGTGAGCGGGCAGCTCACCATCTGCATGGACGACGGCGATGTTGAACTCGGCCCCGGACAGCTCTACGTGGTCCCTCGCGGGGTGCCCCATCAGCCAGTCTCGGTGGGCGGTGCCGAGGTCGTCCTCGTTGAGCCCAGCTCGACGGTCAACACCGGCGATACGCCCGGCGAGTTCACCGCCGAGCGGCGCCTCGCGTAGCCAGTCCCGTACAGGATCGGTCTGCGGCGCACCTCGGCACTCGCTACGGAGGCAACATCTCGGCTACGGTGCGGCGCTGTGAGCTTCGAGTTGGCGCAGGTGAACGTCTCCCGGCTGCTGGCCCCGCTGGACTCCCCGCAGCTCGCGGAGTTCGTGGCCGCGCTCGACGAGGTCAACGCCTCCGGCGACGCGGCGCCGGGGTTCCGGTGGCGGTTGCAGACCGAGGACGGCAACGCCACCGCGGTGCAAGCCTTCGGCTGGGACGTAGCCGACAGCTACGGCGTGATCGTGAACCTGACGGTCTGGTCGTCGGTCGAGGCCCTGGCGGACTGGGTGTTCTCCGGCCCGCACCTGGCGATCATGCGTCGCAGGCGCGAGTGGTTCCAGAAGGCAGCGGAAGCGACCACTGCCCTGTGGTGGGTGCCGGCCGGGCACCGCCCGAGCACCGAGGAGGCCGAGTACCGGGTGCGGCATCTGCGCAACGACGGCCCGACCCCGACCGCGTTCACCTTCCGCCGCCCGTTCCCGTCACCCGCCGAGTCGAGTGCGGCTATAGAAGCGAGCGATCACTGGCTCTGCCCGGCCTGACGGCGCTGGTCACCGCGTCTCACTGATCGATCCGTCAGCGGACAGATTCAGCCTGTTGGGAGGAGAAGCGGAACGACGTAGGACTCGACGCGTGAGATGAGGTCCTCGCCGGTGAAGGTGAGGATGTCGCAGGCCGCGAACCGGAACAGCGCCCCGTCAGCCTGACGGACCTCGCCGACGTGCGGAACGACGACCGTCTCACCAGCTTCGATGAGGCGGTCCACGTCGAGCTGCGGAGCACCCTGAAAGGCGTCGTTCTCGATCTCGGAGTCGAAGGCTTCCTTCCCCTGGAGGTCACGGTGGCCGTGGATGGTCCAGACCACGTCGTCGGTGAGCAGGGACAGGATCTTCGCGTGGTCATTGGCGGCGAAGGCGTCGAAGTAGGCAGCGGCGGCATCCGTGCGCGAGGACATAGCACTCCGTGCAGGTTGGTCGTCTCGGTCGGACGAGCTCAGGTTGAGCCGGTGACCGCCGGCCCATCCGGGCGCTTGAGCGGGCCAACCACCCGAGTCAGGAGAAATCCGGCACCGCGGGATGCTTGGAGCGGCCCTTCGGCTCCTCCCATTCCTCCTGGCGACCCAGCGCTGTGAGGTCCAGATAGTAGTAGGAGCCGCCGGTGGACTCCAAGCCGCGCGCGTACTGCGAGTACGTATGGAACACGCGTTCGCCGACGCGCAAAAAGCAGCTCAGGCCCGGGCCCTCGAAGCTTCCACCGTCGGGCATGTCCTGGAGGCGGTAGTTGTAGAACGGCGGCGTGACCGACGGGTCGACCGTGACGCCGAAGTCGTAGTTAAACCGGCTGCCGTGTGAGGAGATCCACGGGAACGTCCATCCCCTGGCGGCCTGCTCGGACCGGATTTTCTCGATCGGCGCGCGGGAGACGTGCACCAGCTCGGTGTCCCGGGCGTGCAGATGATCGTAGAGGCCCGGCGAGAGCTCCTCGATCCCGGCGGTGCAGCTCGAGCACACACGGTCCCACTCCGGGTCGAACATCACGTGCGCCACGAGCAGCTGGCGGTACGGCCCAACAGCTCCCGCAGCGACGCCGGGCCGTCCGGCCCGGTCAGCGTGTAGGCCCCGGTGATCTCGACCATCGGCAGCCGGCGACGTTCGGCGCTGAGCGCGTCCCGGGCGCGAGTCATCTGCTTCTCCCGCTCCAGCAGCGACACCCGGGCCGCCTCCCACTCCTCGCGGGAGACGATCTGCGGCAGGTTCGGGTCTACAGCGGTGGTGGAGTCGGTCGTCGTCATCGCAGTACTCCTCGGGTCGATCGTGTCGTCTTCCGGGGCCGACCGTCCGGGCACCGCGAACTCATCTGTGAGTGTCGTATCGGTGCTCCTGGGAGGAGGACCACCAGGATCGGTGCCGGTGACCCAGCGTGACTCCGAACTCATCTGGCCGCTTCGGTGTGCCTTCGTGCCGACGTGTCCGCTGTGGTTGCCGGCACCGGCCTGGCCCACCAGGTTGGCCTGATCAGAAGCCTGTCCGCCCTGCGGCGTGACCCGTCACAGATGTGCCACTCGGTGACTCCACCCAGGCCGGTGCCGACCCGTGACCCGCTCCCTGCAGGAAGGACCGAGCCGGTGCCCATGCTGGCAGAAATGGTCGACGCCGTCGTCGGTGTCGACACCCACCGCGACACCCACGAGGTGGAGATCGCCCTCCCGACCGGGACCCCGGTCGCCACCTGCCAGATCAGCAACGACAGCACCGGCTACGCCGAGCTGCTCGCCTGGATCGTCGACCACTCGCCCGGCCCACGACTGGCCGTGTCGATCGAAGGAACCCGCAGCTACGGACTCGGACTGGCCCGCGCTGTGGCCGCAGCCGGACTGACAGTCATCGAGTGCGAACAGCCCAACCGCAAAGCCCGCCGGGGCAAAGGCAAATCCGACCCGATCGACGCGCACCTGGCGGTGCTGACCGCGCTACAGCTCAACGCCGACCAGCTCCCGACCCCGCGCGCCGACGGCGATCGCGAGGCGCTGCGGATCCTGCTCGGCGCCCGCCACGACCTCACCAGCAGCCACACCGCGCAGACCAACCGGCTCCGCGCGCTGCTGCTCGGCGGTGACGACACCGACCGACGCGCCGCCCGCGCCAGGCTCACCGACACCGTTCTGGCCGGGCTGGCCAGGCGCAGGAGCCCCCGAGATGCCGACCGGGCCCAGGCCGTGCGCCACGGTGAGCTGCGCCGTCTCGCGGTCGCGGTCCGCGAGGGCGCCCGCGCGCTCAACGCCAACCGCGCCCAGCTCCACGCCATCGTCGATGACCTCGTCCCCGGGCTGACCGAGCGCCGCGGTGTCGGCCCGGTCAGCGCCGCCCAGGCGATCGTGTCCTTCTCCCACCCCGGCCGGTGCCGCAACGACGCCGCGTTCGCCGCGCTCGCCGGCACCAGCCCACTCGAGGCAAGCAGCGGACGCACCAAGCGACACCGGCTCAACCGCGGCGGTGACCGGGCGCTCAACCGCGCCGTCCACACCATCGCCCTCACCAGGATGCGCTGCTGCGAGCGCACCCGCGCCTACGTCGAGCGGCGCACCGCCGAAGGCAAGTCCCCCCGCGAGATCCGCCGCTGCCTCAAGCGCTACATCACCCGTGAGCTCTACAGAACCCTCGCCGCAACCATGATCCCTACCTGAGGTCTTGACAGACATAGAAGCGTCGGTCGCCACTCCGGTCCAGCAACGGGCCGCACGGTCGGCGCCCCGGAGATCGAGATAGCTACCGGCGCGTAGGCCACCGCCGTCGGGACGCTGGTCCCGCAGAGGGAACGCCGAACGGCAGTAGGAGCACGCCCGCCGACGTCCCTGATCAGCCGCTTGCCGGTAGCGGATCTGCTGCTGGGACGGGGTCCTGCGACAATCGGCCCGTCCCGTGGAGCGACCGTCGCGGCGGCCGCTGTCAGGTCGAGACAACAGAACTCCCGCCCGTCGCGTGATGTGCCGAGCTCACGGCACCGCAGTCCGACGAGTCTTGTCGATCTCACGACTCGTTCGCGCCGGGCTGGCCCGCGGGCTTCGCTCCGGGCCGTTCCATCACCATCGGGTCCGGGCTCTGGAATCCGAAGTGCCGGTAGAGATCGTGGGCGTCGGCGGTGTGCAGCATCCAGCGGAACTCCCGCCCGGGTCCCTCGTCGATCATGACGCGAATCAGTGCGCGGCCCAGGCCACGGCCGCGGTGGGCGGGGTCAACGTAGACATCGGCGAGGTAGGCGAACGCGACCCCGTCGGAGACCGCGCGGGCGAACCCGATCATCTCCCTCGAATCCGGTTCGTAGATCCCGACGACGCGCCACGCGGTGGCGAGCTGGGCCGCGACGTCGTCACGGGAGCGCCAACGGCCCCAGTAGGCGTGCTCGGACAGAAACGCCCACAGCCGGTCGAGGTCGACGCGCCCGGGATCGGTGTCGAATTCGACCCCGGTCCTGCCCGGCACGGCTTCACGGTTCTGGCAGGTCATAGCCCTGGCTCCGGTGCAGGCTCCGATGCGCGATGCCCAGGTGTTGGGTCGGGTCGGTGGGTGGCCAGCACCGCGCCGGCCAGGACAAGAGCGATGGCCGCGAGGGTGGCGAGGGTGACGGTCTCGTCGAGCACGACCGCACCGGCGATGGTGGCCACGACCGGGGCGGCGTAGGTGATCAGCGCAGCCCGGGCGGCGCCGGCGCTGGCGATCAGGGCGAAGAACGACGCGAACCCGACCGCGGTGCACGCCGCACCCAGCACGACCACCGCGGTGATCGCGGTCACCGAGGCCGACGGCGCGGGGTCGAGCAGCATCGCCAGCACGGTGCACGGAACCGCTGCGATCAGCAACATCACCGCGGCCACGACCAGCCCGGGCAGGTCGGCGAACCAGCGCCCGACCAACACCGCCCCCAGCGCGTAGGACGCGGCCGCACCCACGATCAGCGGGACACCGGCCCCGGCGCCGCTGAACCCCACCAGCGCCACCACGCCGGTGAAGCCGACCGCGAGGCCCCACCACGCCCGCGTCGGCACGCGGTCGCGGTCGCGGTCGCGGAGAGCCCAGGCGATGAGCAGGACGAACAACGGCTCGGTCGCGATGATCACCCCGGTCGGGCCGGAGGCCACGGTCAGCTCGCCGAGCGCGATCAGCGTGAACGGGACCGCCACCTCCACCACCGCGACCACGACCAGCCGACCCCATCGACCGCGCAGCGATGGCCACGGACGACACCACCACGCGACCACCGGAACCAGCACCATCGCCCCGATCACGACCCGGCCCGCGACCACCGTCATCGCCCCGAGGTCGCGCAGCGCGAGCCCGATGAACAGATAGGGCACGCCCCACAACACCGCGACCGCGGCGAACAGGCCCCACGCCCGCGCCGTCACGACCGGCAGACCACATCGATCACCATGGACGAGCACAGTAGGCAGGTCAACGCCGCAGCGGCATAGCCGACGAAGGGTAAACGACGGATGCAACTTGTCAATCGACACGTCCCGGGCTGAGATCATCGACATGACGACTCAACTCGACGAGGTGGACTGGCAGCTACTCTCCGAGCTGCAACACGACGCCCGGCACGGCTTCCGCGAGCTCGGCCGCCGCGTGTCGCTCAGCGCCCCCGCGGTCGCCGCCCGGATCCGCCGCCTGGAACGCCTCGGCGTCATCACCGGCTACCACGCCCACGTCGACCCCGAGCGCGCCGGCTACGCCGCCCAGGCCTTCATCGTGATCACCACCCCCGGCCGACGAGCCTCGGTCACCGTCGCCGGACTCGCCGCCGACAACCCGCGCATCCTCGAAGACCACCGCATCACCGGCACCGACGACCACCTCCTACGCGTCGTCTCCCCCAGCCTCAGCGAGCTCGAACCCGTCATCGACACCCTCAACGAACACGGCAAACCCGCTACCTCGGTCGTGCTCTCCACCCCGAAGCCATGGGCACCGCTGCCACCGCCCTGACCACAGCGACCCTGGCCGAACCGGCTCGGATAGTGCGATCAACGTGCCCGCCGGCCGAGGTCGATCAGGGCTCCGGGCGGCCGATCGCCCCGGGCGCTTCGCCCGTATCGCAACCGGATCGCTCACGGGCACCCGATGGTCAAGATGGCAGTCATGGAGTCAGGAACCGCGGGAGCGTCCGGCGTGGCCCTCCGGGCCGCTACCCCGCTGGACGTCGAGACACTTCACCGCTTCATCGTCGAGCTGGCCGAAGCGGAGTCCTTCCCCGACGAGGTCGAGGCCAAGCCCGTCGACCTGTCCGACGCCCTGTTGGGACCCGACCGATCGCCGGGCAATCCTCCGTCACCTCTCGCCGCGCCCACCCACACGCCGTCGGCGACCATGACGGATGCGGGTGACCGGGGCGGTTCAGCACGTACCGACACTGACGGCGCTCAGGTGAATCTCCCCAGAGCTGCTCACTGAAATTCCCCACCCGCGTGGCTCCGCCGAGACGGTGGAGGTCCCCTCGAAGCTGCTGGTCTCTCACCACCGGCGCCGCTCGAAGGGACCTCCACCTCTCATGCTCACACGGGAGGACGATGTGGACGCGCACGCGCTCCACCGCCGGGGTTGGACGATCTCCGCGATCGCCCGACACCTCGGCCATGACCGCAAGACCATCCGTGCCTACCTCAACGGCGAACGCGTTGCCGGACAACGCAAACGCGCCGTTCCGGACTGGTTCGACCCGTTCGCCGTCTAGGGGTGCCGTTAAGGAACGTGTCACCAGGGGCGAAGTAGGTCGCGACCTCGGCTCGTCGCCTTGGGCTGATGGGCTACAGCGTCAGGTACTCGCGGATCTTGCCGCGCTGGTGCGGGCGCGGGTCGCCGAGGGCGATGCCCAGGGTGGGTAGCTGCCTGGCGATCTGTAGGTCGGTCAGGGGCGGGCCGACCGGGACATCGGCGTAGCCACGGTCGTCGTCGCTCCACGCGGAGGGCTCGCCGGTGACGGCGCGGACGCGGGCCACGACGCCGTCGACGACGTAGACCATCGCGCGGAGCCGGGTCCGGCGGGCCGGGGCGATGGGGAACCACTTGCGGTCGGCCTCGAGCTGGAACTTCTCGCCGGCGCCGGTCTCGCCGTAGCGCCGCTGTGTGTGGTCGACTTTCGGGCGGCTATTGCGGTAGATGATCAGGGCGCAGTCGCGGCCGTCGCCGTGGGCGTGCAGCGCCCGGTAGAGGGTGCTGCGCCCGACCCGGAAGGTGTCGGCGATCTGGTCGACGGTGTGCTGGCCGGTGTCATACATCTGCTGGGCGGTGTCGAGCTGACGTGCCGAGAGCGCCGCGGGCCGTCCGCCGACCCGGCCGCGGGCCCGCGCGGCGGCGAGGCCGTCGAGGGTGCCGTCGACGATCATCTCGCGGTCGTACTCGGCCAGGGCGGCCAGGAAGTGGAACACCAGCCGCCCCCCGGGGGTGGAGGTGTCGATGCCCTGTTCGAGCACCACGAAGTCGACCTGTCCGTCGCCGAAGCGGCGCACGAGGTCGAGCAGGTGCTGCTGGGAGCGCCCGATGCGCTTGAGCCGGGTGACCACCACCTCGTCGCCGGGGACCAGGAGGCCGAGCAGGGTGTCGAGTTTCGGTCGGGAGGCGAGCTTGCCGGAGACCTTTTCGACGAACAGGTTCTCGGGCGGGACGCCGGCGGCGACCAGGGCGTCGGTCTGGTGGTCGGTGTTCTGCTCGCGGGTGGAGACCCGCGCGTACCCGTAGCGCGTCACGACACGAGTCCCCTTAACCCTGATCGGGCCAGTTCCGAGATGTTGATTTCGGTACCGAGTTGCAGGCTGGATCTTAGCTGGGTGTCCGGTCGGGCGCTGAATGAGTCTCGGTAACGATCGTTTACTGGATCCATCGAACCGTCTTCGCTTGCCGCTCGAAGCGGTCCGCGAGTTGAGCTTTGGCCGGTCGGCCGCGTCCTACTGCCCGACGGTCTTCTCGACTCGCCGGAGTCGGAGCGCCACTGCGAGGGTCGCATGCAGCTGAGCTCGGGCAAGGTGCGCTGTGACGTCGCTCTGGTGGCTGGGACTGCCCGAGCCGAGCCGGACTGCCTGGGCTTCGTGCCAGGCTGGGTCGGACCAGTTGTCCGTCGGGTCGGTTCCGGTAAGGCGTCCCGCCGGCAGCTGTGCTGCCTGCTCTACGTCCTGTCGGGTGATCAGCCCGTCCGGGCCGGTACCAGGGACGGTGGTGAGGTCAAGTCCCGAGCTGTGGGCCAGGTTCCGCACGGCGGGAGACTGCACTGCCGGCCGGGCAGACGGAGGCGCAAGCTCGTCCTCCGGCGGCGATATCGCGGAGCCTGGCAGGCTTTCGGAACCGGCGGCCGGTCGACGGCGGCGTCGCGAGGGCGCCGTTCCCTGGACGCCATAGCCGATCAAAACGGGACCTGAGTGCCCGGATGCCTGAGAGCCTGGGGTGTCCGTCTCGGTTCCCGGCAGGTCGGCGTCGTCGGTGAAGGAGACCATCGGCGCGCCGACTGCGATCGTGTCGCCCTCGCGGCTGTGTAGCTCGCTGACGACGCCGCCGTATGGCGAGGGCACCTCGACGGTCGCCTTCGCTGTCTCGACCTCAGCCAGCGGCGTGTCGACGGCGACGTTGTCGCCTGCGCTGACCAGCCATCGGACCAGCTCCGCTTCGGTGAGCCCCTCACCCAGATCGGGCAGGGCGAAGACATTGGTGCTCATGCCGCGGTCGATCCCTCGGGGCGGTTCCACTGCAAGGAGTCCACGGCGTCCAGGATCCGGTCGGGATCGGGCTGGAAACGCTGCTCCAGCTTCGGCGGCGGGTAGGGGATGTCGAATCCGGTGACCCGTCGGATCGGAGCCTCGAGCTGGTGGAAGCAACGCTCGGTGACCCGGGCGACGATCTCCGAGGCGACTGAGGCGAATCCCGGTGCCTCGGCGACGACGACCGCGCGCCCAGTCTGACGCACCTCGGCGCAGACGGTCTGGTCGTCGAACGGCACGATCGATCGCAGGTCCACGACACCGACGTCACGGCCCTCGGTGGCAGCTATGTGATCGCCGAGCCCTGCATCGACGTCACCGACAAGTCCTGCATCGAGGAGTGCCCGGTCGACTGCATCTACGAAGGGGCCGGATGCGCTACATCCATCCCGACGAGTGCGTGGACTGCGGCGCCTGCGAGCCCGTCTGTCCGGTCGAGGCGATCTACTACGAGGAGGACCTCCCGCACTCGTTCGCGGCCTACGGCACCGCGAACGCCGAGTTCTTCGCCGGGGTCGGCTCGCCCGGTGGCGCGGCGAAGACCGGCCCGATCGACCGAGACGCGCCGCTCGTCCGCGGGCTGCCCGGTCGCTCCACCGACTGACGCCTACCACACCGAGTACCCGCTGACGGCTCGGCGATTGCTCGACGTGATCGCGACCATTGGATCGGGAAAGTCCGCATGACATCGCGGTGTCGCCAGGGAGGATTCCACCCGTGAACGTGACTGTGCTCGGATGCCGGGCGGCCATGCCCGCCGACGGGCAGGCCAGCTCGGCCTACCTCGTCTCGACCGACTCGACCCAGATCCTGCTCGACTGCGGGCCGGGTGCGGTGACCGCGCTCACCGCGTCGACCACGCCCGCCGCGCTTGACGGGATCGTGATCAGCCATCTGCACACCGACCACTGCTACGACGTGCTCCCGCTCGGCAAGGCGGTGCTGATGACGCGGCACCTCGATGCCGAGTCGTTTCCGACCCTGCCCGTGACCAGCACGCCGCCCGACCGACCCATTCCGCTCTACGTGCCCGTCGGTGGTCGGGAGGCGCTCGGCAGGCTCGCCGGCGTCTTCCCGATCCCCACCCGGCCTGAGCTCGACCTGGCGTTCCACGGCGCGCTGGAGATCCGGGAGTACGAACCGGGCGACGACCTCGTGATCGGCGACTGCCGGGTGCAGCTGCGTCCCTTGCAGCACACCATGTCCAACTGCGGGATGCGCGTGACCGGCCCCGACGGCTCGAGCATGGTCTACAGCGGGGACACCTGCGACGTGGAGCGGCTCACCGAGCTCGCCCGCGGGACCGACCTGCTGCTCTGCGAGTCGACCCTGGAGCTGCCGGATGACGTCTCCGACGGTCACATGAGTGCCACCCGCGCGGGTCGGGTCGCTAGGGACGCAGGCGTGGGGGAGCTCGTCCTCACGCACTTCGTCACCGCGGACCCCGACTGGCTCAAGGCCCGCGGCGCCGAGGCGTCCGAGTCCTTCACCGGGCCGGTGCACCTGGCGGCTCCGGGGCGTGTGTTCCCGGTCTGACCGGCAGTACCGACCGAACGGGGGACGGTGGGGTCTCGGGCCACCACCGTCCCCCGTCCTCATGCGTCGAGGCGGACACCCGTGTCGGGGTCGAACCGGTGCAGGTCCCCGGCCTGCACGAGGACGTGCACGTGGTCGCCCACCGCGCGCGGCGTGGCGATGGGCTCGGTGAACGACCACCGGCCGTTGCGTGCTCCGCGGCAGTGGACGAGGCGCTCGTGCCCGGCGAACTCGACGATGTCGACGGTCCCGTCCAGGACTAGACCCCCGGTCGACGTCCCCGAGCCGCCGCTGTGGACCACGCCGTCCGCCGGACGCCATCCCCACCGCGTCCCCTCGTGCTCGAGCACGTTCATCGCCGGACTACCGACGAAGGTCGCGACGAACTCGTCGGCCGGGCGGCGGTAGACCTCGTCGGGGGCGGCGGCCTGCACGACCCTCCCGCCTCGCATGACGATCAGGTGCGTGGCGATCGAGAGCGCCTCGGACTGGTCGTGGGTGACCATCACGACGGTCGCGCCGAGCTCGCGGTGCAGTCGGGCGAGCTCCGCGCGCGCCTGGGCACGGAGCTGGGCGTCCAGGCTGGAGAGCGGTTCGTCGAGCAGCAGGACCCGGCGCCTGCGCACGATCGCCCTGGCCAGCGCGACCCGCTGGCGTTGCCCACCGGACAGCTGGGCGGGCTTGCGGCCGAGGAACTCCGACAGGCCGAGCTGCCCGGCGACGTCGCCGACCCGGCGGTCGATCTCGGCCCGGCCGGGTCCCGCGCCGCGCGAGTGCCGCGCCTCCAGCCGCATGCCGAACCCGATGTTCGCCGCGACCGTCAGGTGGGGGTAGAGCGCGTAGTCCTGAAAGACCATTGACAGCCCGCGGGCCCCCGGAGCGGCGTCGGTGACGTCGACGCCGCCGACGTGCACGCGCCCCTCGGTGGGGGCCAGCAGCCCGGCGACGATCGAGAGCATCGTCGACTTCCCACAGCCGGACGGTCCGACGATCACCGACAGCGAGCCGTCGGGGACGGCCAGGTGCTCGACGTCGAGGGCGAGCGCGCCGGTCGAGGGGATCGTCCCGTAGCGGTGCCGGATCCCCCGCAGCTCGATGCCCGCGGCCCCCGCCGTGGGCAGGTCCGTCAGCTCCTTCTCCAGGGTCACGTCAACGCCTTCCGGCTTGGAGGAACGCAGCGGTGATCCGCCGCGAGAAGATCGCGTACACCGCCAGCACGGGGGCACACGCCAGGACGGAGGCGGCCAGCAGCGGGCCGGGGTTGCCGCCTTCCTGGTTGTTGAACAGCGCGAGCCCCTGCTGGATCGTCGTGTTCGTGGGGCTGGGGGCGATCAGCGCGGGCCAGAGGTACTCGTTCCAGGTCGTGACGAACACGAGGATGCCGACGGCACCGAGGCCGGGGCGGAGCTGGGGGAGCACGAGGTGCCAGAGCGTCTCGGCGGGCCGCGCGCCGTCGATCGCCGCGGCTCCGAGCAGGTTCTTCGGGATCGACCGGGTGTGCTCCCACATGAGGAGCACCGCCAGCCCGCACGAGGCAAGCTGGGGCACGATCAGCCCGACGTAGGAATCGCGCCACCCCAGACCCGTCGCGATCAGGAACTGGGGGATGACCATGGCCTGCAGGGGCACCACCAGCGAGACGGTGACCGCGCCCAGCACCCAGCGCAGGCTGCGAGCGCCCAGGCTGAGCATGGCGTAGGCGGCGAGCACCGCGACCAGCAGCTGCAACGCGGTCACACCCAGGGCCGTCACGAACGAGTTGAGCAGCAGCCGCCCGATCGGGAAGAGGGTCACCGCGTCGACGTAGTTCGCCACCGACACCGGGGACGGCCCGATCTCGAAGATCGCGTTCTGCGGCCGGAACGAGGTCAGCAGGGCCCAGACCAGCGGGAAGGACACGGCCAGCCCGGTGACGAGCAATGTGGTGTGCCAACGCAGCTCACGCACGGGAGCGCCTCCGGTTCCACAGGGCCGCGGCGCCGAAGAGCAGGGCCAGGGCGAGCGTGATCGCGACCGCGAGGGCGGACGCGGACCCGGCGTCGAAGAAGTCGAAGCCCTCGGTGTAGAGCCGGTAGTAGATGTTGTCGGTGGCGCCGTCGGGGCCGCCGCGGGTGAGCGCCGCGACGTTGGTGAAGACCCACTGACCGGCCACGATCACACAGAGCGCGGACAGCAGCGCTATCGTGCGCAGCAGCTGGGGGAGCACGATGAACCGCGTGGTCTCCCACTCGGTGGCACCGTCGATGCGGGCGGCGTCGATGGCCCGGCGGTCGACCCCCGCGAGCGCGGCCGAGAACAGCAGCATGTTCAGCGCCACGATCTTGCCCGCCGTGACCAGCACGATCACCGGCAGTGCGGTGCGCGGGTCGCCGAGCCAGTTCGGCGCGGGCAGGCCGACACCGCTCAGCACCGTGTTGACCAGGCCCTGCTGGGGGCTGAGCAGGAACTGCCACGAGATCGCCGTGGCGACCGGGGCCAGCACCACCGGGGAGAACAGCAGCGCCCGGTAGCCGTCGGCGGCCCGGCCGGGCCTGCGCCACAGCAGGATCGCCAGCGTCATCGGGATCACCGTGGCGAACGGCAGCATCCCCAGCACGTAGTACCCGGTGCGGACCAGCGCGTTCGTCGTCTCCGGCCTGCCGAACACCGCGACGAAGTTGTCGACGCCGACGAACTCGGGGTTCGGCGAGATCAGGTTCCAGTCGAGGAGGGACAGCACGCCCGTCCAGAGCAGCGGGCCGTAGACCCACACCCCGAGCGCCAGGACGAGCGGGACCAGATAGAGCCACGGGCGGCCCCGCGGGCCGGGTTGCGCTGCCCGGGCCCGCGGGGCCGCCCTGTCGAGGGTGGACGTCACCGCGTCGACAGGGAGCGGATCTTGTCGGCCGCCGCCTTCAGCGTGGTGGTGGGGTCGGCGCCGCGGAGCACGATCGGCTCCACCGCCTCGTCCTGCAGGACGACGACGGCGCGGTTGGCCTGGCCACCGGGGAAGACCTGGTAGGGCGCGACGGTGTCGAGCTGGGACAGGGCGGGGAGCAGCCGCGGGTTCTGCGCGAAGTAGTCCTTCAGGTAGGCGGGGTCGTTCGCCAGCGCCGGACGCAGCGGCAGGTAGCCGATCTTCTTGGCGTAAGTGGTGTAGGCATGGGGGGTCGTCATGAACTTCACGAACTTCCAGGCCGCCTGCTGCCGGGCCTTGTCGTCGCCCAGCACGGCGAGACCGGCGCCGGAGTACGTGGGCTTGGCGGTCTTGCCGTCGATCGTCGGGAACGCGGCGGTGCGCAGCTCGAACTTGCCGGTGGAGGCCTTCTCGAATGAGGCCAGCGCGCCGGTGCTGGCCAGCAGCATGCCGAGCCGTCCGGAGCCGAACAGCGTGATGGCGTCGGCGGTGGAGATGGCGGGCTGGGCCCCCGACGTCGTAAGGGCCTGGACCTGGGTCAGCGCGTTCACGGCCTCGGGCCCGTCGACGGTCACCTGGCCGTCCGGGCTCACCAGGGAGCCGCCTGCGGTGTTGATCAGCGACTGGGTCAGGTAGTCGGACTTGCCGACGTCCGCCGCCGCGATGTAGGTGCCCGCGGCACCGCTGCGCGCGATGGCCTGGGCCGCGGCGCCGATCTCAGCCATCGAGGTGGGCGGGGTGTCCGGGTTCAGGCCCGCGGCGCGGAACAGGTCCGCGTTGTAGTAGAGGGTGGGGACGGACATGGTGAACGGCATGGCCTTGACCACGCCCTCGTTCGCCACGGCCTCGAGAAGGTTCGGCGCGATCGGGGTGGGGCCGCCGACGTGGTCGGCCCACTCCGCGCCCGCGAGCTCCTGCACCGGAGCGATCGGCAGGTCGGCGTAGGCCTCGGCCATCTTGCTCCAGCCGATCTGCGCGACGTCCGGCGGGCTGCCCGCCGCGGTGTCCGCCTTGAGCTTGGTGAGGACGTCCGCGACCGCCACCGGCTGCGTCTTCACGGTGATGCCGGGGTTCTGGGCCTGGAACTCGTCGATCAGCGCCTGCATGGCCTGCCCGCCGAGGTCGGGGGTGCCGACGCTGTAGCCCAGGAACGTCAGCTCCACCGGCGTGGTGGGCGAGGCCGTGCCTGCGTCGGTGGAACTGCCACCGCAGGCGGCGACGGTCGCCAGCCCGAGTGCGGCGAGGAGCGCTCCGGCACTCCGTGCGATCCGGTTCATGGTCCATCCTCTGTTCGGGGAGGCGGGAGTCCGCCCGGCGTCATCCTTCGATCACCGGGCACCGGTGACCAGGAACGACGAGCCTCTTCCGATCGGCCCATCGACATCGCCACTCATGCCGCCACCCATGCCGCCGCTCACGCGGCCGCGAGCTCCGCGGCGACGGCGGCGCCGAGCGCGCCGACCTGCCCGGCGAGGTAGAAGTGCCCGCCCGGATAGGTCGTCAGGGTGAACCGGCCGTCCGTCTGTGCCCGCCAGGCCCGTGCCTCGTCGACCCGGACCTTGGGGTCACGGTCCCCGACGTGCACGTGCAGCGGGATGGTCAGCGGCGGCTCACCGCCCGACCAGCGGTAGGACTCCGCGGCGCGGTAGTCGGCGCGCAGGGCGGGCAGCACCATCCGGCGGATCTCGGCGGACTCGAGCAACGCCCGGTCGGTCCCGCCCAGCTCGGCGATCTCGGCGAGGAGGGCGTCGTCCCCACGCAGGTGCACGCGGTCGGTCCGCATGCACGACGGCGCGGTGCGACCGCTGACGAACAGCGCTGTCGGAGCCCGCCCCTCGCGGCGGAGCCGGTGGGTGACCTCGAAGGCCACCGAGGCGCCCATGCTGTGGCCGAACAGCGCGAAAGGCCGATCGGCGACCCCGAGCACGGCCTCGAGCGCGGCGTCGGCGAGCGCGTCTCCGGGGCGGAAGTGTGGTGCGATCGCCAGTGATCGTCACCCACCCCGTTCGGGCCGACGGCGCGCCAGAGCCATGGGCTCTCGGCCGATAGTTTCGACAGTGGAATCGGTGAGCTCAGGCTCCGACAGCGCGTACGGCGGCGGCGGGCCTGCGCCCCGGCTGGCCGAACGGAGCGCTCGCCTTCAGGCAGCGGACGAACTCCTCGACCAGCGGGTTGTCCACGTCGTACCGCCACACGGCGTACAGCTCAAGCGCCGGTACCGGATCGACGAGCGCCACGGTGACGGGCCGGATGCCGACGGCCGAGGCGCAGACGGCCGCCGCCCGGGACGCAGAGCAGAACCCGACCACGTTCCGCATCGACACCACGATCGACGTCGCGACCGGGTCCTCGACCTGGTCGACGACGTCGAGCGTGAAGCCCGCGGCGCCGGCGGTGTGGGTGATCAGGTCGTACATCGCGGGGCTGCGTTCGCGGCGGAAGAGCAGACACTGTTGGCCCTGCAGCTCGGCGAAGCTCACCTGGCCGAGCGACGCCCACGGGTGGCGGTCACCGACGAGGGCGACCAGCGGGGTGCGCAGCAGGCGCTGGTGTCCCCAGTCCCCGTCGGGCGGGGGTCCGTACACCATCGCGACGTCGATGTCCCCCGCCTGCAGGGCGCGCAGCTGAGGCCCGGTCCACATCTCCCGGGGGGCCACCACCACATCCGGCAGCTCGCTACGCAACCGGGCGAGCACGCGTGGCAGGACACCTTGCGCCGCAGGGAGATTGCATCCGACTCGCACCGTGCCCGCGCGGCCCTCCGCCGCATGGCGGGTGGTCTCCTTGGCCCGGTCCACTCGGCTGAGCACGGCCTGGGCCTCGACCACGAAGGCTTCGCCCGCGGGAGTCAGGTGCACCTCGTGCGACGATCGGGCGACGAGCTGGGTGCCGAGGCTCTGTTCGAGCCTCTGAATCTGCTGACTCAGTGACGGTTGGGCCATGTGCAGACGTTGGGCGGCACGGCCGAAATGAAGCTCCTCGGCCAATGTGAGGAAGGAGTGCAAATGTCGCAGTTCCATGGAAGGGGTCTCCTCGCCTAGAGGATCCGACCGTAAGCGAGGAGGTGCAACGGTGTGTGAACGTTGACGGAACTCGACCCGGGGTGGCGGCCGATCGACCCTGTGACCTCTCTCGCACCTCCCTCAGTGAACTCAACCCTGAGGCACCGGAAACACCAGGAACGAGGCTCCTCCGTGAGCCACCAGCCTGCCGTCCGCGGTCATGACCCGGGCGTCGGCGGTCGCCGTTCTGCTGCCGCAGTGCACCACGTGGGCCTCGCAGCACACCTCGGGATCGTCGACCCGGAGCTTGCCGACCAGGGCGATCGAGAGTCCGGCCGCCGTGTACGTCGTTCGGGGCGGGAGCGCCGCATGGACCGCGCTGGCCATCGCCGCCTCCATCAGGGTCGCCAGGACGCCGCCCGCGACGGAGTAGTGGGCATCGGCGGCGCGGGTCGACGGCTGCATCGTCCAGACCGCGCGGCCTGCCCCGATCGCCTCGAGGGTGATCCCGAGCGAATGGCCCACCCCGATTCCGGCCGTCAAGCCGTACTCGACGAGGGCGCGATACTGCTCGGCGCGTTCTGCCTCGTGGGCCCGTTCGTCGACATTGGTCATGGGCACTCCCCTTCCGAGTCCGGACGCTGCGAGACGGTACGCATCGCAGCAAAGCGACGACGGGCGCGAAAGGCAGGGCTGATCGCCCGATCGCGGACGAAGGTCGCGACCCAGGTGCCGGGCGTCGTGCGCGGCCAAGTTGCCGGCGAACGCCATGAGCGGCCCTCGACCGGGAGGCCGCCGAGTACGTGCCGTTGTGGGTGGACAAGGGATGATGGCGGACCTGAGTCCCCGATACCTCGACCGGCACCGGTCAGGGTGGCGGCACCGCGGCCCGGTAGAGCCAGGCGCCGTCGGGGTCCGGGTAGTCCTCGACCCGGTGGTAGACGGCCTGTCGGCTAGTTCGGCCGTCCGACCAGTACAGGCTCGGCAGGGGAATCGACATGTACCCGTAGTGAGCGGTCACACCCTCGGCGGGTCCGTCGAGGAGGCGGACGTCGACTGCCATGATCGTTAGCGTCCTCCGGGTATGCCGCGGCGGCAATGGGCCGTCCGGACCAGCGGGCCGCTCCGGGGTTGTCTCCAGCGTCAGGTGGCGGGTCGTCGCGTCGGTGACCGGCTGCCCCGATGCGATCGGGTCGTCGGGCTCAATGTGGCGGCAGACCCACGTGTCGAGCTCGAAGAGCCTCTCGGCGATGTTCTCAGAACGCACGCCGAAGATGGGGCCCGCCGCACTCATCAGATCGGCGGCGAGCCGAGGGCTGTCGGAGTCGACGAGACGGGCGATGGCTGCGTCAGAGTTCTGATGACCAGTCTTGAGATCTACAACCCGCGGATGACCTACAACACCGCGGCCGTGGACTACGACACGACTTCGGTGGACTTCTGGAGCTACGCGGCCACTGAGACGGTGCAGCGCTTGGGGCTGAGCGCAGGCCAGTCGGTTCTGGACGTCGCGTGTGGGCCTGGCCCCGCTGCGCTGGCCGCCGCGCAGCAAGTGGGCGCGCAGGGCACGGTGCTCGGGGTCGACATCGCCGAAGAGATGATCGCGCTGGCGCGTGGGCATGCAGCCGAGACCGGTGCATCGCAGGCCGAGTTCGTGGTGGGCAGCATGGACGCTCTCGACGTCGGCGCCGATCGGTTCGACGCGGCGACGTGCGTGTTCGGGATCTTCTTCGCCAGCGATGTCCGGGCGAGCATCGCGGCGATGCGCGACGCAGTACGTCCGGGCGGGCAGGTCGCGGTGACCTCGCTCGGCCCGAAGTTCTTCTCCCCGCTCTACGGGCAGTTCATCGAGGCCGCTCTCGCCGAGCACCCGGGGCTCGACGTCGACGTGCCGTGGCATCGCACCGAGGACGCCGAGGTGATGCGCGCACATCTCGAAGCCGCTGGCCTCGAGCAGGTCGAGGTCGTGCACGAGGTCAGTGCGCTGCCCCTGCAGACGCCGCAGGACTGGTGGCGGATCGCGACCGGTACCGGGATCCGGCGCCTGATCATGGAGCTGGAGCCCTCGGCGGCGGAACGGGTGCAGGAGCAGAACATGGCCTGGATCCGGGAGCAGAACATCGACCACGTCGAGCTGGGCGTCATCTACTGCCGAGGCATCGTCGCCGGATAGATCGCCGGGGCCGCCGCGATCCGGTCGCGGGACGTCATAGGAACCCGCGCGGTCACGTGTCCATGTCGGCTCCGGTCGGCGCCGGTTGCGTGCTGTGTACCGATCGGGCGAGGACCACGATCGCGGCGGCCGCCGCGGCCGCGACGAACAGCGCGATCGCGGCGATGACGCCGAAGCCACCGGTGGTCGTGGCCAGCGCGGCAGCGACCAGCGGAACGAAGCTGGAGACGGTGCTGCCGAGCTGGTAGGTGGTCGAGACCGCGGAGAACCGGACCTCGGTGGGGAAACTGGTGGCCAGCAGCCCGGCGATCCCGGCATAGACGGCGCCGTGTCCGACGGTCATGGCCAGCAGGAAGGTCACCACGGCGGCGGCCAGGCTGCCGCCGGGTACCCACAGCAGGCCGGGTATCAGCGCGATCGCGGCTGCGGCGAGACCGGCGAGCATGACCGAGCGATAGCCGATGCGGTCACACAGCGTCCCGAACGCCGGGGTGCTCAGGCACTGTCCGGCGGCGGCGATCATCAGGGCGAGCAACGCGGTGCTGCGGTGCTCCCCGGTAGGGCCGGACGCGACGCTGAGCAGCCAGACCGTGAACAGGGTGACGATCGTGCCGTGCCCGAGCGCTGCGGCGCTGCCCGCGACGATCCGCCGGGGGTAGCGCCGCAGCGCAGCCAGCAGAGGATTTTCGAGGAGCTGCCCACGGGACCGGGCATGGGCGAAGGCCGGCCCGTCGTCGAGGCGGAGCCGGATGAACAGGCCGAGGCCGACCAGCAGCACCGAGACGAGGAACGGTAGCCGCCAGCCCCAGGCATAGAACTGCTCATCGGGCAGGGTCGCAGCGGCGCTGAACGCCACGGTGCCGAGGAACAGGCCGGCGGGGAAGCCCATCTGTGGCCAGCTACCGAAAAACGCCTGCCGCCCGGGTGGGGCGTGTTCCACGGCGAGCAGGACCGCGCCGCCCCACTCACCGCCGACCGCGAGGCCTTGCAGGATCCGCAGCGTGATCAGCAGGATCGGTGCCCAGATCCCGATCTGGGCGTAGGTGGGCAGCAGCCCGATCCCGACCGTTGCTGCCCCCATGAGCACGACGGTGGCCACGAGCAGGGTCTTGCGGCCGATCCGGTCGCCGAAGTGCCCGGCGACGAGTCCGCCGATCGGGCGGGCGACGAACCCGGCGGCGTAGGTGCCGAACGCGGCCAGCGTCGACGAGGTCGGGGAACTCGCGGGCAGGAACAGCGGCCCGAGTACGAGCGCGGCCGCGGTGGAGTAGAGGTAGAAGTCGTACCACTCGATCGTCGAGCCGATGGTGGAGGAGATCAGCACCCGCCGCCGCGTTGCTCCTTGGTCGGGCGAGGCTGCGGCGGGGGTGCCGGTCATTGGTCCTCCTGGTGGGTGCCCGTGTCAGCTGATGCGGGTGACCGCGGTGCTCGCTCCGGTGGCGTCGATGTCGAGGACGACCGCTCCGAGGGCGAGTGGGCCTTGGGCGAGGGTGTAGGCGGGCAGGGCGGTGTGGTCCTCGCCGCGTAGCTTCGCGACGAAGTGCATCGGGTCGAAACCGCCGCCGGTGTGTCCGAGCCGGCCGGTCATTCCCAGCTCGGCGACGTACCCGGTTCCACCGGGCAGCAGGTGCCCGCGCAGGGTCGGATCGTGGGTGTGGGTGCCGACCACGCCGGCGACCTGTCCATCGATGGCGGCGGCGAAGGACGCCTTCTCCCACGGGGACTCGCCGTGCAGGTCGATCACCACCGCACCGGGCAGGTCGTGGTCGGCGGTGATCTGGCACCAGGACGGCCACAGCGGTCTCGGCATCGGCGCAGCCATGCCGGGCAGCTCCGCCGTGGGGGAGAGCAGGTTCATCACGGTCAGCGTCGTCTGACCGCGGCGCAGGGTGAGCAGGCCCTGGCCGCGGTCCTCGTCGAGGTTGAGCGGTCGCACGACCTGCGGGTAGGAGAGGATCTTGTCGACGTCCGGGCCGTCCCAGGAGTGGTTGCCACCGGTGATCGCGTCCACGCCGGCATCGAGGAGCTGGTCGATGACTTCGACGGTCATGCCGAACCCGTCCATCGGGTTCGGGCCGGTGACCGCGCAGTTCTCGGCGTTGACCACGACCCAGTCCAGGCCGTGCTCGTCACGCAGCTGCGGGATCCGGCCTGCGAGCCAGCCCGCGGCCTCCTCGCCGACGACGTCGCCGACGCACAGCACCCGCATCGCCCCGGTACCCGGCTCCGGCCGGGCCTCGGTGGTGCTCATGCGCTGAGCTCCACAGCATGCGCCGGTCGGCGAGGGGAGCGCAGCTGCTCGGTGGCCAGGCGGGCTCCTTCGACCAGGGAGGCGAGCTTGGCCCAGGCGATCCGAGGGTGCACGGGCAGGAACGAGGCGAAGGTGGAGAAACCGCAGTCGGTGCCGGCGATGACGCGCTCGATCCCGACGCTGCGGGCGTAGCGGACGATGCGCTCGGCGACCAGCTGCGGGTGCTCGATGTAGTTGCTGCAGGTGTCGATCACTCCCGGGACGAGGATCTTGTCCGCGGGCAGCGAGTAGTCCTCGAACACCTGCCACTCGTGGGCGTGGCGAGGGTTCGCCGCCTCCATCAGCACCCCGCGGGGCCGCCCGGTCATGACAATGTCGACGATGTCGCCCAGGTCGACGTCGCGGTGGTGCGGGGACTCGTAGTTGCCCCAGCACAGGTGCATTCGCATCCGGTCCGGATCGATGCCGGCGGTGGCGGCGTTGAGGGCCTCGATGTGCCCGGCGATAGCGCGGCGGAACTCGGCCACGGTGGCGTCGGCGTACTGGGCGTGGCGGCCCATCGCCAAGTCCGGGCAGTCGATCTGCAGCACGAACCCCGCGGCGACGATGGCCTCGTACTCGGTGCGCATCGCCTCGGCCAGCGCCCCGAGATAGGCCTCGTGCGAGCCGTAGTGCTGATCGGCGAGATAGATCGCGATCACCCCCGGCGACGCCGCGGTCACCACCACCTCCGACGGCGCACCGTCGCCGGCCGAGTCCACCGCCGCACGGAGCTCCTTGAGCTCCTGGGCCAGGTCCTCGCCGCCGGTGTAGCGCACAGGCCCGGTGCACGACGGTGTCGCGGTCACCAGCCCGTCGAGAGCCTGCGCGGTGATCTCGGGGTAGTCGTCGAGGTCGGCCAGCGAGAGCGCTCCGGCTTCGCCGTCGAAGCCCGACATCCGCTCCTTCACATATGTCGCGTATCCGATCTTGCCCTGCTCGCCGTCACTGCCGACATCGATCCCGATCTCGCCCTGGCGCGCCACGACCTGCTGGGTCGCGTCCCGGATCAGCCCCGGAAGCCGAGCCAACGACTCTTCGTTCGCGGTGCCGGTCTCGCGCGCGACCATCAACTCGGCCAGCTCGCTCGGGCGCGGCAGGCTGCCCGTATGGGTGGTCAGAACGCCTTCTGCGCTGCTCGTCATCACAAGTACCAGAAGCTAGGCCCGCGCCGGAAACGTAGATCGTATGGAACCTGAACGATGGATGGAACTTCCGTCCACAACACATGGAACTTGCGAAATGTAGGGTTCTAGCTGGCTTAAGGTGGTGGCATGGCCCGCCCCGTGACGACCCGAGCCGCGCTCGATCACCGCCCCGAACCCAAGCTGGTCGGGCCGATCACCACCCGGATCCGGTCACTACGGCCCAGCCTCTCACCCACCGCCGCCCGCATCGGTGACGCCGTCCTCGCAGCTCCCGCCGAGGTCGTGGGCCTGACCGTCACCGACCTGGCCGACCGCACCGGCACCTCGGTCGGCAGCGTCGTGCGCTTCTGCCAGGACATCGACCTCAAGGGCTTCCACGACCTCAAGCTCCGCCTCGCCGCCGAAGCCGCACCGCACGCGACCGCGAGCCAGCAACCCGGTGGAGCCCCAGCGAACACCATCGAGACGGTTCTCCGGTCAGCGGTCACCGGGCTCGAGCAGCTCCCCGCCACCCTCGAACACCACACCCTTCTCCAAGTCGCGCAGGAACTACGGCGCGCCACCCGCGTGCTCGTCGCGGGGGTCGGCTCCTCCGCGCCGATCGCCATGGACGCCGGACACCGCCTGCGCACCCTCGGCGTGCACGCCGAAGTGCTGACCGACCCGCACCAGCAGCACCTGGCGGCCCGCATGCTCGGCACCGACGGCTGCTGCCTGGCCATCAGCCACACCGGACAGACCCAGGAGACCCTCACCGCGCTCCGAGCGGCGGGGGACGCCGGCGCCAGCACGATCGGGCTCACCAGCTACCACCGCTCGCCGTTCACCGAACTCTGCAACCACGCGATCGTCGCCGGCGCCACCGAGCTCCACGGCCTCGAGGCCACCGCCAGCCGCCTGGTCCACCTCGCCGTCATCGACGTCCTGGTCGCGCTCGTCACCGACCTCGACCCCACCGCGGCCGCGCAGGCCGAACAGCTCTACACCGACGCCGTCGCTGCCCACCGCGTCTAACCCAACCATCAGCCGCCCAGACGGTGTCGACGACAGTTCCGGTAATCCTGGCTCCAGAGACCAGCCGACAACCCCACCGCCCTCCTCCCGGATTCAGGCCCCTAGTCAGGACGGGTCACCTATGGTCGAGCTCATGAACAGTCAGGACGGCGGAGGCGGTCGGCGGCCGCTAGAAACCGAGCAGGACCGACAGGCCGAGCAGGTGCGGGCGCTACTCCGCGCGGCCGGATGCGCCGAATTCGGCGAGAATCACGGCGGCTTCGTCGTCGAGCCCGGCCCTGACGGGGAGCTTCTCGTGGCCTGCTCCGACGGGCCCGGGCTCGACCTGGCTGCGGAGGAACAGCACTACCGCCACCTGCTGACCACAGCCGGCTACAGCACCTCCGCCGGTCTACTCGATGACGGAAGCGGACTGCGAGTCGTGTCTCAACACTGAGCGGAATCAGGCAGCCTTGGCACGAAGGTAGCGGGATGTCTTGGTGTGACCAGCGCTGCCAAGTGCGGCTTGCGTGAGGTGAGCGGCCGTCATCAGGTACGCAGCCGCAGCCGCGCGGTCATGTCGAGGTGGACCTGGCCGTAGGGCAGCACGTGGGTCCAGAACAGCGGGGACAGGCCGCGCCGGTCGGCCGGCGACAGCGTGTTGGCCCAGTCGGGGTCGTCGAGGACGTCCTGCAGCATCAGGGTGTTCACGTAGACCAGTGCGGCCTGCAGGATCCGCAGGCAAGCCACGATCATCTCCTGCTCGTCGCGCCGGTTGGTGGCCAGGCCGCCGCCCTTACCGTAGGCGATCACCGAGTTCGCTCGGTTCCACGACTCGACCACGTTGAGCCCGGCGTTGATCTCGCGCTGCAGCTCCCGCGAGCGCAGGTAGCGGGCGACGAAGATGGTCTTCTGGGCGCGTCCGAGCTCCAGCATCGCCTGGTAGGTCGGGTGCGATGCCGCCCGGGTGAACCGGCGCAGGATCGCCTCCGTCGACGCTGTCCCGGTGCGGATCGCGGTCGCGTACTTGATCATCTGGTCGTACTGCTGGGCGACGAGGTCCCAGCGGATCGGGCGGGTCATCGCCGGCGCCAGCCGCGGGTGCCGCTCGGTCTGGCCCGGCCCGGCCCGATAGAGGCGGACCCGGTTGATCTGCTTGATGCGCGGCAGCAGCTCGAACCCCAGCAGGCGCGTCACGCCGAACCCGATCTCGGACTGGCCGTGGGAGTCCACGTAGTTGCCCTCGACCTGCATGGTGGTGCCGTGTCGGACAGCGCCCTCGACCATCGCGGCGACCTCGCTGGCGGTGCAGGAGATCAGCTGGGAGTGCACGGCCATCGAGTCCCGCTCGACGTGCCAGTAGATCAACACCCCGCGGCCGCCGTAGCGGGAGTGCCACTGAGTGAGCAGATTTTGGTCCAGCGCCGCGACGTGGGTGGAATCTGAGGCCACGGTGGTCGACCCGCCACCCCAGATCGCCTCGCGGCGGGCGCGGAAGGTCGCATCAGCGATCGCGACCGCGATCTCCCGCGCAGCGTCGAGGTTGAGATAGCGGCGGCGCACGTAGCGTAGATCCTCCTCGCTGTGCGGGTGTCGCCCGGCGGCAACGGCGCGTAGCCCGGTGTTCGTGCCGTACCCGTAGATGGCCAGGACCAGCCGCTCGGCCAGCACCTCCGGCGAGATCCCGGTGCGGCCGGTGCGGCCGGTGACCGAGGTGAGGCAGCCGGTGCGCAGGACGGTTTCCTTGAGCATGTCCACCAGCGGCACGGCGCCCCACCGCCGCGCCACCTCGGCCTTGAGCCTGCGCAACCCGGTCGGCTCCGGGACCGCGTCGAGCGGGGTCAGCCGGATCGCTCCGGACGCCCGCTCGGCCACCTCCAGCCAGCCCAGGCCAGGCAACGCCTCGTCAAGACCATCGAGCTCGTCGGTCAGCTCGTCGCGGACCTCGTCGATGAACGCGGTCGGGTCCAGGGGCTTGCGCAGTTCCCGGTAGTGCTCGACCCGGTGGAGGTCGAAGTCGGCAGGGAGGTCGGCGTCGGGATTGCGCCACCGCGCGGCGCCGGCGACCCAGATGTCCTTGCATCGAAGCCGCTCGCGCAGCACCTGGAAGGTGGCGATCTCATACGCCATGCGCACAGCCCGGCGCCGTCCGCGGGTGTCGGCGCGCCACACCAGCGGCTCCCAGTCCCCGCCCAGCCCCGCGTGCAGTGGGACAGTCTCGTCGGTCGGGTAGTAGGAGCGGTTCCCCGACACCGCATGACGCCCGATCAGCTCCAGTGCGTCCAGCACCGGGCGGTGGGTGTTCGACGAGCGGAACTCCAACACGTCGAGCAGCCGGATCAGGCCGCGCCGGTAGTGGTTGGTGTACGAGGCGCGCAACGTCGTCCGAACCGTGCGCTGATACACCGGCCCCTTGGTCTTGTACTCGTGGACCAGCTCGCGCAGCGTCTGCTCCCCACCCGACACCGCCGGGAACACGACCTCACGGACCGCCTCGTCGGGGTGTGCCAGGGCCGCGTCGGCGATCGAGAACAAGATGTTCTCCTTGCCGGTGACCCGCTTGAACGCGTTCACCAGCTCCTCGGTCACTTTCCGCTCGGCTCGCGCCCCGATGCGGTGCACCGTGGCGATCAGTGAGGCTTTCCCAGTAGTGGCGGCTCCGGACGGCGACACGCCGAGGACACGGAGATGATCAACAGGGGCGCGGGACCCCGGTAGGAGAGGTCGGTCCGTCCAAAGATCGACTCTCACCGAGGTCCCG
>NZ_JBEDNP010000026.1:0-32649 GCF_040105315.1 Pseudonocardia tropica
TTCTGCGACGTCAAGCAGTGGCGTGGCCTGGCCACCCGCTACGACAAGCTCGCCCTGACCTTCCGCGGCGGGGTCGTGCTGAAGACCATCCTCACCTGGCTACGCGCATTGGGAGACACTCCCTAGGGCCACCTGCCTGGCCTGTGCCGTAGCAAAGGGTCAAGTAGCGCAGCCTGCTTGTCGACTTTGGTTGATCTGCGCCAGATAGCTTCAACTTGGCTCTGTTAGCTCAACTGTTGGGTGTCGACGGTGCTGGTAGCTCAACTGAGATAAAGGCTGCTTCTCGTGTTGCTTGCTGACGTGCCCCTTGCCGGGCGCGCAGATCAACAGGATGGTGGCCCGTGCCATCCCGACGACCTCCCGGGGGCTACCACTCGGCCACCCGTGGGCGGGGCGAGCGCAGGTCGGCCGGCGGTGGCTTCGAGGGCCGCCCTCGGTCTGCGCCAGGTCGACGGGGTGGCACTCAGCGGGGCACGGGAGTCCGGCAGACGCCGGGGCTGTGACTAGATCTGTGACTGAGACGCGGCGGGACGGCCGGTCCCAGGTGCGGCGAGCTGAGACGGCGCGGGACTGTCGCCGCTGGTCAGGGTGAAATGTAGGCCATTGATGAGACGCCCAGAGACCTGCTGCTTCCGACTCATAACCCCGAGGTCGCAGGTTCGAATCCTGCCCCCGCTACCACCCACGAAGGCCCCCAGGATCTCCTGGGGGCCTTCGTCCTGTCAGGGGGTCCGCGCGTACTCGGCGACGACCACGCCGGAGCGGTACGGGGTCGACCGCACCGGCTCCCACGACCGCGGGTGGTACCCGCCGCCGTCGTCGAACAGGGGCTTGCCCGCCCCGAGCACGACCGGGTTCACCTTGAGCACCAGCCGGTCGATCTCACCGGCCAGCGCGGCGGCGAGGCGTCCGCCCCCGCAGAGCCAGATGCCGGCGCCGGGACGCTGCTTCAGCTCGCGGACGAGCTCCACCGGGTCGCGCCCGGTCAGGGTGATCCCGGCCGGCACCGCGTCGGCGGGACGGCTGCGCGACAGCACGTACTGCTCCAGGTGCGGGTACGGGTCGGCGGTGACCGGCAGGCCCGCGGCGTAGGTGTTCCAGCCCATCAGCACGGTGTCGAACCGGCTGTTGTCCGCGGTCAGCCCGAGCATCTCCAGCCCGACGGAGTGGACCGTGTCGGTCCACTCCCGAAGGATCATGTCGATGTGGTCGCCGGTCTGCGGGAAGGCGTCGAAGGTGTCGTCGGGGGCCGCGATGCGACCGTCGAGCGAGACCGCGACGTAGTAGACGAGCTCGCGCATGCGCGGACCTCCGGGTCGAGATAACCACGACGGGTGTCGTGGTCGTCGTCGAAACTACAACAGGCGTCGTGGTTCGTCTAGGGTGCCCGCATGGCACGCAACGACGACCGCAGGCAGCGGCTGGCCGACGCGGGGCTGGCCGTCCTGGCCCGCGAGGGCGCCCGGGGACTGACCCACCGCGCGCTGGACCGGGAGGCCGGCGTCCCGACCGGCACGGCGTCGAACTACTTCCGGACCCGCGCCGAGCTCGTCCGTGCGCTGGCCGACCGGATCGGGCAGCGGCTGGCGCCGGACCCGGACACCGTCGCCGGGCTGCGTGCGGGGCAGGCGGGGCCCGCGATGTTCGCCGACCACATCCGCGACATCGTGCGCCGGCTCCGTGCCGAGCGGGACGTGACGCTGGCGCTGTTCGAGCTCCGCCTGGAGGCCGCCCGGCGCCCGGAGGTCGCCGAGGTCATGGGGGAGTGGCTGCGCACCGGTTTCGCCGCCGACGTCGCCTACAACCGGGCCGCGGGGCTGCCCGGCGGGCCCGCGGAGATCGCGCTGTTCCACTACGCGGTCGACGGCCTGCTCCTGGACCGGCTGACCCTGTCGATCGACCCGGACACCCCGACCGACACCGTCGTCGACGCACTCGTCGACGGGCTGCTCCCGCCCGCTCAGGGCGCCGGTGCGACCTCCAGCACCCGGTAGCCGCGCTCGGAGGCCAGGCGGGTCGTGGGGAAGCCCTGCTCGTCGCCCAGCCACCGCTGCAGCGAGTCCGAGCCCAGGTTCTTGGCCACCACCAGGTACGCCCGCCCGTCCGGGAGGAGCCGCGGCAGCCAGCGCAGCAGCAGCTCGTGCAGTGCGGCCTTGCCGGAGCGGATCGGCGGGTTGGAGTAGATCCCGGCGAAGGCGACGTCGTCGGGGACCTCCTCGGGCCGGCAGGCGGTCACGTTGCCCAGCCCGGCCGCGTCGGCGTTCTCCCGGGTGAGGCCCAGCGCGCGCTCGTTGAGGTCCACCGCCCACACCGGCAGCCGACGGCGCCGGCTGGCCAGGGTGAGCGCGATCGGGCCGTAGCCGCAGCCGACGTCGAGCAGCGGTCCGCGGACCGGCGGCATCGGCGCCGTGTCGAGCAGCACCTTCGTCCCGCGGTCGAGGCGGCTGTGCGAGAAGACCCCGGTGTCGGTCACCAGCGACAGGTCCACGTCGGACGTGTGCAGGCGGACCGAGCCGCGGTGGCTCGCGACGGACGGCGTGGCGCTGAAGTAGTGGTCACCCACGCCGGGTGATGCTACGGCGGGGACACTGATGACATGCCGACGCCACAGCCGACCCCCCAGGACGTGCCCATCCGCGAGGAGCCGATCCGGATCGGCCAGTTCCTGAAGCTCGCCGGGCTCGCCGAGGACGGCGTGCACGCCCGCGAGATCCTGGAGGCGGGCGAGGTCACGGTCAACGGGGCACCGGAGCACCGCCGGGGCGCCCAGATCCGGCGCGGCGACGTCGTCTCCGTGGCCGGGCGGAGCGTCCGCCCGGCCTGAGGCTCACCAGCCGAGGTGGTCGAACGCCGTCGCGAGCGTCGGGGCGAGGGTCTCGGCGTAGGTGGCGGTCAGGTGGTTGTCGTCCATGTAGACGAGCACGTTGCCCACCTCGCTGCGGCAGACCGCCGGGTCGCAGATGCCGTCGGCCACGTCGGCGAACACCACGTTCGGCGGGACGCCCGGGACCGCCGACCACGGCGGGTACGGCTGGTACAGCGTGTGCCGGTCGACCTCGCAGTCCGGTGCGCCCCTGCCCTGCGTGGCGACGCAGTCAACCACGTTGAAGTCGAACCGCGGGTTGTCGCGGACCGCGACGACCGGGATCCCGGCCGCGTCGAGGCGCTGCCATGCCTGCACGAACCCCTCGGGGGTCTGCTCGTGCAGTCCGGGCCGCACGTCGCGGCTGGCCAGGGTCAGGACCGCGTCGGGGTGCATCTCGACCAGCTGGTCGTGCACCGCGGCGTTCCAGTCCGTGCAGCCCTGGTCGTCGGCGACGGTCTCCGAGCGCACCGACATCGGGCAGGCCCCGCGGAACATGCCCACCATCGACCAGTTGCGCTGCTCGGCGATCACCGCGAGCGAGGCGGCGTACTGCTGGGCGTGCGAGTCGCCGACCACGGCGACCGTCCGCTCCGAGGTCTCCGGGTCCGGCGCGGGGACGGTGCAGACCTCGAGCTCCGCGCGGTGCTCGGAGGGGCCGCAGTCCCAGCTGGTGCCGCGGTAGCTCCAGTCGTCGGGCGCCTGGACCAGCGACGGGGTCAGCTCGGCGTCGGCCGGGTCGAGCGAGGCGAGGTCGAACTGCGGGGACAGCGCCCCCGCGCCCGGATGCGACGGCGAGCCCGCCAGCACCGGCGTCGACGCCCGCGCGGCGGCCAGCCCGTACCAGGAGCCCGCCGCGACGAGCACCGTCAGCGCGAGCATCCCGCCGGTGCGCAGCGCGCGGCGGACGTCGAGCGCGGCGACCCGCTGCTCGACGAACCGATGGGTCAGCCAGGCCAGCACGAACGACGCCGCGATCACGGCGGCGCCCTGCTCGAGGTCCAGCCGTTCCTGCCCGGTGCGCACCAGCGCGAGTGTCAGGATCGGCCAGTGCCACAGGTACAGCGGGAACGAGATGTCGCCGATCGTGCGCAGCACCCGTCCCGACAGCAGGCGGTCGACGCCGAACCGGTGCCCGGACCGCCCGGCGACCAGCACCATCGCCGCGGCCAGCGTCGGCCAGAGCGCCGCCCAGCCGGGGAACGCGCGGTCGACCTGGAGCAGGATCCCGCAGGAGACCAGCGCGGCCACGCCGCCCCAGCCGAGCACCGCGCGGGTGCCGGGGGTGAGCTCCGGCCGGTCCTCGATCCGGGAGATCCACAGCGCCAGCAGCCCGCCGAGCGCGAACTCCCAGATCCGCGTCGCGGAGTGGAAGTAGGCCAGCGGCTGGTTCACCAGCGTCAGGTACACCGAGTACGCGAACGAGGCCCCGCCGACGCCGAGCAGCGTGCCGGTGAGCCGCCGGTGCAGGTCGGCCCCGTCCCGCCGGGTCGCGATGGCGACGCCGGCTACGACCAGCGGCGCGAGCAGGTAGAACTGGCCCTGGATGGACAGCGACCAGAAGTGCTGGACGATGCTCGCCGCGTTGTCGCGGGCCGCGTAGTCGACCGAGTTGTGCGCCAGCTCCCAGTTCTGCAGGAACAGCAGCGACGCGACCGTCTCCCGGACGGTCGGCATCCACCGGTTCTCCGGCAGCAGCCAGAACCCGGCCACCACGCCGGCCGTGAGGACGACCGTGATCGCCGGCAGCAGCCGGGAGAACTGGCGTCGCCAGGTGGCGAGCACGTCGACCCCGCCCCGCGCCGCCGCCCGGTACAGGCCACCGGTGATGAGGAAGCCGGTGATCAGGAAGAACACGTCGACGCCGCCGGACACCCGGCCGACCCAGACGTGGTAGACGACCACCAGCAGCACCGCCAGGGCGCGCAGGCCCTGCAGCTCCGGACGGAACCGGGAACGCGTGGCGCCCCCGACCGTCGTTCCGGTGCGGGTGGCGGGTGCTCCACCGGGGGACGTCACGAGTGGCAGCTCCTCGTTCGGGCACGGTCGGGTAAAGGGAAGTTTACGATTCGACCCCGACAACGACGACGGCGGCCACCGGGTTCCCCCGGTGACCGCCGCTCGTGGGGTCAGGGTGTCGCTCAGTATCCGATGTATCCGCCGTGGCTGCCGACCCGGCCACCCGCGTCGAGGGTGTCGATGCCGTAACGGTCGATCATGTAGCGGACGCCGGCGGTGATGTTCGCGATCGGGTCGGTGATCGCCCGGTCCGCGAAGTCGGGGTGCACGTAGGCCGCGAACGTCGAGGGGATGACCTGCATGAGGCCCTCGGACGGGTTGCCGGCGGCGGCGTTGGAGTCCCAGTTGTTGATGGCGTGCGGGTTCCCGTTGGACTCCTTGAGGATGATCCGCTTGAGCCCGGACGCGTAGGACTGGGACAGTCCCATGTGGTCCAGGGCCTCGGCGATCCAGCCGTCCAGCCCGCCCTGGGCGACGACGGCGTCGATCCGGGCCTTCTCGGCCTGGCGCGCCCGCTCGGCCGCGGCGGCCTTGGCGTGCTCGGCGGCGATCTTCGTCGCGATCTCGTGCGCCTTGCCCATGGACGCGAGGTCGGCGTCCTGGGCGGGGGCGGCGGCCTGCAGCGCGCCCGACGCGGCGGACGGCTGGGCGAAGGAGACCGGGCTGAAGAAGCCGGTGGTCGAGCCGTCCGTGGCCTTCGTGGCCGAGGGGATGTTCGCGGAGTACGCGGCCAGCGTCGTGGCGGCGGTGGTGCCGCCCTCCTCGGCGTCGGCCTGCGTCGAGGTCCCGTCCAGAGTGGTCGGGACGATCGCGGCGAACGCACCGGAGGCGAGCACGCCGAACGCGGCGCCGGTGGCGGCCGTGCGGGTGCCCGCACGGCGCGCGGCGTGTGCGGGGCCGCCGTGCCGCGGCGAACGGAGGGACGGCGCAGCGGCCGTCGCTGCGGGTGTGGTCGCCACGGGTCGGGGGAACCCGTGGTGGCCACCGGGGGAGCGGTGTCCGGGCAAGGAAACGCCTTTCAGATCACGGACGGCACCGCGCACGAACGGCCGGGTCGGGGGTCCCGGGCGAGCCGGTCGGGGAGTCCGGCTCCAGCCCGCTCGTGATCGGGCCGTGATGACTGGGAATCACCGTAGAGGGCCCTGCTGCGGGGGTCCAGCCCCGGGGTCGTCGGTCGCCGCGCGGCAGACACCGTTCACCGGTTCCGTGATCTTGAGTGCGTGCGGGACGCAACCCGGTGGACGGTGCGCCTCGGCCGACGGACGGCGGTCCCCGCAGGTGGCGGGCTCGCGACGAATGGCGCAATACTGGAGCCGGCTCGAGGTTTGTACGGGCCGTCCCGATGCGCGGAGCGGCGTGTGGGAGCGGCCGCAGCGGGGTAGCGGGACGGGGGACGGGATGGACACGGGCGACCTGTTGACCATCGGGGAGATCGTCGAGCGCAGCGGGTTCCCGCACTCGGCGTTGCGCTACTACGAGCGCGAGGGGCTGATCTCCGCGACCCGGACCTCGGGCAACCAGCGCCGCTACCGGCGCAGCGTGCTGCGCAGACTCGCCTTCGTCCGGGCCGCCCGGTCCATCGGGATCGGGCTGGAGGAGGTCCGCGCCGCCCTCGACGCGCTGCCCGCGGACCGCACGCCGACCCGGTCGGACTGGGCGCGGCTGTCGCGGTCCTGGCGTGGCAGGCTCGACGAGCAGATCGACGCGCTGACCGCCCTGCGCGACGGCCTCGACGGCTGCATCGGCTGCGGCTGCCTGTCGATGACGACCTGCCGGCTGGTCAACCCCGGCGACGCCGCCGCCGCGTACGGCGACGGTGCCCGGGTGCTGCCCGCCGCGCTGCGCCGCCCGCCGGTGCACGGCCGGTGAACCCTCCGTCGTGACGGCTGCCGTGGCGCCCCGGGCTGCCTAACCTGGGGTCGTGACCGATCTCGTACCGGACCGCTGGTTGACCGTCGACGGCCTCGCCAACGCCCGTGACGTCGGCGGCCTCCCGCTCGACGGCGGGGGCCGCGTCCGCACCGGCGTCCTGCTGCGCACCGAGTCCCTGGAGGGGCTGGGCCCGGCCGCCGTCGCGTACCTGACCGACGAGCTGGGCGTCGCCCAGGTGCTGGACCTGCGCACCGACCACGAACGCACGACCTACGGCCTCGGTGCGCTCGCCGACGCCGGGGTGCCGGTGCACCGGCTCAGCTTCATCCCCGAGACCGGCATCGCGCTGCCCGAGACCGGGGACGCCCACGCGGCGCTCGATCCGATGCTCGGCCACTACCTCGCCTACCTGGAGGGCCGCGGCGAGTACGTCGTCGACGGGGTCCGCCGGATCGCGGCCCCGGACTCCGGCACGACCGTCGTGCACTGCGCGGCGGGCAAGGACCGCACCGGAGTGCTCGTCGCGCTGGTGTGCGCCGCGGTCGGGGTGCCGCGGGCGGAGATCACCGCCGACTACGCGCTGTCCGCGACCCGGATCGACGCCCTGTTCGAGAAGTGGACGACCGCCTCCGGTGAGCCGATGCCGCCCGCCGAGGAGATCGACCGGCACCGCCCCCGGGCCGAGGTCATGGCCGAGTTCCTGCGGATGCTCGACGAGCGCCACGGCGGACCGGTCGGCTGGCTGCGCGAGAACGGCCTCACCGACGACGAACTGGCGCGCCTCCGGGCCCGGCTGCGCGACGAGAGCGCCTGAGCGCGCTCAGGGCAGCTCCTCGATCGGCACCGTCGGGTCGAGCTTGCGCAGCGACCCCGGGTCCCCGGTGACCGCGGGCCAGCCCCGCCGCCGGGCGGCGGTGACGACCTGGCCGGTCACGATGTCGTCGAGCCCCTGGGAGGCGAGCAGCAGCCCGGCCTCCTGGGCACTCTCCGGGGACAGCTCGTGGATCACGGTGTTCGGCAGGCCCAGCAGGACCTGCAGCGCGGCGTGGTGCTCGGCGTCGACCATCGACCAGGCGCGGCCGAGGGCGGCGCTGGGCACCGCGAGCACGATGTTCTCCTCCACCGCGGCCCAGACCAGGGCACGCATGTAGACGGGGCGACCGGTCGCGAAGGCCGCCAGAGCCGAGGAGTCGAGGACGCGTCCGCCGATCATCGCGGGCTCAGCCGACGGCCACGGGCGGGACCGGGCGCAGCGAACGGCGCGCGGCATCCAGCTCGTCGGCCGGCGGGGGGCCGCCGTAGAGGTCGGCCAGGGTGGCCAGGGACCGGTCCCGGTCCTGGCGTGCCTGCACGGCCTCCGCCACGTAGGCGGACAGGCTCGCCGCCGATCCGCGGGACACCGCGTCCCTCGCCTCGGCCACCAGCTCCGCCGGCAGCGTGACCGTCACCCGCTCGCTGCGCATACCGAAAGGCTACTCCCTGCATACCGCCCGGGCCACGGACACGCCGCGGGAAGCAGGTTACCGGCGGGTATGGAAGGCTCCCGGGTGGGACAGTGCCGACCTCACACGCAGAACGGGTGCTCATCCATGGACCTGACCTTCACCCCGGCCGAGGAGGAGTTCCGCGCGGAGCTGCGCTCCTGGCTCGGCGCCCACATCCCGCAGGAGTGGACCCGCCCCGGGTTCTGGGAGTCCCTGGAGGACTCCGAGAGCTTCCGCCTGCGGCGCGACTGGGAGCGCGACAAGGCCGACGCCGGGTTCGCCGGCATCCAGTGGCCCGTCGAGTTCGGCGGCCGCGGCGGGACCCCCGGCATGAAGGCCATCTACGACGAGGAGACCGTCCGCGCCCAGGCGCCGCGCACGGTCAACCCGCTCGGGCTGACCTTCCTCGCACCGACGGTCATGGCGATCGGCACCGACGCGCAGAAGAAGGAGATCATCGGCCCGATGCTGCGCAACGAGGTGATCTGGTGTCAGGGCTTCTCCGAGCCCGGCGCCGGGTCCGACCTCGCGGCGCTGAACACCCGAGGTGTCCGCGACAGTGACGACCGGGGTGACCACTTCGTCGTCAACGGGCAGAAGGTCTGGACCACCAACGCCGTGCACGGCGACAAGATCTTCACCATGGTCCGCACCGAGGCCGGGTCGGAGAAGCACCGCGGCATCTCGATGCTGCTCATCGACATGGACCAGCCCGGCGTCACCGCGCGCCCGCTGCGCCAGATGAGCGGGGCCAGCGAGTTCGGCGAGGTCTTCTTCGACGACGCCCGCGTCCCGGTCGCCGACTGCCTCGGCGAGATCGGTGACGGCTGGCGCACCGCGATGCTGCTGCTCTCGTTCGAGCGCGGCGCGTCCGGCATCTCCCAGTACACCGAGTTCCGTCGTCAGTACGACGAGATCGCCGCCGTCGCCCGGAAGCTGGGCCGTGCGGGTGACCCGGTCGTCCGCGACGACCTCGCCCGCGTCCTGGTCGAGCTGGAGTGCCTGCGGCTGCACTCGATGCACGTGCTCACCCAGGTCGAGCAGGGCCGCGACCTCGGCTTCGAGGCGTCGATGACCAAGCTGCAGTGGTCCGAGGCGTTCCAGGACCTCTGGGAGGTCTACGACCGGATCCTCGGCGAGGACGCCACGCTCGACGCGCTGCCCGACGGCACCGACCTGCGCCCGCTGCACGCCCAGGCCATGTGGTCGCGCTCGGTCACCATCTGGGGCGGCTCGTCCCAGGTGCAGCGCAACGTCACCGCCGAGCGCGTGCTCGGCCTGCCCCGCTGATCCGCAGGAGGAGTCACCGATGTTCTTCGCACTCACCCGGGACCAGCAGGAGTTCGGCACCGCGGTGCGCGACTACCTGGCCGAACGGTTCGACCTCGCCGCCGTGCGGACGGTCGTGGAGAACCCGTCCGACGACGGCAACCCGGCGTCGCTGTGGCGCGCCGCAGGCGAGCAGGGGTGGACCGCGGTCACCGTCGACGAGGACCACGACGGCCTCGGCCTCGGTCTGGTCGAGGCGCAGGTGATCGCCCGCGCGCTCGGGGCGGGGGTCGCCCCCGGCCCGTGGCGCGGCACCGTGCTCGCCGCCGACGCGATCCGGCTCGCCGGCTCCGACGAGCAGAAGGCGGCCTGGCTGCCGAAGCTCGCCGCGGGCGAGGCGGTCGGCGCGTTCACCACCCGCGGCAGCGCCGCGACCGGCCTGCAGGTGGTGGAGTACGGCGCCGTCGCCGACGTCGTCGTCGCCCCGGCCGAGGACGGCCTGCCCGGGCTGGCGCTGGTCACCGGCGCCACGGCGTCGCCGGTCGGCAGCTACGACGGCACCACCCGGCTCGCGTCGCTGGGCGGCGGGACCGTCGAGGCGCTGCCCGGCACCACGGTCGAGCTGCAGAAGCAGCTGACCGACAGGGCGACCGTGCTGGTCGCCGCGGACCTGGTCGGCATCGCCCGCGAGGCACTGACCCGCACCGTCGCCTACGACCGCGAGCGCACCCAGTTCGGTGTGCCCGTCGGGTCGTTCCAGGCCCTCAAGCACGCGCTGGCCGACCTGCACGTCGGGGTCACGATGGCCGAGCACGCCGCGCTCCACGCCGCGCACGCGGTCGACGCCGGACTCGACGGTGCCGAGCTCGCCGTCGCCGTCGCCAAGGCCAAGAGCAGCGACGTGGCGCTCCAGGCGACGGCGGCGATGATCCAGTTCCACGGCGGCATCGGCTACACCTGGGAGCACGAGGCGCACTTCTTCTACAAGCGCGCCAAGCGGCTCGCCGGCCAGTACGGCGACGTCGCCGTCTCCCGCGAGCGGGTCGCCTCCCTGACCATCGGGGCCTGATCCGTCCGTGGACAGCGTGAGGCCACAGTGCACCCCGTCTGCTCAGGGCGGATGTGCGCTGTGGACTCGCGCGCCCGACCCGGACGTGGGACCGTCGGACGATGGCACCCGTCACACCGGTCAACGCCACCGCCGCCGCCCTCCTCGGTCTGCTCCACGGCGGGCCGATGACCGGCGGGCAGCTCGTGGCGGCGGCCGGTGAGCGGTTCGGCCTGTTCTTCTCCGTCACCCGCAGCCAGGTCTACCGGGAGCTGCCCGCCCTGACCGAGGAGGCGCTGCTGCGCCTGGGCAAGCAGGGTCCGCGGGCCAGCCAGCAGTACGTGATCACCGCCGCCGGCAAGCGGTCGTTCAAGCACTGGCTCGCCACCGGCGGCGACGCCGACGCCGTCCGCAGCCCGCTGGTGCTGCGGCTGCTGCACGCGGGGACACTGACGGTCAAGCAGCGCACCGAGCTCGTCGCCGCCGCCCGCGAGGCCTACGCCGAGCGGCTCGCGACGGCCCGCGCCGCCGCCCGCGCGACCGACGACCCCTACGGCCGTCCGGTCGCGGACTTCGCGGTCGCCCACACCCGGGCGATGATCAAGCTGATCGACGCGATCCCCCAGGACTGAACCGGGTCCCACCCCGCGTACCCTCGACCGTTGTGAACTCCGACGTCCAGGCCGACCTGAAGGACCTCGACACCACCCTGTCCAGCATCGAGGCCGTCGCCGACGTGCCCCGGCTGCGCCAGGAGATCGAGGAACTGTCCGAGCAGGCGGGCCGGCCGGACCTCTGGGACGACGTCGACGCCGCCCAGCAGATCACCAGCCGGCTGGCCTACGCCCAGGGCGACCTGCGCCGGCTCGACGACCTGCGTCGCCGTCTCGACGACGTGCCGGTGCTCTACGAGCTCGCCGAGGACGAGGGCGACGAGTCCGCCGTCGCCGACGCCGACGCCGAGCGCGCGAAGCTGCGCAGCGAGATCTCCTCGCTGGAGGTCCGCACCCTGCTCTCGGGCGAGTACGACGAGCGCGAGGCCCTGGTGACCATCCGGTCCGAGGCCGGGGGCATCGACGCCGCCGACTTCGCCGAGATGCTGCTCCGCATGTACCTGCGCTGGGCCGAACGCCACGGCTACGGCACCGACGTCTACGAGACGTCCTACGCCGAGGAGGCCGGCATCAAGTCGGCCACCTTCGCCGTCCACGCGCCGTACGCGTTCGGGACGCTGTCGGTCGAGGCCGGCACCCACCGCCTGGTGCGGATCTCGCCGTTCGACAACCAGGGGCGGCGCCAGACGTCGTTCGCCGGCGTCGAGGTGGCCCCGGTCGTCGAGACCTCCGACCACATCGAGATCGACGAGAAGGACCTGCGGGTCGACGTGTTCCGCGCGTCCGGGCCCGGCGGCCAGGGCGTCAACACCACCGACTCGGCGGTCCGGCTGACCCACATCCCGTCCGGGATCGTCGTCGCCTGCCAGAACGAGCGCTCCCAGCTGCAGAACAAGGCGTCGGCGATGGCCGTGCTGCAGGCGAAGCTGCTGGAGCGGCGCCGCCAGGAGGAGCGCGAACTGCGCGACTCGTTCAAGGAGGCCGGGTCCTCCTGGGGCAACCAGATGCGCAACTACGTGCTGCACCCGTACCAGCTGGTGAAGGACCTGCGCACCGAGCACGAGGAGGGCAACCCCTCGCAGGTGCTCGACGGCCAGATCGACGAGTTCATCGAGGCCGGCATCCGCTGGCGTAAGCAGAGCGAATCGGCCTCGTGAGCCTGGGTCGCCCGGCGTCCGCCGTCTGCGGCGCCCTCCTCGTCCTCACCCTGGCCGGATGCACGGCCGGGGCCCCGGAGCCGTCCGCCGACGGGGCGCCGCCCGCGTCCGCCGCGCCGTCGGCGCAGGACACCGTGGCCGCCGCGGGCACCGCGCTCGCCGACGCCGGGTCGGCGCGGGTCGACGTCGAGGTGGACTCGGTCACCGGCCCGGTGCGCGCCTCCGGCCCCGCCCGCTTCACCCCGTTCGCCGCGGACCTCACCGTCGCCCTCGGCACCCGTGGTGCGCAGGTCAGGGTGCTCGACGACCGTGCCTGGGTCCGGTTCGGCGGCAGTGACCGCTGGCAGCCGCTGTCCACGGGGCTCCTCCCGGTCGGCGCCGTCGGCGGGATGCTGCACTCCGCCCCCGGGCTGCGCGACGTCGTCGCCGCGCCGGGGACCACCGACGTCGACGGCGTCGCCGCGACGACCTACACCGGGTCGGTGGACCTCGCCGCCGCACGGGCCGGCGCCCCGGACCCGGCGGTCGGGACCCGTCTCGACGAGCTCGCCGGGCTGGTCTCGCCGACCCCGCGGTTCACCGCCTGGCTCGGTGCCCCGGACGCCGCCGCCCCCGCCGACCGCGGACGGCTGCTCCGGCTGCGCCTGGAGCCGCAGGCCCCGGCCACCGGGACGCAGAACGCCGGCGCCGCGGTCCCGGGCGCGGTGACCGTCTCCTTCGCCGACCCCGGGCTGCCGGTGGAGATCACCGCCCCCTGACCGACGGGCCCCGCGCCCCGTCGTTCCGGCGCCGCGCCCCGCACGTCGCGCCCCGCACGTCGCGGCTCGCACCTCGCGGCTCGGCGGTTCGTGCCTCGTGCCTCGCGGGCCCCGCGTCGCGGTCTGCGCCTCGCCCCGAGTCGGCCGCGGTGCGCCGAGATGCACCTCAGCGGGCCGTGGAGATCGACAGTTCCCGCTGAGCTGCATCTCGGCGTCGCGGCGGCCGGGTTCCGTCGGCGAGATGCAGCGGAGGGTCGTGCGAGGGGGCGATGGACAGCCCTGAGCTGCATCTCGACGAGTGTCGGGTGCGGCGCGCGAGCCCGGGCCGGGCTGCGGTGTGGGGAGGGCGAGGTCAGCGGGTCGCGGTCACCCCGCGGGTCAGGGCGGCGAGCGACACGGCGGACAGCGTGGCCGCGGTCAGCATGGTCACCGCCATCGCCGTCGCGCTCGACCCGACCAGCGGCGAGACCAGGGCGCCGAGGCCGAACTGGGTGGCTCCCAGCAGGGCCGAGCCCGTCCCGGCGCGGTCGCGGACCTCGCCGGTGGCCAGCGCCGCGCTGTTGCCCATCACGAACCCGAGCGTGGTCAGCGTCGCGAACAGCAGGACCAGCACCGGCCAGCGCGCGGCCCCCAGCAGCACGACGACCAGCAGGGCCGCGCACAGCACCACCAGGCCACGGACGGCGGTCACGAGCTGGCGCCGCGGGGCGACCCGCACGGCGAGCCGGCTGCTGGTGATGTTGCCCAGCACCAGCCCGGCGGCGTTCGTTCCGAAGGCGAGTGCGTACTGCGTCGTGGAGAGGCCGAGGGTCTGCTGCAGCACGAACGGCGACCCGGAGATGTAGGCGAACATCATCGAGAACGACGTGGCGAACGCCAGCACGTAGCCGACGTACCGCCGGCGGCGCAGGAGCGCGCCGACGTCGGAGAAGGTCCGTCGCACACCGCCGGAGGTACGGGCCGGGGCCGGCAGCGTCTCGTGCACCGCGAGCAGCGCGGAGACCAGCATGAGCAGCGCGAGCCCGGCGAGCACCACGAAGACGCCCCGCCAGCCGACCACCCCGCCCAGCGAGCTGCCGATCACCGGCGCGACCACCGGTGCGATCCCGTTGATCGCCATCATCAGCGAGAACAGCTGCGCGGTCCGCGCGCCGGTGGTGCGGTCGGAGATCATCGCGCGGCTCAGCACCAGGCCGGCGGCCCCGCCGAAGCCCTGCAGGAACCGGGCGACGACGAGCACCGCGACCGACGGCGCGACCGCGCTCGCCAGGCACGCGACGCACAGCAGGACCGTGCCGGCGAGGACCAGGCGTCGCCGCCCCCAGCCGTCCGAGAGCGGGCCGATCACCAGCTGACCGACCGCCAGCCCCACCAGGAACGCGGTCAGGGTCAGCTGCGCCGCCGACGCCGACGCCCCCAGCTCGGCCGCCACGGTCGGCAGCACCGGCAGGTACATGTCGGTGGCCAGCGGCGCCACCGCCGTCAGCAGCGCGAGAACGCTGATCCACACGCCGTCCGGCACGGCGCGCCCCCGCGTCGTCCTCGGCGCGGCCCGCTCGGTCCCCACGGTCATGACGGTCCTCTCGCACGGCAATCAGCTATGAAACTATATATGGAACATCGAGTAGTATCGCGGCGGTGACGACGGTCGAGGAGCGCGACGACGACTGGGCGGCGCTGGTCGAGGCGGTGCACGACCTGTCGCGCGTCCTGCGGTCGGCGGGGGAGCGTGCGGTCGGGCTGGACGCGATCACCGGGTCCGAGCACGAGGTCCTGCGGTGGGTCTCCGCGCGCCCCGGGCACCCCGTCTCGGCGGTGGCCCGCGGGCTCGGTCTGCAGGCCAGCAACGTCAGCACCACCGTCCGGTCGCTGGTCGGGCGGGATCTCGTGGAGCGACGGACCGACCCGGCCGACGGCCGTCGTGCCCTGCTCCACCCCACGGCGCGGGCCGTCCGGCACCGCGAGCTCCTCGACGCGGCCTGGACGCGGCAGATCCGGCGCGCGCTCGGCGACCTGGACGCCACCGACGCCGTCGCGCTGCGTGCGGCGGCCCCCGTCCTGGGCCGGCTCGCCGGTGCGCTCGACCCGTCGCGGGACCCGGTCGCCGCCGGACCGGCCTGACGGGCGTGTCGTCACGGCCCGTGTACTCCGGGCGGCGGTACCGTCCCGCTCCGTGATCGAGCTGCGGGACGTCACCAAGCGCTACCCGGCGTCCGGGCGTCCGGCGCTGGACCGGGTCTCCGCGACGGTCGGTGCGGGCGAGTTCGTGTTCCTGATCGGACCGTCCGGGTCGGGCAAGTCGACGCTGCTGCGGCTGCTGCTGCGCGAGGACGTCCCCACCTCGGGATCCATCCTCATCGACGGCCTCGACGTCGCCGGGCTGCCCCGGCGCAAGGTGCCGCGGCTGCGCCAGCGGATCGGCTGCGTGTTCCAGGACTTCCGGCTGCTGCCCAAGCGCACCGTCGCCGGCAACGTCGCGTTCGCGCTCGAGGTGCTGGGGCGCACGCCGTCGGAGATCCGGATCGCCGTCCCGGAGCTGCTGGAGATGGTGGGGCTGCAGGGCAAGGCCGGGCGGCTGCCGCACGAGCTGTCCGGCGGCGAGCAGCAGCGCGTGGCGATCGCCAGGGCGTCGGTCAACCGGCCCCCGCTGCTGCTGGCCGACGAGCCCACCGGCAACCTCGACCCCGAGACCGGGCGGGAGATCATGCAGGTCCTGGAGCGCATCAACCGCGCGGGCACCACGGTGCTGATGGCCACCCACGACTCGTCCGTCGTGGACGCGATGCGCCGCCGGGTGATCGAGCTGGCCGACGGCGGCGTGCTGCGTGACGAGGCCCGCGCGGTGTACGGGGCGGGCCGGTAGATGCGCCCCGCCCTGCTCACCCGCGAGGTCTCCTCCGGCCTGCGCCGCAACGTCACGATGACCGTCGCGATGGTGCTGACCACCGCGGTCACCCTGATGTCGGTCGGTGCGGGCCTGCTCGTGCTGCGCACCATCGACGACATCTCCGCGCTCTACACGAACCGGCTCGAGATCCAGGTGGCGCTCACCCCGGACGTCTCGGAGACCGACCCGGACTGCAGCCGGCCGACGTGCGCGTCGGTGCGGAGCGCGCTGGAGGCCGCCCCGGGCGTCGGCTCGGTCGCGTTCGAGTCCCAGCAGCAGGCCTACACCCGCTTCCGCGAGCTGTTCGCCGGGCAGTCGGTCGCCGACGTCGCCCGGCCGCAGTCGCTGCCCGCCACGCTGCGGGTCACCCTGACCGACCAGCAGGCGGGCGCCGCGGCCGCCCGGGCCGCCGTCGAGGGCCGGCCGGGGGTGCGCGGGGTGATCGACCAGCGCGACGTCGTCGGGACCCTGTTCGACTTCCTGAACGGGGTGCGCAACGTGGCGTTCGCGCTCGCCGTCGTGCAGGCGCTCGCGGCGGTCCTGCTGATCTCCAACACGGTGCAGGTGTCGGCGTTCATGCGGCGCACCGAGGTCGGCGTGATGCGCCTGGTCGGGGCGACGCGGTGGACCACCCAGCTGCCGTTCCTGGTCGAGGCCGCCGTCGCCGGGGCCGTCGGCGGGGCGCTCGCCGGGATCGGCCTGGTCGCGGCCAAGTACGCCGTCGTCGACGACCTGTTCGCCGCGGTGGGTCAGGCCGGCGTGATCCCGCCGGTCCGGATCACCGACGTGCTGGTGGTCTCGGCGCTGCTCGTGCCCACCGGGGCCCTCGTCGCGGGGGTCACCGGCTACGTGACCCTGCGCGCCTACGTGAAGGTCTGAGCGCTCACCCCGCGGGGGCGAACGCCGCGGCGTGGTCGCGGGCGAACTCCTCCAGGGTGCGGGCCGGGTGGCCGGTGAGGACGGCCACGGAGTCGTCCACCCGCGCCGCCTCGCCCCGCCCGTAGTGGGCGTAGTCCTCGACCAGTCCGGCGGCCTGCCAGGGTGGCAGCACCCCGTCCAGCGCGGCGGCGAACGCCTCCGGGACGAGGTCGTCGAACGCGACCGGGTGCCCGGTGGCCCGGGTCAGGGCCGCGGCGATCTCGGCGTGAGTGACGGCGCGCGGCCCGGTGAGGTCGTGCACCGCACCGTCCGGTCCGGCGCCGGTGAGCACGGCCGTGGCGGCGTCGGCGATGTCGCGCACGTCGACCGCGCTCACCGCGGCGTCGCCGATCGGGGCGCCGAACCGGCCGGTCGCGGCGACCAGGGGGGCGAAGGCCAGCAGGCCCTGCAGGAACAGGTTCGGCCGCAGCACCACGTGGCCGATCCCCAGGTCGTGGACGTGCTGCTCCACCGCGGCGTGCCAGCGCAGGAACCGCACCGGGGAGTCCGCCCGCGCCGCGAACTGCGACAGCAGCACCAGCCGGGACACCCCGGCGGTCGCGGCGGCGTCGGCCACCGCGATCTGGGTGGTCGCGGCGTCGGGGGCCGAGGGCGAGTTGAGGAACGCCGCGTCGACCCCGTGCAGCGCCGCGGCGACGGCGTCCGGGTCGCGCAGGTCGCCCCGCACGACCTCGACGCCGCCGGCGTCGCCGAGGCGGTCGGGGTCGCGGACCAGTGCCCGCACCGTCACCTCGTGACCGGCCAGCGCGGTCAGCAGGTGCCCGCCGATCCCGCCGGTCGCCCCGGTCACCAGCACCGTCGTCGTCATGTCCGCCTCCTGTGATCATCGGTCTGAAACGAGAGCACTGCTCTCGCAATCGAGTCTGCACGCGGCGGCGCCGAAGTGCAAGAGCACTGCTCCGGCGATGCCGCGGTCGGATACCGGTGGCGGTGCGCGGGTAGGCTGGTCGTGTGAAGGAACAGGGCCGGAAGGTGATCGCGCAGAACCGTCGGGCCCGGCACGACTACGCGATCCTGGAGGAGTTCGAGGCCGGGGTCGCGCTCAAGGGGACCGAGGTGAAGAGCCTCCGTCTGGGCCGGGCGTCACTGGTCGACGCCTTCGCCACCATCGACGACGGCGAGATCTTCCTGCGCAACCTGCACATCCCGGAGTACGTGCGCGGCAGCTGGACCAACCACGAGCCGCGCCGCACCCGCAAGCTGCTGCTGCACCGCGGGGAGATCGACCGGCTGATGGGCAAGACCCGCGAGGGCGGGCTCACCCTGGTGCCGCTGTCGCTGTACTTCAACGACGGCAAGGTCAAGTGCGAGATCGCGCTCGCCAAGGGCAAGAAGGACTACGACAAGCGCCGCGACCTGGCCAAGAAGGACGCCCAGAAGGAGATCGCGCGCGCCGTCGGCCGTGCGGCCAAGGGGCGGGCCCGGGACCTGCGCGGCTGAGCCACGGCCCGCCTAGGGTGGGGCCGTGGATCTCCCTCCGCCGCCGGTCGACGACGCCGACGTGCCCCGCTGGACCGCCGAGCTGGACCTGCCCGGCCTGGTCGACGTGCACGTGCACTTCCTGCCCCAGCGGATGCTCGACAAGGTCTGGGCCTACTTCGACGCCGCCGAGACCCACTACGGCACCCCGTGGCCCGTGCAGTACCGGCTGTCCGAACAGGAGCGGTACGCGATCCTCGAACGCCTCGGGGTGCTCGCGTTCGCGCCCCTGACCTACCCGCACAAGCCGGGCATGGGGGAGTGGCTCACCGGCTGGGCCGGCGGGTTCGCCGACGCCCACCCGCGCGCGGTGCGCACCGCGACGCTCTACCCGGAACCGTCCGTCGTGGACTACCTCGGCCGTGCCGTCTCCGACGGGGCGCGGATGGTCAAGGTGCACGTCCAGGTCGGCGGGTTCGACCCGCGCGACCCCCTGCTGCGCGACGCCTGGGGCCTGCTGGCCGACGCGGGTGTGCCCGCCGTCGTCCACTGCGGTGACGGCCCGATCCCCGGCGAGCACACCGGGCTCGGGATCTTCGCCGAGGTGCTCGCGGCGCACCCGGGGCTGCGGATCGTGCTGGCGCACGCGGGCATGCCGGACTTCCGGGGTGCGCTGGAGCTGCTGGACCGGTTCCCGAACCTGGTGCTCGACACGACGATGGTCGGCACCGCGTTCTCCCGGCGGATCGCGCCGCTGCCGCCGGACTGGCCGGCACGCCTGGCCGAGCACCCGGGGCGGATCGTGCTCGGCACCGACTTCCCCAACATCCCCTACCCCTACGCCGAGCAGCTCGCCGCGATCGCGGGCTGGGCCGCCGCCGAGCCCCGCCTCGGCGCGGCGTTCCTGCGCTCGGTCCTGTACGACGCCCCGGCCGCGCTGCTGGGCGTCGACCCCGTCCGACACGCCACCCCCGGCCCCGCGGCCGAGACCCCGAGGAGCTCGTAGACATGGTCAGCCCGCAGAACGACGGGAGCGGCGCGGCCGCCCCGGTCGACATCGCCCTCTACGGCGCGACCGGCTTCGTCGGCGGCCTCATCGCCCGTCACCTCGCCGAGCACGCCCCGCCCGGGGTGCGCATCGCGCTGGCCGGCCGCTCCGAGGCGAAGCTCGCCGCCACCCGGGCGGCGCTGCCCGCGTCGGCGCGGGACTGGCCGCTGATCGTCGCCGACGCCGCCGACCCGGCCGCGACCGACCGGCTCGCCACGGGCGCGCGCGTCGTGCTGAGCACGGTCGGCCCGTACGCGAAGTACGGCCTGGGGCTGGTCGGGTCGTGCGCGCGGGCCGGCACCCACTACGCCGACCTCACCGGTGAGGTGCTGTTCGTCCGCGAGGCGATCGACCGCTTCCACGACACCGCCCGCGCCAGCGGCGCGCGGATCGTGCACTCCTGCGGCTACGACTCCGTCCCCTCCGATCTGGGGGTGTTCCTCGCGCACCGGGCCGCGCAGGCCGACGGCGCGGGTGGGCTCACCGAGGTCCGCACGGTCGCGACGATGCGCGGCGGGGTCTCCGGCGGCACGGTGGACTCGTTGCGCGGGCAGCTCGACACCGTCCGCACCGACCGCGACGCCCGGCGCCTGGCCGCCCGCCCGCACTCGCTGAGCCCCGACCCGTCGGCCGAGCCGACGCCGTCGCAGCCGGGTGACGCGGGACCACCCGCCCGGCTCCCGGACGGCACCTGGACCGCGCCGTTCGTGATGGCGTCCTACAACACCCGGATCGTGCGCCGCTCCAACGCGCTGCTCGACCACGCCTACGGTCGCGGCCTGCGCTACGGCGAGCTCCAGGGCTGCGGTCGCGGGGTGTCCGGGGCGGTCACCGCGGGTGTGGTCACCGGCGGGCTCGGCGCGCTCGTGGGCGCGTTCATGGTGCCGCCGATCCGCCCGCTGCTCGACCGGGTGCTGCCCGCGCCCGGGACCGGGCCGTCGGAGCGGACCCGCGAGCGCGGCTGGTTCCGGATGGACGTGCGTGCCGAGACCGAGTCCGGGCGTCGCTACCGGGTGCGGGTCTCCGGCCCCGGCGACCCCGGCTACGGGGCCACCGCGGTGATGTTCGGCGAGGCGGGCCTCGCACTGGCCCTGGGCGGGTCCGCGCTGCCCGACCGCGCGGGCTGCCTCACCCCGGCCACCGCGCTGGGTGACGTGCTGGTCGACCGGCTGCGGGCCGCGGGGCACACCTACGAGGTCGCGGCGGGGTGACACGCCACCAGCGGTAACCGGGATGATCGGGCGGGCGCGGGGCGTTATGCTGTGCGTCCGCCCGGGTACGTCCGTGCGGAGTGCAGGTGGACTGCGGGTCCTCCGGGACCCGACCAGGGGGTGAACGGTTTCGACTCCGATCGTTGATCGAGGTGAAGCGTGCCGAGGAAGGCGACGATGATCTCGTTAACCATGCGTCGCAAAAAAATAAGTGCCGACAACAGTCGCACTGCCCAGAGCGCTTACGCGCTCGCTGCCTGATTCTCAGGTAGGGGCTGTCGGGCCGGAGGCGTCCCCGCTCCGGGTCCCGACATCATTCAGGGGACTCACCCTGCGGTTCGGCCGCGGAACCGCAGGGGACATCCCACAGCGGCTGGGATCGTCACACCGGCTTGTTCGCGTGACCGGTGGATCCGAGTAGAGACAGAGCGGACTGCGCACGGAGAAGCCCTCGTGAACCGACGGAGGACCCGGGTTCGATTCCCGGCACCTCCACCGCCCAGCGGCCCCGTCCCGACCCCGGGACGGGGCCGTTCCTGTTTCTGCCGAGGATCGTCGCGATGGAACCGAGCCTTGCTGACCTCTCCTGGTGGGAGCGAAGCCGACGACCGCCGTGACCGACCCCATCGACCCGCCCGCGGAGCTCGCCCGCATCCGAGCTGCCGCGGGTCCTGACCGTGACCCACATCGGCCGTCGCCGGGTCGCGACCGAGGACCGGGAGATCGGCGGGGTCACGGTCCGGGCGGGCGAGCAGGGCGTTGTGCTCGCCGCCGAGGCCGCCGACCGCGAGCCCCGTGGTCGCACCCCGACGAGGTCGACGTGTCCCGCGGGACGAACCGGCACCTCACGTTCGGGCTCGGGGGTGCACCAGTGCCCGGGGAAGCCGCTGGCCCGTCCGGACCTGCAGATCGCCCACCCGGCGCTGCTGCGACGCCTCCCGGGACTGCGGGCCACCGTGCCGGACTCGGAGATCCCGTTCCGCGACGACATGGCCGTCTACGGCGTGCACGCGCTGCCGGTGGCATTCTGATGGCCATGCGCGTGATCGTGGACAAGGAACTGTGCATCGGGGCCGGCCAGTGTGTCGTGACCGCGCCCGACGTCTTCGACCAGGACGACGACGGGATCGTCGCGCTGCTGACCGACTCGCCCGCCGAGGGCGACCGGGACGCGGTGAAGGAGGCCGAGCACGTGTGCCCGGCCCGGGTGATCAGTGTGGAGGACTGACCCTCAGGCGGCGCTGACGCCGATCAGCATGCCGACCAGGTACGTGGCGCCGGCGGCGATGGCGCCGAACGCCAGCTGGCGCAGCGCCGCCGACCACCACGACCGGGAGGTGAACCGCGAGGTCAGCGCCCCCGCGGCGAGCAGGCCGACGCCGCCGACGGCGAGGCCGAGCGCGAGCGAGCCGTAGCCGAGCAGGAACGTGATCAGCGGGATCAGCCCGCCGACCGCGAACGCGGCGAACGACGACACCGCCGCCACCCACGGCGACGGCTTGTCGTCCAGGCTGACCCCCAGCTCCTGGCTGATGTGCATCCGCAGCGCCAGCTCGGGGTCGCGGTGCACCTCCCGGGACACGGCGTCGGCGGTCTGCTCGGACAGGCCCATCTCCCGGAACCGGGCGGCCAGCTCGTGCTGCTCGGCGCGGGGGTGCTGGGCCAGCTCACGGCGCTCGACGGCCGCCTCGGCGTCGAGGGCGTCGTTCTGGGTGCCGACCGAGGCGAACTCGCCGAGCGCCATCGAGAACGCCCCCGCGACGACACCCGCGAGCCCGCTGAGCACGATGACGTCCCGGCCCGCCCCGCCGCCCCCGACACCCGCGACCAGTGCGATCGTGGTGACCAGGCCGTCCATCGCGCCGAAGGTGGCCGCGCGCAGCCAGCCGCCGGAGATGTCACGGTGGGAGTGGTCGTGGTGGTGGTCGGCGAGTTCCGCCTCCAGCTCCGGATCGTTCACGGATGCAACAGTAGGCCGCCGCCGCTCGCCGCGCGGCGCCGCGCGACCACCCCGACACTGGGCCGATGTCGTCCGATGACACGGCTCCGCTCTGGCTGTTCGCCGACCAGCTCGGCCCGCACGTGTGGGACACCGAGGAGTTCGCCGGCCGCGAGATCGTGATCGTCGAGTCCACCCGGGCGCTGGGCCGGCGTCGCCACCACCGCCAGAAGCTGCACCTGGTGCTGTCCGGGATGCGCCACCTCGCCGAGCAGCTCGGCGACCGGGCCACCTATCTGCGCACCGACACCTACCGCGAGGCGCTGGAGCAGGTCGGCCGCCCGGTGGTGGTGCACCAGCCCACGTCGTTCCCGGCCTCGGACATGGTGCGCCGGTTCGTGAAGGAGGGGCTGGTCACCGAGGTCCGGCCCACCCCGACCTTCGCGCTGGGCAAGGACGAGTTCGACGACTGGGCCGGCGACCGCGAGACCTTCCGGATGGAGGAGTTCTACCGCGCCCAGCGCGAGCGGTTCTCCGTGCTCATGGACGGCGAGAAGCCCGTCGGCGGGAAGTGGAACTACGACCACGACAACCGCGAGTCCCCGCCGAAGGGCGCCGAGCGCCTGGAGGTGAAGGCGCCCTGGAAACCCCGCGAGGACGGGATCGACGAGCAGGTCCGCGCCGACCTCGACGCGGCCGGGTACCCCACGGTCGGCAACGACGGGCCGCGCCGCTTCGCCGTCACCCACGAGGAGGCCACCCGGGCGCTGCGGCACTTCGTCCGGCACCGCCTCGACACCTTCGGCCCGTACGAGGACGCGGTGCTGGAGCAGGACTGGGCCATGGCGCACTCGCTGCTGTCGGTGCCGATGAACCTGGGCGCGCTGCACCCGCTGGAGGCGGTGCACGCCGCCGAGCAGGCCTACCACGACGGGGACGCGCGGCTGTCCAGCGTCGAGGGGTTCGTCCGGCAGATCCTCGGCTGGCGGGAGTACGTCTGGCAGCTGTACTGGCGCTTCGGGCGCGGCTACACGCGTCGCAACCACCTGCGGGCCCGCACCCCGCTGCCGGACTGGTGGACCGACCTGGACGCCGACGCCGTCACCGCGAACTGCCTGTCGCACGCCCTGGGCGGGGTCCGCGACCGCGGCTGGACCCACCACATCCCGCGCCTGATGATCCTCGGCAACCACGCCATGCAGCGTGGCTACCGGCCGGCGGAGCTCAACGACTGGTTCGCGACGGCGTTCGTCGACGGGTTCGCCTGGGTGATGCCCGCCAACGTGATCGGGATGAGCCAGCACGCCGACGGCGGCCGGATGGCCACCAAGCCCTACGCCTCCGGCGGCGCCTACATCGACCGGATGACCGACCTGTGCTCGGGCTGCGCGTTCGACCCGAAGGTGCGGGTGGGGGAGAAGGCCTGCCCCTTCACCGCGGGCTACTGGCAGTTCGTGCACCGCCACGAGGAGATGCTGGCGGGCAACAACCGCACCGCCCGCGCCGTCGCCACGATGAAGCGGCTGACCGATCTCGACGCGCTGCTGGAGCAGGAGTCCGCCCGCGAGGAGTTCTGAACCGGCGGGCTCGCTAGGCTCCCCGGTCGTGACCGCAGGCCGCCCGCTCGACGTGCTGGGCACCGTGCTGCGGCTGGGGCTGGCCGCGGTCTGGCTGGTGTCGGGGGCGGTGAAGCTGTCCGAGCCGTTCACCACGGCCGTCGCCGTCGCCGCCTACCGGGTGCTGCCGGACGCGCTCGTCGTGCCGGTCGCGACCCTGCTGCCGCCGCTGGAGATCGCACTCGGCCTGCTGCTGCTCGCGGGCCTCGCCACCCGGCTCGCCGCGGTGGTGGGCACCGTGCTGCTGCTCGCGTTCGTCGCCGGTCTGGTGCAGGCGTGGGCGCGCGGGCTGGCGATCGACTGCGGCTGCTTCGGCGGTGGCGGACCGGTCGACCCCGACGACACCGGCTACGGCCCGGCCCTGCTGCGCGACCTCGCCTTCGTCGCGGCCGCGGTGTACCTGACGGTGCGCCCGCGGACGCTGTTCTCCCTCGACGGGCGCGGGGACCGGGCCGCGGCACACGACCACGACCGGCGGGCGCCGGCGGACGCGACGGAGGAGCACTGATGGGACAGAGCGAGCGCGAGCGCCGGCAGGCCGCGCAGGCCCGGCTGCAGGCGGCGGGGATCAGCACCGCACGCACCTCGAGCGGGCTCGGTCGCAACCTCGGGATCGGCGCGCTCGTGCTGGTCATCGCCCTGGCCACGGGCGTCTACGTGCTGTACCAGAACTACCAGAAGGCGACCGTCGCGACCTACCCGGTGACCCGCGACGGCGTCGTCGTGAAGGCCGGGAACCAGGCGGCCCCGGTGACCGTCGACCTCTACGAGGACTACCTCTGCCCCGCCTGCAGACAGCTGGAGAGCAGCGTCGGGAACCAGCTCACCACCGCGGTGAACGAGGGCAAGGCGAAGATCAACTACCACCACGTCGTGATCCTCGACGAGCGCTCGGCCCCGCCCGGCTATTCGACCCGCGCCGGCAACGCCGCGCTGTGCGCCGCCGACGCCGGGATCTTCCCCGCCTACCACTCCCGCCTGTACGCCGACCAGCCCGCCGAGGGCAGTGCCGGCAGGACGGTGCAGGAGCTGACCGCGCTCGGCACCGAACTGGGGGCCAAGGGCGACTTCGCGGGCTGCGTCACCCGCCAGGCGAACACCCAGGCGATCGCCGACGCGACCAAGGCGGCCGTCGCCGACCCGGCGGTGGCGCCCGGCGGCCGCTTCGGGACCCCGACGGTGATGGTGAACGGGGTCAAGATGGATCTGAGCAACGGGGACTGGCTGTCGAAGGTGACGGGCTGACCGCACCCACGGTGAAGCGCGGCAGGAACCACTGCACCAGCGGCCCGACGGCGAGTGCATAGACCACCGTCACCGGGCCGAAGACACCGCCGAGCGCCCACCCGACGAGCACGACCGTCACCTCGATCGCGGTCCGCACCAGCCGCACCGACAGGCCGGTGCGGGCCGCGAGCCCGGTCATCAGCCCGTCCCGCGGGCCCGGCCCCAGCCCGACCCCGATGTAGGCCGCCGTCGCCGCCGCGTTCAGCACGATCCCGGCGACGGCGTACGCCGTCCGCAGCCACAGCGCCTCCGGGGCGGGCAGCACCGCGAGCGCGGTGTCCACCGTGGCCCCGATGACGACGACGTTCGCCACCGTCCCCAGCCCCGGTCGTTCCCGCAGCGGGATCCACAGCAGGAGCACCCCGACCGCGACGACCACGGTCACCGCGCCCACCGACAGGGCCGTACGGCCGGCGACGCCCTGGTGGAACACGTCCCACGGCATCGAGCCGAGGGCCGCGCGCATCATCAGCGCCATCGAGACCGCGTAGGCGACCAGGCCGGCCACGAGCTGGGTGAGCCGCCGGGTGCGCCGCGGCATCCGCAGCGACCAGCGGGAGCTGTCGATCGTCACGAGATGGCATGCTGCCCCTCTCGGTGGCCTGTCGTCACCGTGCCACTCGAGCGGAAGTGGATCGGGAATGACACAGGGGATCGGGGCGGAGCGCCTCGCCGCGCTGTGCGGTGACGTCCACGGCGGGCGCGGCCCGGCGTACCGGGTGCTGGCCGACGCCGTGCGGGTGCTGACCGGTGACGGCAGGCTGCCGTCGGGTACCCGGCTGCCGGCCGAGCGGGCGCTGGGCGAGGCGCTGGGCGTCAGCCGGGTCACCGTCGCCCGCGCCTACCGCGACCTGCGCGACGACGGCTGGGCCGACGCCCGGCACGGGGCGGGCACCTGGGTGCGGCTCCCGGACCGCACCGGGGGCGTCGACGGGGTCTGGGCGCCCGGGCCGGTGGACCGCGGCACGATCGACCTCGCCCACGCCGCGCCCGCCGCGCCCGCGGTGCTGCCCGACCTGGTCGCCCGCGCCGTCGAACGGGGTGCCGCGGACCTGGCCGGACACGGCTACGGCCCGGACGGCCTGCCCGCGCTGCGGGCCGCGATCGCCGACCGGTTCACCGCCCGGGGGCTCCCGACCGGGCCGGAGCAGGTCGTCGTGACCGGCGGGGCGCTGCAGGCGATCGGGATCGTCGTCGCCGAGCTGGCCGGGCCCGGCGACCGGGTGCTCGTCGAGCACCCCACCTACCCGTCGGCGCTCGACGTCGTCGCCGACGCGGGGGCGGTCGCCGTCCCGGTGGCGGCGGACGGCGCCGACGCGACCCCGCAGACCGTGCTGCCGCGGGCCGCCCGGCAGACCGCGGCGCGGGTCGCGTACCTGATGGCGGACTTTCAGAACCCCACCGGCCGCCTCCTCGACGACGACGCCCGCGCCCGGCTCGTGCAGCGCCTCGCCCGCCAGGGCACGGTCGCCCTGGTCGACGAGACCTTCGCCGAGCTGGACCTGCGCGAGGGCGCCACGGGGCCGCTGCCCTGCGCCGCGCACGCCGCCGGTCCCGACGACGTCGTCACCGTCGGCGGGCTGAGCAAGATCGCCTGGGGCGGGCTGCGGATCGGCTGGATCCGGGCCGGCCGCGAGCGCGCCGCCCGGATGCGACGACGGCTGGCCCGCGCCCAGCTGGCGTTGCCGGTGCTGGAGCAGCTCGTCGCCGTCGAGGTGCTGGAGCGGCTCGACGTGCTGCGGGCCGAACGGGTCGGGGTGCTGCGCACCCGGCGCGACCTGCTGGTCGCCGAGCTCGCCGCGGCCCTGCCGGACTGGCGCTTCACCGTCCCCGACGGCGGGCTGGCGCTGTGGTGCGACCTCGGTGCGCACGTCTCGACGGCGCTGACCGCGGCCGCCCCGCGGCACGGCCTGGTGCTGGCGCCCGGCCCGCGGTTCGGGGCCGGGCACGCGTTCACCGACCGCTTGCGGGTGCCCTTCACCCACCCCGGGCCGGTGACGGCCGAGGCGGTGCGGCGCCTGGCCCGCACCGCCCGCGACGTCGCCGGGCCGGGCCGGACGACCGGCGCCGACCCGGCGACCCGGGCCGGCGTCGTCGTCTGAGCGGGGTCAGATCACCAGGTCGATCACCAGCACCAGGACCAGGCCGGAGACCGAGATGACGGTCTCCATGATCGACCAGGTCTTGATGTTCTGGCCGACGGTGAGCCCGAAGTACTCCTTGACCAGCCAGAACCCGGCGTCGTTGACGTGGGAGAAGAACAGCGAGCCCGCGCCGATCGCCAGTACCAGCAGCGAGGTCTGGGTCGGGTCGAGCGTCGGCAGCAGCGGGACGAGGATGCCCGCGGCGGTCACCGTCGCGACGGTCGCCGACCCGGTCGCGAGCCGGATCGCCACCGCGACCAGCCAGCCCAGGAGCAGCGCGGAGATGCCGGCGCCGGTGGCCCAGCCGGCGATCATCGCGCCGATCCCGGTGTCGACCAGGGTCTGCTTGAACCCGCCGCCCGCGGCGACGATCAGCACGATCCCGGCGATGGCGGGCAGCGACCTCTCCAGCGAGCCCATGATCCCGGCGCGGTTCATGCCGGATCCGGTGCCGAGGGTGACCATCGCGACCAGCACCGAGAGCAGCAGCGCGACCAGCGGGGTGCCGACGAAGTCCAGCGCGGCGCGCACCGGGTTGCCCTCGGGTGCGGCGATGTCGCCGACCGCCTTGCCCATCATCAGCACGACCGGCAGCAGCACGGTGAGCAGGGTGGCGGCGAACCCGGGGCGCCGGGTGGGCCCGCCGTCCGGGGCGTCGCGATCGACGGCGGCGTCGCTGCCGGCGTCGCTGCCGGAGCCGCTGGCCGGGTCGGTGCCGGTGGTGGCGCCGGCCGATCCGCCGGACGCGGTGCTGCTCCCGGCCGCGACCCGGGACTCGAAGAGCGCCGGCGGGGACACGTCGACCCAGCGGGCCGCGACCTTGGCGAACAGCGGCCCGGCCAGGACGACGACCGGGATCGACACGAGCACGCCGAGGACCAGGGTGATGCCCAGGTCGGCGTCGAGGATGCCGATCGCGGCGAGCGGGCCGGGGTGCGGCGGGACCAGGCCGTGCATGGCGGAGAGCCCGGCCAGCGCCGGGATGCCGACGGCGATCAGCGAGACCTGGGCGCGGCGCGCGACCAGGAAGATGACCGGCATCAGGATGACCAGGCCGATCTCGAAGAACATCGGCAGGCCGATCAGTGCGCCGACGGCGGCCATCGACCACGGCAGCGTCCGCGGGCCGGAGCGGGAGACGATCGTGTCGACCAGCCGGTCGGCACCGCCGGAGTCGGCGAGCAGCTTGCCGAACATCGCGCCCAGCGCGATCAGCGTGCCGACGCTCGCGGCGGTGGAGCCGAAGCCGTCGGAGAAGGCCTCCACGGCGTCGCCCATCGACATACCCGCCACGCCCGCGACGAGCAGCGAGCCGATGGTCAGTGCGAGGAACGGGTGCAGCGAGAACTGCGTGATCAGCAGGACCAGCGCCACGATGCCCACCAGCGCGGCGGTCACCAGGCGACCGGCGGAGGCGACCGGCTGGGCCTGCTCCGCGGCCAGGACGAGTGCGGGGTGCAGCGTCATCGCGGGGCCACCTCCGGCCCGGTGACGGCGACGGCGCCCGCGACGATCTCGTCGACCGGCCGGCGGATGTCCAGCGTCGTCCCGGCCTCGTCGGCGGCCGGCGGCTCCAGGGTGGCCAGCTGGGAGTCGAGCAGCGCGGTCGGCATGAAGTGCCCGGAGCGCCCGCCCATGCGCTCGGCGAGCACGGCGGCGTCGCCGGACAGGTGCACGAACACCGTCGACGGCGCGTGCGAGCGCAGCCGGTCGCGGTAGGCGCGGCGCAGCGCCGAGCAGGCGACGACGAGCCCGGTGCCGGTGTGCTCGGCCAGCCGGGCGCCGACGGCGTCGAGCCAGGGCTCGCGGTCGGCGTCGGTGAGCGGGATCCCCTGGGTCATCTTCGCGACGTTCGCGGCCGGGTGCAGGCCGTCGGAGTCGGTGAAGGGGACACCGAGGGCGTCGGCGAGGGCGGCGCCGACGGTGGACTTCCCGGAGCCGGACACCCCCATCACGACGACGAGCGGGTGGGGTGGTGGCTGCTGTGTCGCCGGCTGTTGCGTCACTGCATCGGCTCCTCACGGGTGTGGCGGCATCGGCACGCGGACCGGGAGTACCCGGACCGTTGTGGGGACCAGAGTGAGTTATTAGTAGTACTTTTTCAATACCGAATCGGTTCAGGTATGCCGTATCGCGTCGTCGAGCCTGTGGAGTGGCACGATTCGGGTCGTGGGTGGCGCAACGGAGGGTCTGCACGGGGACGTCCTGGACCGGCTCGGTACCGCGATCGCCGCGGGGACCATCGGGGCGGGTGAGGTCCTGCGGGCCGAGGAGCTGGTCGCGCGCTACGGCGTGTCGCGCACCGTCGTCCGGGAGGCCGTGCGCGTGCTGGAGTCGATGGGCCTGGTGCGCAGCAGGCGCCGGGTCGGCACGACGGTCGCCCCGCGGGAGCAGTGGAACGTGCACGACCCGCGGGTGATCCGCTGGCGGCTGGACGGTCCCGGCCGCGACGAGCAGCTGCGGTCGCTGTCCGAGCTGCGCTGCGGGGTGGAGCCGCTGGCCGCGGAGCTGGCCGCCGACCGGGCCACTCCCGAGCAGTGCGGTGCGCTCGTCGGCGCGGTGATGGACATGACCGTGCACGGTCGGTCCGGGGATCTGCTGGCCTACCTGGAGGCCGACGTCGTGTTCCACCGCACGCTGCTCGCGGCCTCGGGCAACGAGATGGTGGCCGCGCTGGGCGACGTCGTCGCCGAGGTGCTGGCCGGGCGCACCCGGCACCACCTGATGCCCAGCCGTCCGGAGCCCGACGCGATCCGGCTGCACCGCGACGTCGCCGACGCCGTCCGGTCCGGTGACCCGGCGGGTGCCGGAGCGGCGATGCGCGAGATCCTGCGCGAGGCGGACGCGGCGATGCGGGCCGGTGTGGCGCGCGCTCCGGGTCCTCGATTGTGATGATGGTGCGGATCCGGACGTATCAATCCGTCGTCCGCAACCGATCATAGGGAGACCGTCGTGCGCGACGGGGCCGCGGCACCACGTCGCGGGACGGTGCCGAAATGAGTGAGATGATCTCGCAATGGCCGTACGGCGGGTGACGGAAGAGCTGCAGCGACTGGGCTTGTCGGGCTACGAGGCCAAGGCCTACGTGGCGCTGGTCAGCGCGGGCGAGGCGGTCAACGGCTACGAGGTGGCGAAGCGGTCGGGGGTGCCGCGCAGCACCGTCTACGAGACGCTGGGCAAGCTCGTCGGCCGCGGCGCGGCGTTCGAGGTGCGGGCCGCCGACGGCACCGGCTACGTCCCGCTGCCGCCCGCGACGCTGCTGGAGCGGATGCGCCGCGACTTCGACCGCACGCTGGGCATCCTGCAGAACGAGATCCCGCGGCTGACCGCGCCACCGCAGGTGCGGCTGGTGCACTCGCTGACCGAGCGCCGGATGCTGCTCGAACGGGCCGAGGACGTCGCCGCCGCGGCCCGCTCGGAGCTGTACGTGCTCGGCTGGCCGGAGGACGTCGAGGCGCTCAAGCCCACGATCCGCCGGGCCGAGGAGCACGGCGTCGACGTGGCCACGGTCGTCTTCGGCGCCGACGACGACCCGGTCGGCTGGCACACCGAGCACCGCTACTCGGCCCCGTCGGCGGTCGAGGACAACCTCGGCCGGCGGATGCTCATCGTCGTCGCGGACCGCGACCAGGCCGTGATCGGGGGGCTCACCGCCGACCGCACCTGGGGCCTCTACACCGACGACCCGGCCGCGGTGCTGCTCGCGCACCTCTACGTGCGCCACGACATCGCGATCCACCGCGTCGCCGACCGGTTCGCCGAGCACGGGTTCGACGAGTTCTGGGTCGACGACCCCGCCCTGCGACGGCTGCGCGAGCCCGTCGGCGAGCCGGTCCGGGCCGTCGACGGCGCGCCGCGGTCCGTCGGCCCGGAGACCGACGACCAGGGTGTCGACATCGAGGACCTGGGCGACGACGAGGACGGGCGCAGCCGGGCCGGCTGAGCGTCGCAGCTCAGCCGGCGGGGACCTCCTCCGGCCTGCGCCCGCCCAGGTGCCGGCCGACGAAGTCGAGGATGATCTGCGCCCGCTGGACGCGGTGGCGCGGCGACCCGTCGCGCGACATCCCGTGGCTCTCCTCCGGGAACCGCCAGTGCTCCACCGGCCGCCCGAGCAACCGCACCGCGGCGAACAGCGCGTCGGCCTGCTCGACCGGGCACCGCAGATCGTCCTCGGAGTGCAGGATCGGCATCGGCACGTCGATGCCGCGGACGTGGTGCAGCGGGGACATCCGCCGGTACCCCTCCGGCGCGTCCAGCAGCGAGCGGCCCAGCTCGTGGCCGAACCACCCGGCGGCGTCGGAGCTCCGGTCCAGCGACTCCAGGTTGCCCACCGCCCGCTCGCTGCACGCGGCGGCGAACCGGGCGGAGTGGTGGCGGCCGGCCACGAGGTGAGGCGGCCGCCGCAGGACCCGCCGAGGACGCCCACCCGGTCCCGGTCGAGCCGGTCGACGGCCGCAAGGGCGCCGCCGAGCGCGGCGAGCACGTCGTCGCCGTCGTCCGACGTCAGGGGGCTGCACGGGGCCGACGGCAGGTATCGGCTCCGGAAGGGCACCCCCCTTTCCGGGCCGGAAACCGGCCCGTGTAGTGTTCTTCATGTCGCAAGGGGCTGTGGCGCAGCTGGTAGCGCACTTGACTGGCAGTCAAGGGGTCAGGGGTTCGAATCCCCTCAGCTCCACCCTTCTTCACCAGGCCAGGACCCCGGTCCTGGTCTTTTTCTTTGCCGGGTGTGGCTGGCCCGAGTGACTAACTGAGTGTCTATCGCTCCACGAGCGTCCTGGCTAGCGTTATCCAGTGGATCAGGACCAGTGGGAGTACACGGTCGTCGACACTGTCATCAGCGCCTACCGCGACTCCCAGAACCAGGTCGGGCAGTGAGCCTTTGCCAACCTGATCATCCGTTGGCGATCATGAGGGTCTGAACTGCGGCGACGAGCTCGGCGGCCCGGGCCGGGCAGGATCTGATCTTGCGCAGAACCTTCCAGTTCTTCAGCTCGGCGTTGACCCGCTCACCCGGCCCGCGTCGGCGGGCGTGTGCGGCGTTGACCTCCCTCTGGTTGCGCGACAGGCGCCGGTAG
>NZ_JBEDNP010000027.1:0-32478 GCF_040105315.1 Pseudonocardia tropica
TCGTGGTGGTCCTTCCTGGAGTTCCTTGGTCGGTACTCGAGAAAGATCACGCGGTGGCCGTCTCACGTCACGACGCCACGCCGCTCACCAGCGACGAACCCGTACACCACCTCCGCGGACGTAACCCCCGGCGCCCGCCGGCTCGGAATGCCGCACCGGTGCGTGACAGCGCTCCAGCGCCACGCAGCTAGGTCAACGCCCGCACCAGGCGCGGATCAACTCGTGTTCGCGACACGAACCGGATCCGAGATGGATGCCCACAATGTGCGGCGCGCCTTCCGACGCGTCGCTGCCGGCGCCGGCCTCAACGCCACCGAATGGACCCCGCGGGAGATGCGACACAGCTTCGTCTCGCTGCTCTCGGACTCCGGCATGCCCCTCGAACACATCTCGCGACTCGTCGGGCACAGCGGCACCGCCATCACCGAAGCCGTCTACCGCCAGCAGCTCCGGCCGGTACTCGAGCACGGTGCGACCGCGATGGACCACATCTTCCCTGTCGCCGACTCCTAAGCGGCAGTCACCACGACTTCGCCGCTGCGCTCGGACCCGAGAGCGACGATGCCGGCTTGATGGCTCTCTCGAACGATAGACACTCAGTTAGTCACTCAGCCCTCGCACTACCGCCGACCAAGATCACGGAAGCACCAGCACGGAACGGTCCGGTGATCACGACAAAGCGGCGAAGCCGCAGGTTGAACGAAGAAAGGCCGGTACCCGACGTCCTCGGATACCGGCCCCCGGCCTGTCGGGACGACAGGATTTGAACCTGCGACCCCTTGACCCCCAGTCAAGTGCGCTACCAAGCTGCGCCACGTCCCGGCCACCCCTCCCGGGGCACGTAGAACCTTACCGTACCCACGGCAGCACCCCGCCGGGGGTGTCGTCCGTGGCGTCGACGCTGCGGACCAGCGCGACGGCCTCCAGCTGCGACCCGACGTCGAGCTTCGCGAGCACCGCTCTGACCTGGGTGCGGACCGTCGGGAGCGACACGACGAAGTGCTCGGCGATGGCGTGCGCCCGCACCCCGCCGGCGAGCAGTTCGAGGACCTCCCGCTCGCGGCGGGTCAGGGTCGCGATGCGTTCGCGGACGGCGCGCTGGCGGCGGTCCCACTCGACGTAGCGCTGCACGAGCTCGTCGCGGTGGGTGGCGTTCAGCAGCGACCGCCCGACGCGGGCCTCCCGGATCGCGACGACCAGTGCGGGCATCGAGGCCGTCTTCGACACCCAGGTGAAGCCGCCCTGGTGCAGGGCCGCGCCGATCCGGGTGGGGCTGGAGCTGCCCGAGAGCACGAGAACCCGCCACCCCTGGGCGCGCAGCCCCGGGATGAGCGGGATGGTGTCGATCCGGCGGCCCTCGGCGTCGCGGCCGAGGTCCAGGTCGAGGACCAGCAGCCCGGGCTCGACCCCGGCGACGGCGCGGTGCACGTCGACGTGCGAGTGCGCGGGGCGGAACGAGGCCGGTTCGCCCTCCGCGCGCAGGGCCAGCGCCAGCGACGACCCGACGAGTTCGTGGTCGTCGATGATCAGCACCGTCCCGAGCGGCGCGACCGCCACCGGGCGGGGGTGTGACACCCGCCCGCCCCCCACTCGGGCGGGTGTCACGTCAGGGCTCCCAGCGTGAGCAGGCCACGCCCCAGGAGCGCGGTCCGGCGGTCGAGCGCCGCGACCTCGTTCTCGTACTCCATCGGCCGCGAGCGGAGCTCCCAGAGCTCGAGGGCCTGCCGCCAGGCGACGTCGCGGGCCAGCACGACCGGCACGTCGGCGACGCAGCCGAGCAGCTGCTCGGACAGCGAGACCTCGCAGGGGTCCGTCCCGTCGAACCCGTCGAGCAGGCGGACCATGTGCAGGGAGAACACGTCGTTCACGGCCCGGTAGTCGGCCCGCTCGGCCGGGCCGGGGGCACGGCGCCCGAGGACCGTGCAGGTCCGCACGACCGCGGGCGCCAGGTCGAAGTTGACGTGCGCGTTCACCCCGACCACCGCGTACTCCACCGGGGAGATCCGTTCGTGGTGGCGGCGCTCCAGCAGCACCCCCCAGGACCGCGGTGGGGTCCCCCCGGTCGCCTCGGCGTGCAGGGCCCGGAAGTAGCGGCGGGCGAACTCGACGTCGAGCCGGACCAGGAAGTCCCGGTCGGCGAACAGGTCGTCGTCGAGCTGGTCGCGGATGCCGCGGGTGATGCGCAGGTAGAGCCGGTTGAACGAGGCGACGCCGTCGCCGGGGCCGTACTCGCACTCGAGGATCTCCTGGAGGTGCTCCAGGTGCGCGACGACGCCGTCGATCGTCTCCGGTGGGGTCGCGACCAGCGCCGCGACGCGCGCCCGGCCGGCCGGGGCGGTGCCCTCACCGGAGGGCGTCTCGATGGTGGCCGTCATCGTCTGCCTCCGCATCGCTCGATCCGGTGATCAGCCTGGTCGAGCGTGCCCGGTGACGGTATAGGGCGAATGACCTAGATGTCGGTGCGGTGCTCGCGGAGGACGGCCGCGGCGCTGGTGCGGTTGGTGACGTCGAGCTTGGCGAAGACCGAGGCGAGGTGGGCGCCGACCGTCTTCGGGGTGATGAACAGCCGGGCCGCGATCTGCTTGTTGGTGGCGCCGTCGGCGAGGACCTCCAGCACCTCCCGCTCCCGGTCGGTGAGCCGGGCCAGCGGACCGTCCACGGCGGCCGGGGCACGACCGTCCGCCGCGCCCGCGGCGAGCTCGGGCACCTCGATCCGGGCCCGGTGGGCGACCTCGGCGATCTCGGTCAGCAGCGGACCGGCCCGCAGGCCCGCGGCGAGCTCGGCGGCGCGGCGCAGGTCCGCGGTGCCGTCCTCGGTGCGCCGGCCCGCCAGGAGGGCCTCGGCGCTGCGCAGCCGGGCGTAGGAGCCCGGGTAGGGCTGGCCGAGGCCGTCGAGCAGGTCGGCGACGCCCCGCCAGGTGCCCGGGTCGGCCCCGGCGGTGATCCGGGCGTCCTCGGCGGAGCACATGGCCTCGTAGCTCGCGATCACCCCGCGCAGCGCGGGGGCGGATCGGTCCCCGCGGTCGACGAGGTCGCGCCGGTGGCGGCGCAGCCGCCGCAGCCCGCTGGCGTCGGGGGGACGTCCGGCGAGGACGGCCTGGGCGTGCGCGCGGGCGCCGTGCCACAGCAGCGGCGCGACCGCGAAGACGTCGTCGATGCCGGACTCGACGATGTCGAGCCCCTTACCGACGTGGGCGAACGCCAGCTCCGGGTTGCCCCGCCACATCTCCAGTCCGGCGCGCAGGATCAGCAGCGGCAGCCGCTGTTTGGGCAGACCCGTCGACCCGGCGACGAGCTCGGCGGCGGTGAGGTCGACGTCGGAGCCGTCGAGGTCGCCCCGGCCCATCCGCAGCCGGGCGCGGGCCAGGCGCAGCTCCAGCATCTGCGCCCCGGACGGGGCGGCCGACCACGCCGTCGCCACCTCCCGCTCGGCCTCGTCCCAGGCACCGGCGCGGAACAGCCCGTTCGCCGCCACCACCCGCAGCGACACCGACGCGGTCCGGCCCAGCCCCAGCCCGGCCATCCGCTCGGCACCCGCCCGGGCCGCGGCGACGCCGTCGTCGAGGGCGTTGAGCGGGCCGGTCAGCAGCTCCGCGCGCCGGGCCAGGCACTCCCCCAGCGTCTCCGGGTCGCCGTCGGCCTCGGCGACGGCGACGGCCTCGGTCAGCGCGTCGAGCCCGGCGGCGCCGTCGCGGGAGTGCGCGGCACCGAACCCGAGGGTCGCCAGCACCGACGCCAGTGCCCGCGGCTCCCCCACCCGGCGCGCCGCGACCAGTGCGTCCTCGGCGACGGCGCGGGCGCCGGCGTAGTCGGCCCGGTCGAGCAGCGCGGCCGCGTACCCGGCGAGGACCTCGGCGCGGGCGGCGACGGCGGCGTCGGCGGGGTCGTCGCCTGCGGGCAGGGTGGCGACGGCGCGCCGGTAGGCCTCCTCGGCCTCGGCCAGCTGACCCGCCGCGCCGAGGTAGCGCCCGAGCCGGGACCGCAGCACCGCCTGCTCGGTGCCGGGGGGCGCGTCGGGTTCGCCGAGCCGTTCGGCCAGCAGCGCCACGGCCGAGCCGTGGTCGCCCGCCAGGGCCGCGGCGGCCGCGGCGTGCTCCAGGTAGCGGCTGCGGTCGTGGACGGCGGCGGGGACCGGCAGCGTCGCCGCGCGCAGCCAGTGCCGGTGCGCCTCGGCGTAGCCGCGCAGCCGTTCGGCCTCCTGCGCGGCGTCGAGGGTCGCCTCCAGCGCCTCGTCCGGGCGCCCGGCGAGCTGCCAGTGGTGCGCGAGGCGGGCCGCCGACCCGGGGACGCGGTGGCCGCCGTGCAGCGCGGTGGCGTAGCGGCCGTGCAGCTCGACCCGCTCGGCGGGGAGCAGGTCCGCGGAGACGACCTCGGTCATCAGGCCGTGTCGCAGCGTGTAGCCGTCGGCACCGGCGACGACGACGAACCCGGCGTCGGCCGCCTCCCGCACGGCCGCGGCCAGCTCCGGACCGTCGACGTCGACGACGGCGGCCAGCAGCGTGTGCTCGACCTCCCCTACCCCGGCCGCCACGGCCCGCACGACCTCCACCGCCCCCACCGACAGCCCGGCGGCGCCCGCCCGCACCAGCTCGCGGACGGTCTGCGGCACGCCGCGCGGGTCGCCGTCGAGCACGGCACGGACGGTCTCGCGGGCGAGGAACACGTTTCCGCCGGAGTGGCGCCACACCAGGTCCTCGACGTCGTGGCGTTCCGGCGCCCACTGCGCGACCAGCTCGGCCAGCTCGTGCCGGGGCAGCGGCTCCACCCGGGCGAAGCGCACGCCGCGGTGCCGGCGCAGCTCCCCGGTGAGCCCGAGCAGGTCGATCGGGACGCCACCGGCCGGGTCGTCGCGGTAGGTGCCGACCAGCAGCACCGGCGACGACGACAGCGCCGCCAGCAGATAGGCGAACAGGTCGCGGGTGGAGCGGTCGGCGCGGTGCAGGTCGTCGACGACGAGCACCACCGGTGCCCGGCGGGCCGCCCGCTCGACGACGGCGGCGAGCTCGCCCAGCATCTCGACCCGCCCGGCCGGCCCGTCGGCGCGGTCCAGCCGGGACAACGCGGCCGCGCACTCCCGGCCCAGCGCGCCGCGGGTGCGGGACTGCTCGCGCAGCGCGGACACGACCGGCCAGAACGGCGGGGCGTCGGCGATGTCCAGCGCGCGGCCGGACAGCACGACCGCGCCGCCGCTGTTCGCGGTGCGGGCGAACTCCGACACCAGCCGGGTCTTGCCGACCCCCGCGTCGCCGCCGAGGAGCACGGCCGAGGTCCCGCCGGCGACGGCGTCACGCAGCGCGACGGCGAGCAGGTCCAGCTCCGCGACCCGGCCGTGGAAGACCTCGGCCGGTGTCTCCCTCACGCCCGGCCACGATAGTGACGGTGTCGTCACTGTTCCAGGGGTCCCGCGGCGACGGTGCGCCGGGCGAGCAGGATCGACAGCCAGGCGTGGATGCGGGCGTCGGGCTCACAGCCCCGGCCGTCCCACGGATGCAGCAGGTCGGCGTACCAGGAGGCCTCGGTGCGGGCGTCGGCGACGAGCTCGTCGCCGCCGCACAGGGCCAGCGCCACCTCGCAGGCGGCACGCACCCGCCACACCCAGAGCCGCTCCAACACCGTCACCTCGACACCGTCACGCCCGGGCACTCGTCGGGGCGGCGCCGGTGGTTACAGGCACGGCCTCACGATCCGGAGACCTCGATCACGACCTTCCCGACGGCCCCGCCGGACCGTAGGTGCGCGACGGCGTCCGGGGCGTCGTCGAGGGACACCACCCGGTCGACGGTGGCACGCACCCGGCCGTCGCCGACCAGGCCGAGGACCGGCGTCAGCGCGGCGGCGACGGCGGCCCGCTCGTCGGCGGTGCGGACGCTGAAGGTGGTGCCGATCAGGCGGAGCCTGCGGAAGGACAGGGTGTCGAGGTCCAGCGTCGCCGACGGCCCGGCGAGCCGGCCGATCTGCACGACGGTCCCGCCGATCCGCACGGCGGGCAGGGCGGCGGCCAGGTGGTCGCCGCCGACGAGGTCCAGCACGACGTCGACGGGGCCGTCGAGGTCACCCAGCGCGTCGACCCCGACGAGCGGGGTCGCCCCGGCGTCGACCAGCGCGTCGCGCTTGGCGGACGAGGTCGTCGTCGCGAGGACCGTCGAGGCCCCCAGCGCGGCGGCCAACCGGATCGCGACCTGGCCGACCCCGGTGCTGCCCCCGAGCACGAGGACGGCGCCGCCGTCGGCGCCGAACCCGGCCTGGGTGACCAGCGCGTCGTGCGCGGTCTCCAGTGCGACCGGCAGCGCGGCGGCGTCGGTCCAAGTGAGCCCGGACGGGACGGGCAGGGCGCGGCGGGCGTCGACGACGGCGTACTCGGCGAACGCGGCGGGCGCGGACGCGAACACCCGGTCCCCCGGCCCGCGCCCGGGGGCGCCGGTGACGCCCGGACCGGCGGCGACGATCTCACCGGCGAGCTCCATCCCCGCGGTGAAGGAGCCGTCGTGGTCGGCGTGCGGGACGGGATAGCCGCCGCCCAGCGCGAGCAGGTCGGCCCGGTTCACCCCGGCCGCCCGGACCCGCACGAGCAGCTCCCCCGGGCCCGGGACCGGGGTGTCGATCTCGTCGACCTCCCAGGTCCGGGCACCGGGACGGCCGCGCAGGGCCCGCATCACTTCCTCCGGGGGCGCTTCTCGCGGACCCGGACCGAGACGCGGATCGGCGTGCCGCCGAACCCGAACTCCTCGCGCAGCCGCCGCTCGACGAAGCGCCGGTAGCCCGCCTCGAGGAACCCGCTGGTGAACAGCACGAACGTCGGCGGCCGGGTCTGGGCCTGCGTCGCGAACATGATCTTCGGCTGCTTACCGCCGCGCACCGGCGGCGGGGTCGCGGCGACGAGGTCGTTGAGCCACTGGTTGAGCCGCCCGGTCGGCACCCGGGTGTCCCAGGACTCCAGCGCGCGGTTCAGCGCGGGCGCGATCCGCTGGGTCGACCGCCCGGTCAGCGCGGAGACGTTGACCCGCTCCGCCCAGCGCACGCTGATCAGGTCGCGCTCCAGCTCCCGGGTGAGCTGGTGGCGGCGCTCCTCGTCGACCTTGTCCCACTTGTTGAACAGGATGACCAGGGCGCGCCCGGACTCCACCACCATCGTCAGGACCCGCTGGTCCTGCTCGGCGATCGGCTCGGAGGCGTCGATCAGCACCAGTGCGACCTCGGCGGACTCGATCGCGGAGCTGGTCCGCAGCGAGGCGTAGTACTCCATGCCCGAGGCCATCTTGACCCGCTTGCGCAGGCCGGCGGTGTCGACGAAGCGGAACACCTGGCCGTCGAGCTCGACCAGGGAGTCGACCGGGTCGACGGTGGTGCCCGCGACGTCGTGGACGACCGACCGCTCCTCGCCCGCCAGCTTGTTCAGCAGGCTGGACTTGCCGACGTTCGGCTTGCCGACCAGCGCGACGCGGCGCGGGCCGCCCCCGGAGGCGCCGAAGTCGTCACGCGGGGTCTCGGGGAGGATCTCCAGGATCGCGTCGAGCAGGTCGCCGGAGCCGCGGCCGTGCAGCCCGGACACCGGGTGCGGCTCACCGAGGCCCAGCCGCCACAGGTCGGCGGTGTCGGAGGTGAGCCGGTCGTCGTCGACCTTGGTGGCGCACAGCATCACCGGCACGTCGGCGCGGCGCAGGACGCGAGCCACGGCCTGGTCGGTCGCGGTGGCGCCGACCGAGGCGTCGACGACGAGCAGCACCGCGTCGGCGATCCGCATCGCCGTCTCGGCCTGGCGGGCGACGAAGCCCTGCAGGCCGGCGGCGTCGGGCTCCCAGCCGCCGGTGTCCATCAGCTTGAACCGGCGGCCGTTCCACAGCGCGTCGTAGACCACACGGTCGCGGGTCACGCCCGGCACGTCCTGCACGACCGCCTCGCGACGGCCCAGCATCCGGTTGACCAGGGTGGACTTGCCGACGTTCGGACGGCCGACGACGGCCAGGGTGGGGGTCGCCAGGATCTCGTCGGGGTCGATCCCCGCGGTGACGACACCGTCCTCGTCGACGGCGACGAACTCGGCCGGGTCCAGCCCGAGCCGGTCCATCTCGGCCCGGTCGGCCGCGTCACCGATCTCGACGCCGCTGTTGTACACCCCGCCGAGGCTCGTTCCGCGTTCGCTGCTCTCGCTCACTGCTCTCTCACGTCCCCGGCCGCGTCGGGCCGTGTCACTTGCCTGTGTTCGTTGTCCAGTTCGCGGACCAGTGTCCGCAGGGCCTCCGTGACCTCGGTGGTCGCGGCGGCCAGGCCGTCCCGTCCCGGCGCCGTCGGCGCCGGTAGCGGGTCGCCGACCAGCACGTCCACCCGGGGGCGGAAGCGGCGGGGCGACCCCGCCGGGCGGTGGGTGCCGCGCACCGCCACCGGCAGCAGCGGCGCCTGTGCCGAGCGGGCCAGCCACGTCGCCCCCTGGCGGGCCGCGCCGACCTCGCCGGCGCCGCGGGTGCCCTCCGGGAACACGGCGACCATGCCGCCGTCGCGCAGCACGCCCAGCGCGGTCGTCAGCGGCCGCCGGTCGACGACGTCACGCCGCACCGGCACCTGTCCCAACCACCGCAGCAGCGTCCCCACGATCCCGGAGAACATCTCCGCCTTCACCAGGAACACCACGCGGCGCCCGAACATGCCGAACAGCAGCGGTCCGTCGACGAACGCGCTGTGGTTCGCGACGAGTACCACCGGACCGGTCGGCGGGATCCGCTCCGGGTGCCGGACCCGCACCCGGTAGAACGGGACCCACAGCCAGGAGCCGGTCCAGCGGCCGAGGTCGTGCAGCCAGCCGAGACCGTCCTCCGGCAGCGCACGCGCCGGGCTCACCCGTCCAGCCCCCGCGCGGCCACGAGCTCGCGCAGCTTCGCCAGCACGGCGTCCGCCGACAGGTGGTCGGTGTCGAGCACCAGGGCGTCCGCCGCCGCGTAGAGCGGGGAGACCCGCCGCGACGAGTCGAGCCGGTCCCGCCGTTCGACGTCGGCCAGGGTGACGTGCAGGTCGGCCTTGCGGCCCGCCTTCTCGTCCTGCCGCCCGCGCCGCGCTGCGCGGACCTCCGGCGACGCCGTCAGGTAGACCTTGAGCGGCGCGTCCGGCACCACCACGGTACCGATGTCGCGCCCCTCGACGACCATCCCGCCGCCGCTCTCGACGGCCGCGCGGATCAGGGCGTGCTGGCGGGCGACCATCTCCGCCCGGACCCGCGGCACCGCGGAGACGGCCGAGACGAACCCGGTCACCTCGGGGCCGCGGATCGGGCCGGAGACGTCCTCGCCGTCCAGGGTGATCGTCGGGGCGGCCGGGTCGGTGCCCGACTCCAGACGGGCCCCGACGGCGGCGCGGGCGATCTCGTCCTCCGCCGCACCCTCGCCCAGACCGGCGCGCAGCGCGGCCAGCGTCGCGGCGCGGTACATCGCCCCGGTGTCCAGATAGGCCGCCGAGCAGGCCTGCGCCAGCCGTCGGGAGACGGTCGACTTGCCCGTCCCGGACGGACCGTCCATCGCGACGACGCCCCGCAAGGCCACCTTGTTCCCCCACCGTGTTCGAGTTGCTGCGTCCGGCATTGTCGCCGGTGCGCCCCCGCCACGACGGGGCGGGGTGTCCTACTGGGGCAGATCGGTGCGCAGCGCCCGCGCCCCGTGCAGGTAGACGTGCCGCATCGCCGAGCGCGGCTTCGGGGTGTCGACGTGGGCGAGCAGCCGCAGCACCCGCGGCAGCGCGCCGGGCACCGACATCTCGGTGGCGCACATCAGCGGCACGTCGGTCAGCCCGAGCAGCCGCGCCGCGTACGCCGGGAACTCCGCGGTGAGGTCCGGGGTGGCGGTGAACCAGATCGAGATGATGTCGTCGGACACCAGCTCGTTGCGCTCCAGCACCGCGGTGACCAGCTCGGCGGAGCGGTCGAGGATCTCCTGGCGGTCGTCGGCGTCGACCTGGGTCGCGCCCCGCAGGGCCCGCACGGCCATCAGAGACCCACCGCCTTGTACAGGGAGCCCACCTCGACGCGGTCGAGGGGACGCAGCTTGCCGGGACGCTGGTTGCCCAGGGCCACGGTCCCGACGTGGGTCCGGACCAGGCGCTGCACCGGGTGGCCGACCTCGTCGAGCATCCGCCGCACGATGTGCTTGCGGCCCTCGTGCAGGACCAGCTGCACGGTGGCGCGACCCGGGACGGCGTCGACGAGCTTGAACGAGTCGACGCGGGCGATGCCGTCCTCCAGCTCGATGCCGTCGCGCAGCCGTCGCCCGAGGTCGCGGGCGATCTTGCCCTCGATCTCGGCGAGGTAGGTCTTGGGCACCTCGTAGGACGGGTGCATCAGCCGGTGGCCGAGCTCGCCGTCGTTGGTGAGCAGCAGCAGTCCCTCGGTCTCGGCGTCGAGCCGGCCGACGTGGAACAGCCGCTGCGCGGTGTTCATGATCTCGACGCGGTCGGCGAGCAGGTCGCCGATGCACGGCCTGCCCAGGTCGTCGGACATCGTCGAGTGCAGCCCGAACGGCTTGTTCAGCGCCAGGTAGACCTGGTCGTCGCGCAGGGTGATCCGGGCGCCGTCGACGTGGACGACCGCGGTGTCCGGGTCGATCCGGCGGCCCTGCTCGCGGACGGTCTCGCCGTCGACCTGCACGCGTCCCTGCGCGATGAGGTCCTCGGCCGCGCGCCGGGAGGCGACGCCCGCGCGGGCCAGCACCTTCTGGAGCCGGACGCCGTCGGGGTCGTGTGTGTTGCTCATGGTGCCTAGCTTTCCAGGTCGTCGATCGCGTCGATGTCGGGCAGCAGCGGTGCCAGCGGGGGCAGCTCGGCCACGGAGGAGATCCCGAGCCGTTCGAGGAACAGCTCGGTCGTCCGGAACAGTGTCCCCCCTGTCTGATCCTCGGTGCCGGCCTCCTCCACCAGGCCGCGGGTGAGCAGGGTGCGCAGCACGCCGTCGCAGTTCACGCCGCGGACCGCGGAGACCCGCGCGCGGGTGACCGGCTGGCGGTACGCGACGACGGCGAGGGTCTCCAGCGCGGCCCGGGTCAGCCGGGCGCGCTGGCCGTCCATCAGCATCTTCTCGACGTAGGGGGCGTAGCGGTCGCGGGTGTAGAACCGCCAGCCCTCCCCCGCGCGGCGCAGGTCGATGCCGCGCCGGTCGGCGGTGTAGGCCAGCGACATCCGGTGCAGCGTCTGTCGGATCCGCGACGGCGTCTGGTGCAGCGCCGTGGCCAGGGACGGCTCGTCGACGGGGGCGTCGACGACGAGCAGCAGCGCCTCCAGGGCGTGCTCGAGCTCGGTGTCGTCGGCGAGCTCGAGGAACTCGGGCTCCTCGGGTTCCTGGTCGTCCTGGGTTCCGGGTTCCTCTGTTCCGGGTTCCCTTGTTCCGGGTTCCTCGGCTCGGGGTTCCTCGGCTCGCGGGTCCTCGGGTCCGAGGGCCTTCGGCCCGGCCGTGTCCTCCGGACCGGCTGCGGTCCACGGCCCGGCTGCGTTCGCCGGCCCGGTCGCGTTCTCCGGCACTGCCGCGTTCTCCGGCACTGCCGCGTTCTCCGGCCAGGCTGCGGCTCCGGTCGCCCCGGTCCTCCCGGCTGCCGGGACGACCGCCGTGTCACCAGCCCCCGGCTCGGGGTGCTCGGCCGCCGGGTCGAGGTGGCCGGAGTCGCGCCCGCCGGCGCGCCCGGACCGGTCGTCCTGGGCGTCGAGCGTTGCGGACGCGTCGCCGCGAGCACCGTTTCGCAACGCTCGATCGTCGGTCGACGTGTCCGAGGTGACGGCATCGCCGGCGGCGGGGTCCCCGGACAGGTCGAGATGCACGTTCCCGCCCTCGGCAGGGCCGGAACGCGCGTCTCGATCGCCCGGTGCCACAGGTGTGGTGGTGGCGGGCGGGGTGGGCTCGGGCTTCTCCGGGATGTGCGACCCGGGTGCTCCGGTGGCCGCAGGCGCGGGGGCGGCAGGCCCGGAGACCGCCGGCTCGGTGCCCGCGAGCTCGGCCGCCACCGGCTCGGCGTCGGCTGCGGGCGCCGCGACGGCAGTGGGCTCGGCACCGTTGGCGCATTCGGCACCGTTGTCGGCGCGATCGGCAGCGGCGCGATCGGCAGCGGCGCGATCGGCAGCGGCGCGATCGGCAGCGGCGCGATCGGCAGCGGCGCGATCGGCAGCGGCGAACGCCTCGGCGTCCTGGGCGGGCTCCGCGGTGCGGGCGGGCCCGGCCTCGGCGTTGGTCGGGTCCTCGTCGGCTGGGGCGGGCGGAGCCTCCGGCTCCGGGGCGGCTCGGTCCTCCGCACCCTGCGCGACCTGCGGCGACGCAGTGGCGTGCGGGCTGCGCGGCACCGTGCGGCCGATGAGGCGCAGCAGCTCGGACGGGTCCTCCGGGTCGTCGGAGCCCGGCCGGTCGTCCGGCTCAGTCACCGGTGGTTCCGGTCCCTTCGTCGTCGGGTTCGGGACGGAGCACGTCCGGCGTGGCGCCCGGACCGTCGAGGTCAGCGTCCAGGTCCCGATCGAGGTCCGCGTCCGGGCCGGCCAGGTCGGTGTCGGGAGTCTCCGGGTCCGGTCCGGAGTCGGACGGGGGATCGGACTCGGAAGGGGAGCCGGAGCCGGACGCGACCGGGTCGTCGACGCGGTTCTTCTTCCGGCGGCGCCGGTTGCGTGCCCGCACCGCCTCCTCGGCGGCCGCGGCCTCGTCCTCCAGCGCGGCGGCGTAGGCGACCGGGTCGTCGTCGCGGTCCGCGGTCCAGGTGACCGTCAGGTCGGCGAACGCCTCCGGCTGCTCCAGAGCCACCGAGCGCTCCCGGTACAGCTCCAGCAGCGCCATGAACCGGGCGATGACCTCCAACGTCGCGACGCAGTCGGCGGTCAGGTCGGCGAAGGTGGCCGTCCCGGCGAGCGCGAGCCGCTCTCGCAGGATCGCGGCGTGCTCGGGCACCGACACGTGCACCGCGTGCAGGTGGTCGACGCCGACCTCGTCGGGCGGGCGGGGCCGGAACACCGCGGCGGCGAGCTCGGCGAAGGCCTGCGCGTCGACGCCGAGCAGCACCTCGGGCAGCAGGTCGGCGTAGCGGTCCTCGATCGCGACCGAGCGCGGGAAGCGGCGCATCGCGCCCTTCTCCAGCTCGACGAACAGCGCCGCGGCCTCCTTGTAGGCGCGGTACTGCAGCAGCCGGGCGAACAGCAGGTCACGGGCCTCGAGCAGGGCGAGGTCGTCCTCGTCGTCGACCTCGGCGCCGGGCACGAGCCGCGCGGCCTTCAGGTCGAGCAGGGTCGCCGCGACGACCAGGAACTCGGTGATCTCGTCGAGGTCGGCGTCGTCGCCGAGGTCGGTGAGATGGGCGATGAAGTCGTCGGTGACCTTGTGCAGGGCCATCTCGGTGAGGTCGAGCTCGTGCTTGCCGATCAGCTGCAGCAGCAGATCGAACGGGCCCTCGAAGTTGTACAGCCGGACGGTGAAGCGCCGGGTCCGCGGCGCGGCGACGTCGTTGTCGTCGAGACCGTCGCCCAGACCTTCGGGAGCGCCGTCGGCGAGCAGCGTCACCGGGCGATGACCTCGCGGGCGAGCATCCGGTAGGCCTCCGCGGCGTACGACGTGGGCGCCCACGTGGTGATCGGCTCCCCGGCGACCGTGGTCTCCGGGAACTTGATCGTCCGGTTGATGACGGCGTCGAACACCTTGTCCCCGAACGCCTCCACCACGCGGTCGTGGACCTCGCGGGTGTGCAGCGTGCGGGTGTCGAACATCGTCGGGAGCACGCCGAGCAGGCTCAGGTCCGGGTTGAGCCGCTCGGTGACCTTGTCGATGGTGTCCATCAGCAGCGCCACGCCGCGCAGCGAGAAGAACTCACACGCCAGCGGGATGAGGACCTCGTCGGCGCAGGCGAGCGCATTGATCGTGAGCAGGCCCAGGGACGGCTGGCAGTCGATGAGGACGACGTCGTAGTCGGGCAGGAACCGCTTGAGGGCGCGGCCGAGTGCCTGCTCCCGGCCGACCTCGGTGACGAGCTGCACCTCGGCCGCCGACAGGTCGATGTTCGACGGCAGCAGGTCCAGGTTCTCGACGCCGGTGTCCTGGAGGACCTCGTCGGCCTCGACGCCGCGCTCCATCAGCAGGTTGTAGACGGTGGACTCGAGCTGGTGGGGCTGCACGCCGAGGCCCACCGACAGCGCACCCTGCGGGTCGAAGTCGACGAGCAGGACCTTGCGGCCGTACTCGGCGAGCGCGGCCCCGAGGTTGATCGTCGACGTCGTCTTCCCGACGCCGCCCTTCTGGTTCGCCACCGCGATCACGCGGGCCGGGCCGTGCACCGACAGCGGTGCGGGCTCGGGAGCGCGCGCGCTGGTGGTCTGGGTGCCTCGCCCGTGATCCGGCGCCGGCTCGTCGCTCGGGTCGTCGAGCCTGCCCTGGGCCTCCGGCCGCGTCGGGTTCATGCGGTCTCCGGTCTCGTCGCGGGTACCGTGCCGGGTCTCGGGTCCCGGTCAGGGCCTGAGACCGCACTGCAGGAGATGTCCCCACGTGCGGCGACGTCCCTGTCGGGCCACGTCGCGGTATGGATTTCCGGGTCACCCTACCTGCGGGCGGGCGCCGTCCGGCCGACGGTGCGCCCCGGCGTGTCGCGCCTCAACGGGCGGGCAGGACCGAGACCCCACCCGCGCTGCTCTTCGCCGTGATCCGGTGGTCGGCACCGGGCTGGTCGGGGACCCCGACCTCGGTCGACCCCGCGGAGGTCTCGGCGGTCACCTCGTAGGCCGGACCCACCGGGACCCGGACCTCGACGCCGCCGGCGCTGGACTCCGCGGTCACGTCCGCGGCCGCCGCGGCGAAGGTCAGCTCGACCGCGCCGGCGCTGGACCTCGCCCGCACGTCGCCCGGTCCGGCACCGGTGGCGCGGACCTCGCCCGCCGACGACGTCAGGTCCAGCGCCCCGGTCAGGCCCTGGACCTCGATGCCGCCCGCACGCAGGTCGACCAGCGCCGAGGACGCGGCGGGCGCGGTCACGACGAGACCGGCCTGGCAGCGGTCGCCGCCCTGGTCCGGGCAGCGGACGGTGACCCGCAGGACGCCGCCGTCGACCTTCTGCTCCACCTGCGGGCGGGCGTCGCCGGTCCACCGCAGGTCCTGCTCGACCGACGCCTTCTCCCCCGCCACGAGGCGCAGCGCCCCGGCGTCGGAGTCGACCTCGACCCGGGTGACCGCCCCGTCGACGGGCTCGTTCACCGCCTGCTGCTGCTCCTGCCCGGCGGCGACACCACCGCACCCGGCCAGGACGAGTCCCGCCACGACCGCCGTCACCCACTCGGTACCGCATGGGCCCCGGAACGTAGTCGTTCACCGTCCCCCGCCGGTCGCCGCCCCCGTCGGCGAGCCGGAGTGCGTGGCGGATCTCGGCGACGACCCGCCCGGGTGCGGTGTCGAGGTCGTGCATCAGCCGCCGTTCGGCACCGGATCCGGCCCGGTCCCCCGCCGCACCGTCACCCCGGCGATCACCGGGGCGGCGTCGAGGATCCCGTGCCACCAGGCCGCGGCCGGCCCGTGCAGCACCGCGTGCGGACCCGCCCAGAACGACACCGCGCGCAGCCGGGCCTCGGGGCCGTACGGGTGCGTCCGGTCGTGGTGGACTCCGGGCAGCGGGGTCCACCAGTGGCGCGCTGCGACCCGCCGGTACACCGACCGGGCCGGAACCGGACCCCTCCGTCGCGAACGCGAACGCGTGATCACCCCCGGGCGCGGGGGTGCGCGGTGGCGTAGACCTCACGCAGCGTGTCGACGGTGACGTGGGTGTAGATCTGCGTGGTCGCGACGCTCGCGTGCCCGAGCAGCTCCTGCACCACCCGGACGTCGGCGCCGCCGGAGAGCAGGTGGGTGGCGAAGCAGTGCCGCAGGGTGTGCGGGGAGACCGCGGCGACGACGTCGCCGGGCAGACCGGACGCCTCGGCGGCGGCGCGCAGGACGTGCCAGGCGCTCTGCCGGGACAGCCGGTTGCCGCGGGCGTTGAGCAGCAGCGCCGGGCTGCCCGGGCCACGTCCGGCGAGGTCGGGCCGGGCCCGGACCCGGTAGGCGTCGACGGCGGCCAGCGCGGGGCGCCCGACCGGCACGATCCGCTGCTTGTTCCCCTTGCCGTGCAGCAGGATCGTCCGCGCGTCCGGGTCCAGGTCGTCCAGGTCGGCGCCGACGACCTCGGAGATCCGGGCGCCGGTGGAGTACAGCAGCTCCAGCAGGGCCCGGTCGCGCAGCCCGACCGGGCCGTCGGACACGCAGCCGGCGAGGAGCTGGTCGACCTGGTCGACCGACAGCGCGGACGGCAGCCGCGAGCCCAGCGCGGGCGGCGCCACCCCGGCCGCGACGTCGGTCGGGGTCAGCCCCTCGTGCAGCGCGAACCGGTGCAGCCCGCGCACCGCGGCCAGCGCCCGCGCCGCCGAGGACGCGGCCAGCGGGCGCTCGCCCGTGCGCAGCGCCGTGACGAACGCGGCGACGTCGGCCTCGACCACCTGGGTCAGCTCCGCACGTCCCAGGTGGTCGAGGTGGTCGAGGTAGCGCCCGAGGTCGAGCCGGTAGGAACGCAGTGTGTTCTGCGCCCGCCCCCGCTCGACGGCCAGGTGGTCGAGGTAGTCCTCGGCCACCCGGCGCACGGTCGGCACCGGTCAGTCCCGCAGGGCCGGGACGACCTCGCGCTCGAACAGCTCGATGCCCGACCGGTCGTAGGCGGCCTCGGGGAAGTAGAAGATGCCGTAGCCCATGCCGACGGCCTGCAGCGCGGAGAGCTTCTCCACGATCTGCTCCGGGGTCCCGACGCCGGGCATCCCGCGGAACGCACCCAGCGCGCCCTGGGCCTTCTCCGCGCCGACGATCGGCTCGAGCCGGGCGACGAGCGAGGCCAGGCGCTCCTCGACCTCGGCCTCGGTGTGCCCGATCGCGACGTTGTAGTTGGCCGAGCGGACGATGGCGTCGTAGTCGGTGCCGACGTCGCGGCAGTGGTCGGCCAGCAGTGCCGACTTGTGCCGGAAGCCGTCGAAGGTGCCGTCGAAGTTGGTGTACTGCGCGTACTTCGCGGCGATCCTCAGGGTGACCTTCTCGCCGCCGCCGGCGATCCACAGCGGGATGCCGCCGTCCTGGAGCGGGCGGGGCGCGACGATGGCGTCGTCGACGGTGTAGTGCTTCCCGTGCAGGGTGGCCCGGCCCTCCCGCCAGGCCTGGGCGAAGATCTGCACGCCCTCGTCGAGCATGCCGAGCCGCTCGCCGGGCCGGGGGAAGCCGTAGCCGTAGGCGCGCCACTCGTGCTCGTACCAGCCGCCGCCGATGCCCATCTCGACGCGGCCCTTGGAGATGACGTCGGTGGTGGCGGCGACCTTCGCCAGGTACGCGGGGTTGCGGTAGGCCATGCAGGTGCACATCTGGCCGAGCCGCACCCGCTCGGTCGTCGCGGCGAAGGCGGCCATCAGGCTCCACGCCTCGTGGCAGGCCTCGTCGGTGGGCGCGGGGACGGTGTGGAAGTGGTCGTAGACCCAGACCGACTCCCACACGTCGCCGCGGTCGGCGTGCTCGGCGAGGCCGCGCATCACGTCCCACTGGGCGGCGGGGTCGATGCCGACGAGGTCGAGGCGCCAGCCCTGGGGCACGAAGAGTCCGAAACGCATGTGCCGAGCCTAGGACGGCCGTCGCGGGGCGGCCCGTGAGGGCGGTCCGCACGGTGGTCGGCCCCGGACCGGGCACATCGGCCCGTGACCGGGCTCTGACCTGCGCCTACCGTACTCGTCACCAGCCGAGAGGAGACCGGGACGAGGGGTGGGTCGGTACGGACGGCTACACCCTGGCCGGGGTCCGGCGGGAGCACACCCGGTACTCGTGGTGGAGCGTGGCGGTACAGGGTTCGGGCAGGTGCCGGACCTGAGCCGGTTCCTGCTCGGCTCGACACCCGGATCCGGCATGCACTTCTGGGGACGAGCTCCTCGCGTTCACCCTCGGGGCGGTGCTCCTGGACCTGGTCCCGATCGGCGTCGGGATCGTCGGCTGCGGGGACGGCCGGACACCTCGCTGCCGGCCCGTCGGACCGGCTTCGGCCACGGCGGCGCTCCGCGTCGACCTCGCCGACCCGGACGACGCCTCGCCCTGCATCCGGCGTGTCGCAGCGTGCTGCACCACGGCTGAACGCGGCTACGGTCGGGGTATGAGCGCGGACCCGATCGGCTACGCCGAGCAGGAGGAGACGGTGCGGGCGCTGTCCCGCCACTACACGGGCGGGGCGCTGGACGTCGACGCGTTCGACGCCCGGGTGCGCCGGGCCCGGGCGGCGACGACGCGGGCGGAGCTGGCGGCCCTGTTCACCGACCTGCCCGAGCCGCATCCGGCGGCGCTCACCGGGGCGGGGACGGACCCGTCCGTGGCCGGCGACGGCCCGAGCGGTGGTCCCGCCGGTGCGGATCCCGCGACCACCGGTCCCACGGCCACCGGTCCCACCACCGGTCCCACGGTCACCGGTCCGAGCGCCGCGGATCCCGCCGCCGCGGGTCCGGCCACCACCGGCGCGACCGCGCGCTCCGGTACGTCCACCGGCACCGGCTCCGCGGGCGCCCACGACGACGGGCACAGCGCTGACACCGAGCGCACCGCTCGCTTCGCCGTCCCCGGCCCGACCCGGGCCACCCCGTACCCGGATCCGTCGGGGCACCCCGCGGCGGGCCCCTACCCGGACCCGTCGCCGACGACCGCGGGTCCCCGCCCGCCGTGGCCGGCACCCGGGGCGCCCGGGTACCCGGGCGCGGGGTACCCCGGCGGGACGTACCCGTCCGGGCCGTACCCGGACAGCGGCCCCGCGGGCATGTCCCCCGGCGGCGGGTTCCCGGGCGGGCCGGCGTGGGCCGCCGGTACGCCGGGCTGGGCCTCCGGGCAGCAGCACCCGGGCGCGGCCTACCCGCCGCACCCCGGGCCCCCCTCCTACGGCTCCTACGGCTACGACCCGTCCGCGCCGTACGGCCGCGAGCCCTACTCGGGGCTGCCGTACTCGGACAAGCAGAAGATCGTCGCGGGGCTCCTGCAGCTGTTCCTGCCGTTCGGGATCGGCCGGTTCTACTCGGGCCACACCGGTCTGGCCGTCGCGCAGCTGCTGGTCACGTTCCTGACCTTCGGGATCGGTGCGATCTGGTCGTTCGTCGACGGGATCGTGGTGCTCGCCGGGTCGCCCCGGGACCCGGAGGGACGCCCGCTGCGGCCCTAGCAACCGCCCGGCGCGGTCACTCGTCGCCGCGGCCCGCGGTCACCCGTCGGCGCGGCGGAGGATCACTCGTCGGCGCGGCGGGCGAAGCGGAACGGGCGGTCGGCCCACTCGGCGTCGACCGGGCGCGGGTCGAACTCCCCGGCCAGCACCGCGCGGGCCGCGAGCAGCCCGGCGCAGGACACCGCGTTGACGATCTCGCCGGAGAACACCATCCCGACGGCCTCGGCGATCGGGATCCAGCGCAGCTCCAGGTCGGCCTCCTCGTCGTCGCCCAGGTCGGGGCGGGGCTTCTCGACGAGGTCACGCGCCAGGAAGATGCGGACCGACTCGTCGGAGAACCCGGGCGAGGGCACGACGTCGAGCAGCACCGACCAGTCCGACGCCGACAGCCCGGCCTCCTCGGTCAGCTCCCGGTCGGCGGTGACCGCGGGGTCCTCCCCCGCCACGTCGAGCAGACCGGCGGGCAGCTCCCACAACCGTCGCCGGACGGCGTGGCGGTACTGGTGCAGCATCCGGACCCGCCCGGCCTCGTCCACCGCGACGACGGCGACCGCCCCCGGGTGCTCCAGGATCTCGCGGGTCGCGACCCGGCCGCCGGGCATGACGACGCGGTCCGACCGCAGCGCCATGACGCGGCCGGAGTAGATGTCGGTGGCCGAGCGGACCGGGAAGTCGTGCTCACCGGGGCGGGTCACCGGGTCACCGCCCGGCGGGTGCGCAGTTCGATCACCCGTCGGACAGTAGTCGCCGGGCCCGGCCCGTGCGGGGTGCGCGGGCCGTACGGGCCGCGTGCCGCGCCCGGCGGCAGGGCCCCGCACCGCCGTGCCGGACCGGGCCACCGGCGGCGGCCCGGTCCGGTCGGGGTCATCGGGCGGAGGTGCTCTCGGCCCGGGCCACGCCGTTGCCGCCCGCGCCGACGGCGACACTGTCGCCCTCGACCGTCTCGGCGTCGTCGGCGTCGGTGTTGTCCCGGCCGGGCAGGTGCACCGGCAGCCGGTCCTCGGCCCGGTAGCGCAGCGCCGCCTTGACGAACGCCGCGAACAGCGGGTGCGGCCGGGTCGGGCGGCTCTTGAGCTCGGGGTGCGCCTGGGTCCCGACGAAGAACGGGTGCTGCGACGACGGCAGCTCCACGAACTCCACCAGCGTCCCGTCCGGGGAGGTCCCGAACACCAGGCCCGCCTCGGTGAGCTGCTGCCGGTAGGCGTTGTTGACCTCGAAGCGGTGCCGGTGCCGCTCGGAGATCTCGCGCGACCCGTACGCCTTCGCCGCGACCGAGCCGGGCTGCAGCACCGCCGGGTAGGCACCCAGGCGCATGGTGCCGCCCATGTCCCGCTCGCCCGCGACGACGTCGCGCTGGGTCGCCATCGTCGAGATCACCGGGTGCGCGGTCCCCGGGTCGAACTCGGTCGAGCTGGCGCCCTCCAGGCCGGCGACGCTGCGCGCGGTCTCGATCACCATGCACTGCAGGCCCAGGCACAGCCCCAGGGTGGGGATCCGCCGGGTGCGGGCGTGGGTGATCGCGCCGAGCTTGCCCTCGATGCCGCGGATGCCGAAGCCGCCGGGGACGAGAACCCCGTCGACGCCGTCGAGCGCCTCGGCCGCACCGGCCGGGGTCTCGCACGAGTCCGAGGGCACCCAGCGGATCGCGACCTTCGCGTGGTGGGCGAAGCCGCCGGCCCGCAGCGCCTCGGTGACCGAGAGGTAGGCGTCGGGCAGGTCGACGTACTTGCCGACCAGCGCGATCGTCGCGGTCTCCCGCGGGTGGTGGACGCGGTCGAGCAGGTCGCCCCACACGGTCCAGTCGACGTCGCGGAACGGCAGCCCGAGCCGGCGCACGACGTAGGCGTCGAGGCCCTCGCCGTGCAGCACCTTCGGGATGTCGTAGATCGACGGGGCGTCCGGGCACGCGGCGACGCCGTCGAGCTCGATGTCGCACATCAGCGAGATCTTGCGCTTCATGCCCTCGGGGATCTCCCGGTCGGCGCGCAGGACCACCGCGTCGGGCTGGATGCCGATGTTGCGCAGCGCCGCGACGGAGTGCTGGGTCGGCTTGGTCTTCAGCTCGCCCGACGGCGCCAGGTACGGCACCAGCGACACGTGCAGGAAGAAGCAGTTGTCCCGGCCGACCTCGTGGCGGACCTGGCGGGCGGCCTCGACGAACGGCAGCGACTCGATGTCGCCGATGGTGCCGCCGACCTCGGTGATGACGACGTCGGGGGCCAGGCCCTCGGCGTCGGGCTCGGCCATCGCGAGGACGCGGTCCTTGATCTCGTTGGTGATGTGCGGGATGACCTGGACGGTGTCACCGAGGTACTCGCCGCGGCGCTCCTTGGCGATGACCTCGGAGTAGACCTGGCCGGTGGTGACGTTGGCCCGCCCGGCGAGGTCGCGGTCCAGGAACCGCTCGTAGTGGCCGACGTCGAGGTCGGTCTCGGCACCGTCCTCGGTGACGAACACCTCGCCGTGCTGGAACGGGTTCATCGTCCCGGGGTCGACGTTCAGGTAGGGGTCGAGCTTCTGCATGGTGACGCGAAGCCCGCGCGCGGTGAGCAACTGACCGAGACTGGAGGCGGTCAGGCCCTTACCCAGCGAGGACGCGACCCCACCGGTGACGAACAGATGACGGGTGGCGCGAGTCTGCACGGAGTTTCAGCCTACCGATCGGTCAAGGGGCGGCGGGAACCGGCCCCACCGTTCCGGCCCCGGAACCGTAGCGGCCGGTGCCTCCTGCCTGTCGTTCGGCGAGTGCGAGCACGGTCGCGACCCGCCCGGCGCCGGTGCCGACGCCGTCGACGGTGGCGAGCCGGCCCACCGGACCGGCCCCGGCCGCGCGGGCGGCGGCGACGGCCGAACCGTCCGCGGCGTCCCGCCCGGCCAGCACGGCTCCCGCGCCACGCCGGTCGAGCTCCGCGGCCAGTGCCGCGGCGGTGGACGCCGAGGCGTCGGCGTCCACACCGGAGTACGCGGCCCCGGTGACGACGACGGCCACTCGTCCGGCCGCGGGCCTGCCCTGCGGGGCCTCGGCGAAGCCGCCGCCGGCGAGCCCGGCGAGCACCGCGCCGGCCCCGTCCGGGTCGGGTGCGGGCCCGTCGGGCGGGGCCAGCAGCGCGGAGCCGAGCAGGCCCCCGGCGAGCGCACCGGCGTCCGTGGCGGTGGGGAGTTGCGCCCCCGACGGAAGAAGCCGTGCGGACAGGTCGCGCAGCTGGTCGGCGCGGGCCGGGTCGGTGACGGCCGGGGTGAGCACGACCTCCCCCGCGACGCTGCCCCCCGCGGCGACGACGAGCTCGGCGACCGCGCGTGTGTCGGCCGGGTCGGCGCCGAGCGCCACCACGGTCACGGGCACCCCGGTGAGCTTCCCGCGCACCAGGTCCGGTCCGACGCGGCCGGCGAACTCGTCGCCGGCGCGCAGCTGCGCGGCCAGGATGTCGCGTTCGACGCTCAGCCGGGCGGTCTCGCCCGTGTCCGCCCCCGACGCAGCGACGTCGGCGATGCGCTGCGGCAGCCCGACGACGGCGAGGACGAACCCGGCCGCGAGGGCCAGCACGAACACCGCGACCAGGGCGATGCGGTGGTGGCGCCGCGAGATCACGCCGGGAACCAGCCGGCGACCAGTGCCCGCACGCTCTCCAGCACGCCGCGCGTCCACTCCAGCACCGCGGGGCCGCCGCCGGACACCAGCACGGCGACGACGACCGCGACCACCGCGGCCGCGATGAGCAGCAGCAGCGGCGCGAACGAGGTCCGGCTCCGGTACATCTGGGCGATCATCGCGCCGTCGACGACGCTGCCCCCGGCCTGCAGCCGGGTCAGGAACGTCGAGGCGTTGCTGCCGGACCGCCCGCGGTCGAGGAACTCCCCCATCGACGCCGACAGCCCGACCGTGACGATCATCGAGGCGCCGCGGTGGTGGGCGAGCAGCAGGGCGAGGTCCTCGGGATTGGCCATCGACGGGAACGTGACGGCGCTGGCGCCCAGGTCCTGCACACGGTGCAGCCCCGGCGCGTGGCCGTCGGGGAAGGCCGGGACGACGACGTCGGCGCCGCTGGTCAGCGCCTGGTTCGACACCTCGGACGGGTCGGCGACGATGAGGTCCGGGCGGTGGCGCGCGTTGAGCAGCGCGTCCGCGCCCGCCCCGACGCCGACGAGCACCGGCCGGTACTCCGTGATGTAGGCCTTGAGCCGCTTGAGCACGGCGAGATGGTCGAACCCGGCGGCGACGACGAGCACCGGCCGCCCGTCGAGGGCGACGTCGACCTCGGGGACGCCGTGCCCGTCGAGGAGCAGCGAGCGCTCGCGGCGCATGAACTCGATGGTGTTCGCGGCGAACGCCTCGAGCTGGTGGGTCAGGCCCTGCTTGGCCTCGTCCAGGGCGTCGGCGACGGTGTCCTCGGTCTGCTCGCGGCCCTCGCACAGCGGCTGCTCGCCGGTGTAGAGGACGCCGTCGTGCAGCCGCACCCGGATGCCGTCCTTGACCGCGCGCAGGGTGTCGGGACCGCAGTCGTCGACGAGCGGGATGCCGGCCTCGACGAGCACCTGCGGGCCGAGGTTCGGGAACCGGCCGGAGATCGACGGGGCGGCGTTGACGACCGCGGCGACCCGGGCGGCGACGAGCGCGTCCGCGGTCGCCCGGTCCAGGTCGACCTGGTCGATCACGGCGATGTCGCCGGGGCGCAGGCGCCGGAGCACCGACTCGATACGGCGGTCGGCGCGGGCCGGGCCGGTCAGGCCCGGCAGCTCCGGTCGGGAACGGTGCAGCAGGCCGGACAGCTTCATGTGGCGCACTGTGACAGGTGGGGCGTCCGTGACCACGCAGGCACGCCGCGCGAGACCGCGACGTCACCGGCCCGGACGATCCCCCCGTCGCACCCCGGGTGGCGGCGCCCGGAGCACCGCGCCGCTCACCCACAGCGACGGCACGCCGCCCGACGGCCGTCGGCCGGCCCGCTCAGCCGGCCCGGGCGACCCGGCGGCGCCGCGACGCGGCGGCGGGACGGTCCGCGGCGCCGTCCGGGTCGGTGCTGCGGGGGTCGGTGCCGCGGGAGACGGTGCCGCGGGAGACGGTGCCGCGCGGCCCGGGGACCGCCCCCTCCGCCGGCGTTGTCGCGACGCCGGTCTCCGTGTCCTGCGCGGTCCGGCCGCGCCGGGACTGTGCGCGACGCGACCGGGCCTCGGCGAGGTCCGCGGGCCGGGTCGCCGCGCGGTCGGCCTCCCGGTGCGCGGTCGCGGCGCTGAGCAGCTCCTCGGCGTGCGCGCGGCCGGTGTCGGTGTCGTCCATCCCGGCCAGCATCCGTGCCAGCTCCCCGGTGCGCTCCTCCTCGGTGAGCCGCCGCACGCTGGAGCGGGTGACCCCCGCCCCGGACGCCTTCTGCACCACGAGGTGCCGGTCGGCGTACGCCGCGACCTGCGGCAGATGCGTGACGACGATGACCTGGTGGCGGGCCGCCAGCTGCGCGAGCCGGCGGCCGATCTCCACCGCGGCCCGGCCGCCGACGCCGGCGTCGACCTCGTCGAACACCATGGTCGGCACCGGGTCGGCGCCGGCGAGCGCGACCTCCAGGGCCAGCATGACCCGGGACAGCTCGCCGCCGGAGGCGCCCTTGTGCAGCGGCTGGGCCGCCGCCCCGGCGTGCGGGACGAGCCGGATCTCGACCTCGTCGACGCCGCTCGCCCCGGCCTGGCAGCGCCGCCCGCCGACCTCGAGCACCGGCCCGGTGTCGGCGGCGGGCCGCGGCTGCACGCCGACCTGCAACGTCGCGTCCTTCATGGCGAGCCCGGCGAGCTCCGCCGTGGTCGCCTCGGCCAGCCGGGACGCGGCGGCGGTGCGCGCCGCGGTGATCGCGGCGGCGTGGCCGGCCAGCTCACCGGCGAGCGCGTCACGGCGGGCCGACAGCTCGGCGAGCGCCTCGTCGGAGGTGTCGAGCCCGGACAGCCGGTCGCGGGCGGTGGCGGCCCAGGCCAGCACGCCGTCGGTGTCCGCGGCGTACTTGCGGGTGAGTGCCTTGAGCTCGGCCTGGCGGGTCAGGACGCGGGACAGCAGCTCGGGGTCGGCGTCGAGCCGGTCGAGGTAGCCGGACAGCTCGGCCGCGGCGTCGGCGAGCACCGCGATGGCCTCGGTCAGGCGCGGGCACAGCTCCTCCAGTGCGGGGTCGCCGCTGCCCTCGGCGAGACCCTTCGCCTGCCCGGCGAGCCCGACGGCGCCGGGGGCCTCGCCGTCGTCCGAGCCGGACAGTGCGAGGTGTGCGCTCTCGGCGGCGGCCCGCAGGTCGTCGGCCTCGGCCATCCGGCGGGCCTGTTCGACGAGCTCGCGGTCCTCACCGGGCTGTGGGTCGGCGGCCTCGATCTCGGCGAGACCGTGGCGCAGCAGGTCCGCCTCCTGGGCGAGCCGGCGGGCGTTGTCCCGCCGCTCGGCGAGCTCGGTGACCACCTGCAGCCACTCGGTGCGCACCGCCCGGTAGGCGGCCAGCGGGACCGCGACGGGGTCTCCGGCGAACCGGTCGAGCAGGGCGCGCTGGTCGGAACCGCGCAGCAGCCGCAGCTGGTCGTTCTGCCCGTGCACGGCGAGCTGGGTCTCGGCGAGCCTGCCCAGCACCCCGTTGGGCACCGACCGCCCGCCCAGGTGGGCCCGGGAGCGCCCGTCGGCCGACACGGTGCGCGCCGCGATCAGCGACCCGTCGTCGTCGGCCTCGGCGCCCACCTCCTCGGCCAGCTCCAGCGCCCCCGGCGAGGCCGCGAACCGGCCCTCGACGACGGCGCGCTTCGCCCCGGCCGACACCCGCGAGGACTCCGCGCGGCCACCGCCGAGGAGGTTCAGCCCGGTCACGACCATGGTCTTGCCGGCGCCGGTCTCGCCGGTCAGCACGGTCAGGCCCGGGTCGAGTTCCAGGGTCGCGTCGTCGATCACGCCGAGGCCCTGGATCCGCATCTCGGACAACATGCGTGGGACCATACGTTCGAACACCGACAGCGTTCGAGCCCCGACACGCGAACGGCACCGAACGGATGTTCCCGTGCGCCGAACGGTCGATCAGGCGTTCGAAGCCGGTGGCTGGGTCCGGGCCCCGCGCCAGCCCCGGACGGGCAGGTCGAACTTGCGCACGAGCCGGTCGGCGAAGGGCTGCGCAGCCAGCCGGACCATCCGCACGGGCTCCGAGGCGCGGCGCAGCTCCACCCGGGCCCCGGGCGGCACCGCGACGGTGCGGCGGCCGTCGCAGTCCAGCACGGCGGACGGGCCGTCGGCGGACACCTCGATCGCGACGGTGCTCTGCGGCGCGATCACCATCGGCCGGGCGAACAGGGCGTGTGCGTTGCTGGGGACCACCAGCAGCGCCTGCACCTGGGGCCAGATCAGCGGCCCACCCGCGGAGAAGGCGTAGGCGGTGGAGCCGGTCGGGGTGGAGCAGAGCACCCCGTCGCAGCCGAAGGAGGACACCGGGCGGCCGTCGACCTCGAGGACGACCTCGAGGATGCGGCCGCGGGTGGTCTTCTCGACGACGGCCTCGTTCAGCGCCCAGGCCCGGCCGAGCACCTGCCCGGCGGCGGTGACGACGGCCTCGAGGGTCGTGCGTTCCTCGACCTCGTAGTCGCCGTCGGCGAGCTTCTGCAGGGCCTCGGGCAGGGTGTCCTCCTCGGCCTCGGCGAGGAAGCCGACGTGGCCGAGGTTGACGCCCAGCAGCGGCACTCCGGCGTGGCGGGCGAGGTCGGCGGCGCGCAGCAGGGTGCCGTCACCGCCGAGGACCAGGACCGCCTCGGCGCCGCGGGCGCACTCCGGGCTCCCGGGGACCGGGACGGGCTCGTAGCCGGCGGGGACGTCGGGGTCCGCGGCGAGCTCGGCCCACTCGTCGGCGAGCACCCGGGTGCGCAGGCCGAGCCGCCCGAGCTCGCCCATCACGTGCAGTGCGGTCTTGCGGTTGGTGGGCCGCCCGGTGTGCAGGACCAGCAGGATGTCCCTCATGCGGGGCCGTCCGCGACCGCGGCGGCCAGCATCGGCGCGAGCTCGGGCTGCTCGGGGGCGACGCCGGCCGGGCCGTCGGCGGGCCGGCGCAGGTGCAGGAAGTACTCGACGTTGCCCGACGGGCCGGGCAGCGGGCTCGCGGTGGCGCCGAGGACGTGCAGCCCGGCTGCGGCGGCGGCGGTCGCGACCCCGTGCAGCGCCTCGGTGCGCAGGCCCGGGTCCCGCACGACCCCGCCGGAGCCGAGCCGGTCCTTCCCGACCTCGAACTGTGGTTTCACCATGGGCAGCAGGTCGCCTCCGGGCGCGGTGCAGGCGGCGAGGGCCGGCAGCACGGTGCGCAGCGAGATGAACGACAGGTCGGCGACGGTCAGGGCGACCGTCCCACCGATCTGCTCCGGTTCGAGGGCCCGGACGTTGGTGCGGTCGTGCACGTGGACGCGCTCGTCGGACTGCAGCCGCCAGACCAGCTGGCCGTACCCGACGTCGACGGCGACGACCTCGGCCGCCCCGCGGGTGAGCAGCACATCGGTGAAGCCGCCGGTGGAGGCGCCCGCGTCGAGGCAGCGCCGCCCGGCGGGGTCGACGCCGGTGAACGCGTCGAGGGCGCCGAGCAGCTTCCTGGCGCCGCGGGAGGCCCAGTCGGGCGCGCCGTCGTCGTCCGGGCGGACGAGGACGGGCGCGTCCCGGTCCACCACGGTGGCGGGCTTCGCCGCCGGCATGCCGTTGACGACGACCCGGCCTGCGGCGATCAGCTCGGCGGCCTGGCCGCGGGAGCGGGCGAGCTTGCGGCGGACGAGTTCGGCGTCCAGCCGGGCGCGGGTGGGGCCCATCGTCACTCCCGTTCCGAGCCGGCGCTCAGCGCGCGACCGAGCGCGGCGTGCACCCGCTCGAACGCGGCCGGGTGCTCGGAGACCGGACGGTCGTCCAGCGCGTCGAGCGCCGCGACGGCCGCGTCGACCTCGGCACGCAGGGCCGCGACCGGGCGGTCCTGCTCGGGCCGCGGGTCGCCCGGGCGGGGTCCGGGTGCGGGAACGCTCATCGATGATCTCCGGGGACGGGGTTCTGACGCCACGGTAGCCGACGGTCCCGACAGCGGCCGCGACGCGGCGTCACCGCCCTGGCCGCTCCGCCAGGCCGAGCTCCGCCAGCGCCGCGGCGGCGGCGGCACCGTCGGCACGGACGTCCTGGACGCCCTGCTTCCAGGCCACCGCACACAGGGCACGCAGCGCATCCACCGTGGGTTCGGGGCCGGCCCCGTCGCCGGACAGCACGAGCGTGCCGCCGTCGGCGCGGACGTCCCAGCCGGGCCGCGGCCCGGGGGCCAGCTCGTCCGGTGGGCGGGTGAGCGCGGCGAGGTCGGCGCCGATGTGGGTGGGCCGCAGCTCCGGGGCGGCGGCGAGCAGCTCCGCGGCGCCGCTGACCCCGGTCAGGACCAGCAGCGACGGGGCGCCCATGGCGTTGGCACCCTCGATGTCGGTGTCGAGCCGGTCCCCGATGACGAGCGGGGCCTGCGCGTCGCCGCACCCCTCGCGGAGCAGCCGGGCGGCGGGCTTGCCCGCCACCTGCGGCCGCGCACCGGTCGCCGTGCGCACGACCTGGACCATCGAGCCGTTGCCGGGCAGCGCACCGCGCTCGGTGGGCAGGGTGGGGTCGACGTTGGAGGCGACCCACAGCGCTCCGGCCCGGACGGCGACGACCGCCTCGGCCAGGATCCGCCACCCGGTGTCGGGCGAGTGCCCCTGGACGACGGCGTCCGCGCCCTCGGCGTCACCGACGACGGCGAGCCCGCGGGCCCGGACCTCGTCGGCCAGTGCCGACGTGCCGACGACCAGCACCCGCGCGCCCGGCGGGAGCTGGTCGGCCAGCATCGCGGCCGCGGCCTGCGAGCTGGTGCGGACGTCCTCGACGCGCGCCGGGAAGCCGAGCTCGGCGAGGTGCGCCGCGACGTCGGCGGGGCTGCGGGAGGCGTTGTTGGTGACGTACACCGTGGGCACGCCGCGGTCCGCCGCCCCGAGCACCGCCTCGACGGCCCCCGGGACGACCTCGGGGCCCCGGTAGAGGGTGCCGTCGAGGTCGGCCAGGAGGACGTCGTGGCGGGACAGCAGGTCGTCGGTCACCGGTCGCCGGCCCCGGTGTCCCGGCCCTGCTGCCGGTCCGCGGAGGGAGCCGCCTCGGAGGCGTCCGGCTCCTCGACCACGACGTCTCCGTCGGTCGCGTCGGTGTCGCCGCGGACCTCGTCGGTCCCGCCCTCGTCGGTCCCGCCCTCGTCGGTCCCGTCGATGCTCGGGACCTCGGTCCCTGCCCCGTCGCCGGGGTCACCGGGGTCGCCGGCTGCGTCGGTGCGGTCGTCGGCGTCGATCCGACCGGACGGTGCCGGGGCGTCGGTGTACGGCGCGTCGGTGTACGGCGCGTCGGTGTACGGCGCGTCGGTGTACGGCGCGTCGGTGTACGGCGCGTCGGTGTACGGCGCGTCGGCGTGGTCGTCGGCGGCCGGGGGCACGTCCTCCCAGCCGACGGAGAGCTCGTCGTCGGCGCCCTCGAGCTCGTCACCGGTCAGCTCGGCGATGCGCGCGGCCGCGTCGGTCTCCCGGTGCTGGTCGGCGTCGTGGGCGTGGACGAACCACTGCACGGCCTCCGACTCCCGGCCGGCGGCGAGCAGGTTGTCGGCGTAGGCGTAGAACAGCCGCGCGCTCCACGGGTCGCGGCGGACCGCGTCGAGCTCGGGGACCTGGAGACCGACGACGGCGGCGTCGGCCTCACCCAGGTCGCGCCGGGCTCCCGCGGCGACGATGAGCAGCTCGATCCGCTCCTCAGGGCCGAGGTCGCGGGCCTCCGGGCTGCGGGCCAGGTCGAGAGCACGCTCGGGACGGCCGAGGGCACGCTCGATGTCGGCCATGACGTGCACGTGCCCCGGTCCGCCGCCCATCCGGCGGGCGGCACGGAACTCGCCGAGGGCCTCGTTCCACTCCCCCGCGTGGTAGGCGACGATGCCGGCGGCCTCCCGGACGACGGCGATCCGCGACGCCCGGCGCCGCGCGTAGCGCACGTGCTCGAGAGCCTGCACGGCGTCCTCGTCGACGAGTAGTCCCGCGGCGACGAGGTGCCGCGCCACGACCTCGGCGGTCTCCTTCTGGAGGCCGCGCAGGTCCCGGCGCACGCTCGGGTCGAGCTCGGCGGCGGTCACCGAGTCCGGCAGGTCCGGCTCGGCGACGAAGGTCCGCTCGGCCGACTCCGGGATCGCCCGCCGCGGACGGGCGTCGCGGTCACGGCGGTCGTCACGGCCACGGTCGTTCCGGCCCCGGTCGTCGAGCCTGCGGTCGTCACGGCCGGAGCGCGGTCCACGGTCGTCACGGCCGCCACGCGGGCCACGGTCGTCACGCTCCCGGCGCGGACCACGGTCGTCACGGTCGCGGAGCGGGTGACTCCCGTCGCGCCCGACGGGACGCTCGGCACGGTCCGCGCGCGGACCGTCGGCGGTGTCGCCGTCGGACCCGGTCGTGCCCGGGGCGGTCCCGGCGCGGTCGACGGCGTCGGCCTCGGTACCGGGCCCACGGGAGTCGGTCACGGGGGTGTCGGTCCGGTCCCCGCTGTCGGACCGGGGGCCGTCGGGCGCGGTGCTGCCCGTGCTTCCCACGTCGTCGGTGCGCTCGTCGCGGGTGACCGGCGCGCCGGCCGCCACCGCGGGCGAGGTCTCCGGAACCCGGGTGTCGGAGGCGGTGCCGCCGGTCGCCGCGGCCGACTCCCGCGTGTCGGTCGTCGACGGCGTCACGGCAGGCGCGTCACCGGCCGGGTCGGCCCGCACGGCGTCCGGCTGCGCGACGTCCCGGGGCTCGACGGCCACGGACCGCTCGGACGGGCGGTCGTGCGACGGTCGCTCCTCCCGGACACGGTACGGGCGGTCCTCCCGGTCCCCGGACGGGCTGCGCCGGTCGTCGCCCCGGTCCTCGCGACCACGGGGCGCGCGGTCGTCACGGTCCCGGTAGGGACGGGCACCACGGTCGTCGTCGCGCTGCGGACGGGCGCCACGGTCGTCACGGTCCCGGAACGAGCCGCGCCGGCCGTCCCCGCGTTCGTCCCGGCCGCGCGGCGCACGGTCGTCGCGATCGCGGTAGGGACGGGCACCACGGTCGTCACGGCTGCCGGAGGAACGGCCGCCGCGGTCGTCACGGTCCCGGGACGGGCGACCGGCCCGGTCGTCGCGATCACGGAACGAACGGCCGCCGCGGTCGTCGTCGCGGTGCGGACGGGCGCCACGGTCGTCACGGTCCCGGAAGGAGCGGGCACCGCGGTCACCGGACGGACGTCCCCCTCGGTCGTCACGGTCGCGGAACGAACGCCCACCGCGGTCGTCGTCGCGCTGCGGACGAGGGGCACGGTCGTCACGGCCGCCGAAGGAACGGCCGCCGCGGTCGTCGCGGTCACGGAAGGAGCGGGCACCGCGGTCGTCACGGTCGCCGGAGGGGCGACCGCCGCGGTCGTCACCGCCGCGGAACGGACGGCCGCCACGGTCGTCGCGGCCGGAGAACGAGCGGCCACCACGGTCGTCACGACCGGAGGAGGGACGACCGGCGCGGTCGTCGCGGCCCCGGAACGAGCGTCCGCCGCGGTCGTCGTCGCCCTGCGGACGGGGGCCACGGTCGTCGCGGTCCCGGTAGGGACGGCGGTCGTCACGGCCCGCGGAGGGCCGGCCACCACGGTCGTCGCGTCCACCCCGGAACGAGTCACGCCGGCCGGTGCCACCGGAACGACGGTCGTCGTCACGGGCGGGGCGACGGTCGTCGTCGCGACGCGGCCCGCGGTCGGAGCGGTCGTCGCCGCGGAAGCCGCTGTCGCGCCGGCCGGTGTCGCGTCCACCCCGGTCGGACCAGGAGCGGCCCTCGGTGCGGCGCTCGCCCGGACGTCCCCGGTCGTCGCGCGCACGGTCGCCGCCGCTGCGGTTGCCCCGGTCGTCGCGACGCGTGCGGTCGTCGCCGTCGCGGCGCCGTCCCCGCTGGTCATCGCCGCGCGACCATCCCGACCCGCTGCGCGAGCCGCGCTCCTCGCCTGCCCGGCCGTTGCCGGGACGTTCCCCGTCCGTCACGTGGTCAGGGTACAAACGAACACCGTCACTTCCGCGGTCGGCGACCGCACTGGGCGAACCGGTCCGCGCAGCGAGGCGGACACGGCTGCAGACATACGAAAAAGGGGAGTCCACAGCGGCTTCTACACCGTTGCGGACTCCCCTTTCAGAGGTTGAATGTCGGCGGCGACCTACTCTCCCACACCCTGGCGAGTGCAGTACCATCGGCGCTGGAAGGCTTAGCTACCGGGTTCGGAATGGGACCGGGCGTTTCCCTACCGCAATGACCACCGACAACA